>NSII01000155.1 GCA_002737305.1 Synechococcus sp. Baikal-G1
CGCCACAGCCCTTCCATCCGGCAAATGATGGCTGTAATGGGGTTGCGTTCACCTGCGCCAGTGCAAAGCCGTTTGCGCCACCTGCAACAAAAGGGCTGGATTACCTGGAAAGAAGGCCAAGCCCGCACGCTGCAACTTTTAGGTGAAGTGCCAAATAGCATGGCAATACCAGTGCTCGGCAGTGTTGCCGCCGGTGGATTGGTGGAAACTTTCCACGATGTGGAAGAACATTTAGATCTGCAACCACTGCTGGAACGCCGCGGTTTATTTGCCCTAACCGTTAATGGCGACAGTATGGAAGATGCCCATATTGCCGATGGTGATGTGGTGCTAATGGAACCGGTGCAGGAATTGAACCGCCTTAAGGCGGGCACCATCGTTAGCGCCCTGGTGGCAGGCAGCGGCACCACTTTGAAGCATTTCCATCTGGAGGGAAATCAAGTGCGCCTTGAGGCTGCAAACCAGCGTTATTCAGCTATTACCCTGCCTGCAGATCAGGTAACAGTGCAAGGCCAACTAGTTGCGGTGTGGCGGCAAGTCTGAGGTGTACAGTCGTTGCAATGGGGCCATAGCTCAGCTGGTAGAGCACCTGCATGGCATGCAGGGGGTCAGCGGTTCGAATCCGCTTGGCTCCATTTGAAGATCCCAGGCCTGGCCTGGGTTTTCTTGTATCTGGGGCACCTTCGGCGTCTTCAGGTCCCTGATCAGCCGCAGCCATGACAGGTGCTAGTCGATGGCCGGCAGGCGTCGCAGCTCCCGAGCCCCCTTGATAGCTGCGTCCAGCCGGCCACTGATCAGTCATCTGAGCTGGGTGGGTGGGCCCTGTCATCAAGCCCCTGGGGTTGGGAATCAATGGGGTGACTTCCATTTTCAAACCTGGTGGGACATCAGGGAATAGGGTGTTTTCATCAAGCAAACAACTGGATCAAATCCCCTGTTGCAGCCATTGCAACACAACCCCTAAATCACCAAATACCAGAAAACAAAATCCAATCACGCCTCACAATTAATGGTATTGCGATTGCTGGGGTTGTAGAGGTTAAACCCCACGCCATCGCGGTGGGAATTCCAATACCAATAGCCACCTAGCTTGTCAACAACATTCGGGCGGTCTGGGCCTACGTTTAATCGTACATAGGTCATCTTAGGGCCGTCAGACCACTCAATTTTGAAGCTTTCTCCCCTATCGGCGATTGTTACTTGAACGCGCCCACCTCCATGCCCAATCCAATCCCGAGATGGCAAGTGGCCCCCTCTCGATGCTGAGAAAGAACGTCGTCCCAGGCAGCTTGCCCTGGGCTTGGGTGAGATCGGCCGAGCCGGCTGGGCCCTAGACCCAAAAACTCTGCCACCAGAAGCGATCCCAAGGGATCGGTTCATTGGAGGCCAGCTCAGAAGCGCTTGTGGTGCTATCGCTCCTTTTGCACCCAGCCGGTCCGCTCATGGCAACCGCCCTGGCAATCCTGAGGCGGTGTGCGCGCTAGTCGGCGCCGGTTTGTTTTGGCATCAGCCCTAATCCATGCTCATCAACTGGCCCATCTGAACCGCCCGGACTCACGGCGACGATCGAGTTCTGCCCAGTCGCCAGATCACTCCCCAAGCCCCAAGTAGCAGCAGGGGCCATTCCCCCCAACGGCTATAGGGAGTCTGGTTAAACCGTGGATGCACCGCAACCAAACCCGAGCCGGCGCGTCCTGAGGACAGACTGTTTTGCACAACCCCCTGATGGTTCATCACCAGGCTGGGGCCCGTGTTGGCCACACTCACTAACCAACGGCCCGATTCGATGGCCCGCAATTGGGCAAGGGCAGAAAACTGATGCTGCAGGAGCGGCGGATAGGGGTCGAGGTTGGCGCTAGCCAGCAACCACTGGGCCCCGTCGTGGCTGGCGGCGGCCAGGCCATGGCCATCGGCGATCTCGTAGCAAATGGCGACTCCGATCGCCCCATCGGGCCGAGGCAGGAGCCGCGATGGGCTTCCGGGGCTCAGCCCCCCCACCGCCGAAAGGCCACTCCACTCGAGCAAGCCGGCCAGGGGCACCCATTCGCCCAGGGGAACGAGCCGGTGTTTGTCCACCCAGCCCGTCGGCACGATTTGACCTGGCGCAAAGCGCAACAGGCTGCTGCGGCGGTCGCCACCATTGAGGCGGAAGCCACCGCTGAGCACCTCCACCGGCGCCTGCAGGGGCAGGCCCTGGCCCAGGGCCAGGGCGCCCTCCGGCAACAGCACCGCCTGCAGGCCCCGCTCGCTGGCCTCCTGCTGGGCGGCGGCTAGGCGCTGGAGCAGCCGTTGCTGCTGGCCAAACTCAAATTTGTGACGGGTGGGAATTGCCGGCTGTAACAGCAAGAGGGAGATGGGCTTAGCGCTGGAGGGGGATTCGGCCGCTAACAGGCCCCAACCCAAGCCGTGCCCCACCAAAACGGCGGCGCACCAGAGCACGGCAAGCCGTCGCCAAGGGCCCCGGCCCGAACGGGCCGCCACCAGCACCCGCCACAGCCCCCAGCCGACCAGCAACTGAACCGCCGCCAGCCCGCCCGCTCCGATCGCCAGGGCTAGCCCTGCCAGGGGCCGATCCCCCGGCAGGGCTGCCGATCCGAGGCCCAGCCAAAACAACGGGCCCCGAGCCAGGGCCACTTCCAGCAGGCCCCAAAGGGCCGAACCCACCAGGGCGGTGGCCGGGCGCTCCGGCCCCAGCCGACCGATCAGGGCGCGCCAACTGGCCACCAGCAGGCCTGCCAGCAGGCCACAGGCTGCCCAAAGGGCTAGGCAAAGCGGCAGGCTCAGCGGCCCTGGCACCCCCACCCAATCSAGGGGRTGGAGCCACAGCAGCCAGCGATGGCTGACCAGCACGGCGACGGCGGCGCCCACTCCAGCAGCCCGGGGCCCCAGGGCCCAAAGGGGCACCAGGGCCAGCCAGAGCAGGGGCGGCCAGCCCTGGGGCGGYAGGGCCAGGCCCGCCAGCAGCCCCGCCAGGGCACCCACCAGCAGGGGGTGCTGCCACTGAAAAAGGCGGTTCTCTGCCATGGCAATGGACCCTAGGAAGCGCCAGGGTCTGAACCACCCGAGCTCAGCCCCATGACCATGGATCCCGCCAATCCGCTCCAACAGCTGCTCCTGCGTGGCCTCGGCACCACCTCCCTGGTGGCCGACCGCTTGCGGGTTGTGACCCAGGCCTGGGTGAGCAGCGGCCGCCTCGATCCCAGCGAGGCCAGCCGGCTGGTGGATGAGGTAATGGCCAGTCTGCGGGGCGAGAACCCGGAACTGGAACAGCAGACCGGCCGCAAGATGGAGCGCAACATCGATAATTTCCTGCAGGACCTCGGCCTGGCCCGGCAACGGGAACTGGACGAACTGCGGGGCCGGATTGACCGGCTGGAGCAAACCCTGCGCCAGCAGCGCAGTGCCAGCGATCCGCTCCCCCCAGTGAGCGATGCCGATGGACTGCCAAATCAGGGGCCGTAGCCCCAAGGCCCAAGCCCCTGAAGCCCGGTCCATGGCCAGCGGCGGGACCCTGGCAGAATCGCCCCATTGGTGTGGAGTTGCCTCCCCATGCGCGACATCCTGATCAGYTCTGCCGTTTGTCTGGCCTGCCTGATGCTGGCCYTGGTCAGCCAGCTGGTTTCGCCGTCCACCGTGCAGGCTGCAGCGCCCAGGCCCTCCACCACCGGCGCCCTCAGCGCACCCCCCGCCAGCGCCGCTGCTGCCGTCCCTTCCGGCCGCCTGGAACTGGATCCTGACGACTCCAACCCCTCGCTTTTCACCATGGCTCCTGACTCCAGCGCCCCGGCCAACGACGAGCTGGCCCAGGCCAGTGCCTCCGCCCTAGGCGGTTCGATGGATGCCCCCAAGGAACGCACCACCGACTCGGGCCTGCGCATCACCGACCTGGTGATCGGCAGCGGCGCCGAGGCCGTGGCCGGCCAGACCGTGAACGTCAACTACCGCGGCACCCTGCTCACCGGCAAGGAATTTGACAGCAGCTACGGCCGGGGTCCCTTCGCCTTCCCCCTCGGCGGTGGCCGGGTGATCAAGGGTTGGGATGAGGGCGTGGCCGGCATGAAGGTGGGCGGCAAGCGCAGGCTGGTGATCCCCCCCGACCTGGCCTACGGCGAGCGGGGCGCTGGGGGCGTGATCCCTCCTAACGCCACCTTGGTGTTCGAGGTGGAACTGCTCCAGGTGGGCCGCTGAGGCGGTTTCCCCACCAGAAACTCCGGCCGAAATCGTTAGGATGGTTCCGACCGGTTATCGGCTGAACCAGCCAGTTGGCTGCCTGCCCAAAGCGCTGGTACCCGCCCAGTCGCTAGCCGGACAAGACACTCTTTTTTTCCCTCTCCATGGCTCATACGCTGCCCGCGCTGCCCTACGGCCCCGATGCGCTCGAGCCCCACATCTCCCGCCAGACCCTGGAGTTTCACCACGGCAAGCACCACGCTGGCTATGTGACCAACCTCAACAACCTGGTGGCAGGCACGGAGCTCGAAGCCAAAAGCCTCGAAGACACCATCACCGCCGTGGCGGGTGATGCCAGCAAGGCCGGCGTGTTCAACAACGCTGCCCAGGTGTGGAACCACAGCTTCTATTGGCAGTGCATCAAACCCGGTGGCGGCGGCAGCCCCACGGGCGCCCTGGCCGATAAAATCACCGCTGATTTCGGCGGTTTCGACAAGTTTGTCGAGGCGTTCAAAACCGCCGGCGCCACCCAATTCGGCAGCGGCTGGGCCTGGCTCGTGCTYGATGGCGGCACCCTCAAGGTGACCAAAACCGCCAACGCCGACCTGCCCCTGGCCCATGGCCAAACGGCCCTGCTGACCATGGATGTGTGGGAGCACGCCTACTACCTGGACTACCAGAACCGCCGTCCCGATTACATGGCCACCTTCCTCGACAAGCTGGTGAACTGGGACTTCGTCGCCGCCAACCTGGCCGCTGCCTGATCCCAAGAGGATCTGGCAGGCTGCCAACCCCCAAGCCCCCGGCATAGCCGAGGGCTTTTTTGTACGCCAACAGAATCCCCCACGCTGAGCCCATCAAGCGAGCCAGGGGGGAGTGGACCCAAGCGTTAAGTCACCACCACGGCCCTCGTCAGGAGCTCAGTTAGTTCGGCGGCCGGGCTGGCTCGAGCACCGCCGCCGGATCGATCCACATGGCATCGCCGTAGGAAAAGAAGCGGTAGCCCTCCCTGATCGCTTCGGCGTAGAGATCGAGAAGCCGTTGGCGGCCRATCAGGGCGCTCACCAGTAACAACAGGGAACTTTTTGGGAGGTGGAAATTGGTGAGCAGACCCTGCACCACGGCAAAGCGGTAACCCGGCTGGATCACCAAATTCACCGGGCCGCGGTGGGCGGCGAGCTGGCCGCCGTGGAGGGCCGCCACGGCCTCCAGGCTGCGCACACTTGTGGTGCCCACGGCGATCACCCGGCCGCCCCGGCTCCGGCAGGCAGCCACCGCGGCCACTAGGGCCGGGGTTACCTCCACCCATTCGCTGTGGAGCTGGAGTTGGCGGAGATCGTCCGTTTCCACCGGGCGAAAGGTGCCCAGGCCCACGTGCAGGGTGACCCGGGCCAGCTCCACGCCCCTGGCCTCCAGCGCAGCCAGCAGCTCGTCACTGAGGTGCAGCCCCGCCGTGGGCGCGGCCACGGCCCCGGGCTGGGTGGCGTAGCGGGTTTGGTAGCGCTGGTTGTCGGATTCGCTGTGGGAGTGGATGTAGGGGGGCAGGGGAATGGCGCCGTAGCGCAGCAGCAGCGGCTCAAGCGCCGCGGCGTCGGCGYACTCGTCAGGAAATTGCAGAATGCGGCCGCCGGTGGAGGGATCGATCGCCAGCACCTCCAGGGCCAAGGGCGGCTGGCCGGTGGCCTCMACCGTGAGCCAGTCRCCGGGCCTGACCTTTTTGGCGGGCTTGGCCAGGCAAGACCAGCGCCCTGCACCCTGGGGTTCGAGCACCAGCAGCTCCACCGCCCCGCCGCTGGCCCGCCGGGCCGCCAAGCGCGCCTGCAGGACACGGGTGTCATTCACCACCAGCAGGTCCCCCGGCTTGAGGGCCTCCACCAGGTCCCAGACCCGTTGGTGCTGGGCCCCCGCCTGGGGCTCCACCATCAGCAGGCGAGCCTCGTGGCGGGGTTCGGCCGGCCGCTGGGCAATGGCGGCAGCAGGCAGGTCAAAGCCGTAATTCGAGAGCCGCTGGTCGGCGGGATCGATGGGCGGTCCTTGGCGATCGCCGGAACTGGATTGTCTGGTCATGGCTGCCACCACCAGTCGTTTAAGCCAAAACCTGGCGACGGTTGGGCAGGGCAGAGCTACCCACGCCCAAACCCAAACCCAGTCCCAGAGCCACCAGCACGCTGAGCCCGTGGTCCACGGCAAACGATAGGAACCGTTGCCATCAGATCGCCAAGCTCTCCGGATTCGTTTCAATCAACTGGGCTAGATCCTTCAGGAAGGCCGCCCCATGGGCGCCGTAGATCACCCGATGGTCACAGGTGAGATTCACCTGCATCTGGGGCTTCACCACAATCGAACCATCCTTGCCGGCCACAACCGTGGGACGGGACGCCGCCACCGCCAAGATCGCGCCTGTGCCGGGGGGCAAGATCGCATCGAAGCGATCCACACCAAACATGCCCAGGTTCGAAAGGGTGAAGGTGCCGGTGCTGTATTCCTCGGGCTTGAGTTGTTTGGTGCGGGAGCGGGCGACCAAATCGGCCCAGTTACGGGAGAGGGAATACAGATCGGTTGTATCGGCGTTAGCCAGCACTGGGGTGATCAGGCCACCGTCATCCATGGCCACGGCCACAGCCACATTCACCGAGGCCGGATAGGCCATGCCGGCAGGGCTGGTGGCCGCATTCACCTGGGGATGGCGGGCCAGCACCACGCCCACAGCCTTAGCCAGTAGGGCGGTCATCGTGACGCCCTTGGGCTTCACCTGCTTATAAAAAGCATCAAGTTTGTCGGTGGTGATCGTGTAACCCACGTGGAAACAGGGCACCTCCAAGCTGGCCACCATGTTGCGGTTCACCGCCTGCTGGAGGGTGTTGAAGGCGGTGGTTTCACCGGGCTGGCCAAAGGTTTGGCCCAGGGGAGCCGAGGCGAGGGGAGCGCCACTCCCATTGCCACTGCCATTGCCATTGCCACTCCCATTACCGAAAGCTGTGAGCACCGCGGGGCCAGTGCCTTCAGCCACCTGGGGAATGCCGGCGGATTGGCCAGCGGCGGCGAGCACATCTTCCCCCTGGATGCGGCCGTTGGGACCGCTGCCGCGCACGGAGCCGAGGGCAACCCCTAACTGGGAGGCGAGCTTCTTGGCCCTAGGCGAGGCCATTAACCTGCCGGCGGCAGGAGCTCCGGCCGCAACCGGCACAGGCACCGCCACCGGAGCGGGAGGTGCCACGACGGCAGGGGCGACTGGCGCCACGGCAACGGCTGCCGCCACCGGCGCTGGGGCCGCAGCAGCAGCGGGAGCAGCCGGTGCCTGGGCTTGCGCAGCGGCAATTTCGGCTTCAGTTTCCACAACCAGGCCGATCGTTTCACCAACGGGTGCCGTAGAACCGGCCGGCATCAACACCGCCGCCAGGAAGCCCTCGTTAAACGACTCCACATCCATATCGGCCTTATCGGACTCCACCACCAGCACCGACTCACCGCGGCCCACCCGGTCGCCAGGCTTTTTGAGCCACTCCACGATCTTGCCCTCCGTCATCGTGGAGCTGAGGGCGGGCATGAAGATCTCGTGGGTCGCCAAAGTGCTGTCTCCGCCTGGGGTTTGAGGTGGTAGCAACCCTTGCCCCAGCCCAATCCCCAGTGGGACAGGCCTGCAAGAGCCGATTTAAAGGAGAGTCTAAGGCGCTGAGCGGCCAGTCCCTGACAGGGGAAAGCCCGTGAGCGGGGCAGAACTTCAACCAGGGGCCAGGCGCCAGCCAACAGGCATGGGACCGCCAAGCCCAAGACGATGACATCGCTCAGGAGGTCGTTCAAGCAAGGTCACCTGCAGAGATCCTCAGAAGCAGGGCAACATTGAGAGGATGCCTGCAGTAAGGCCTGGAGCCGATCCGGCTGGACGGGACCAGCGCCTGCAGCAGCCCGCTCACCCTGGGCCAACGGCAACGACCAAGCCAAACCACAGCTGGGGACCTAAAAACGACGCGTCTCCATAACAACCCGCTCAAATAACACCAGCATCAAAGCCCAGTATTATTTGGGTTTGCATGGAGGCAACTATACCAAAATACGCTTCAAATAAGGGCAAAAACACAATCAAGACTAGGTAAGAAGGCTTGACCGCATCGAGAATCGCCAGCTCCTTTCTTGGTGGCGGCGATGGCGACACACTGATGATCACACTCACAGACAGACGAGGCTGGAGCAGCCAAAAAGATGGGCCAATGAATCGATTGCCAGCAAGCGTTAAACTGTCTCCAGGGGTTCGATCAAAGACCCCCTAAACCACGCCGGAGCACCACAAACCAACCGAAAGTGACCATGATCTAGATGCAAAGGAACCGCCCCAACCCATGCAAGTTCGGCTGCCAAGGCTTTCTTCAGCCCTAATCACAAGCGGGACCTGGCTGCTGCTAGCCCTAGGCCCAGCCAAGGCGGAGATCCCAGGTCATCGCTACGTTTGGGGGGAACTGCGCTTCAACTTCATCACACCCGAGCGTGTGGTCGAAGGCAAGACAACCTGCATCACAGACAACTACGGCAACGGCGGCAGGCGCCAAAATAACCGCCATAACGCAAATGGCAACTGGAATAACAACTGGAACGGTAATGCAAGTTATAATCAGACAAGCTCAACCTACACCACCTGCACCACCATCCCCCCCAGGGTGATTCCCAGCAGCAGCAGCACCAAACTACTCCTAGTCCAATACGACTGCACCGATCAAACCTATGACGCCAAAGGCGATGGCAAGGCCTGGCAAAGCGTGCGGGAGGGCTACGGCGATGGGGTGGTGGGCCAATTCAGGCGCCTGTGCAACCCAAACAGGGATCCTGGAGAAGTTCAAGCCTTCTAAAGGCTGACGGCCCAAGGCTGGGGAAGCCAGCCTGGCAGGGCACCAACTAGGCCGATCAGATGGATGCCCTCGCCGGTGAATTGGGCAACAGTTCCCTGTCGGCCTCCATGCCTGCTTCTGGTTTTGTTTCCTTCCTCACCCAGGGACAAAATCGCGGCGTGAATGGCTTCTCCATCGCCGCTGGCGCCGATGTGGACTGGGGCCAATCCACAGCTCTCTATGCCAACGTCAATGTTGAGGCCTTCTCCACCGGGAATTAGGTTGGCTATGGCGGCGGCTTAAGAGTTAAGCTCTAATTTCAT
This sequence comes from Synechococcus sp. Baikal-G1, assembly GCA_002737305.1. Taxonomy (GTDB): domain Bacteria; phylum Cyanobacteriota; class Cyanobacteriia; order PCC-6307; family Cyanobiaceae; genus BAIKAL-G1. The sequence continues at coordinate 9,314 of NSII01000155.1, forward strand.
CGTTTAGCGATGATAAACCCAGGCCTTGTGGTTATTCATTGATCAACCACAAGGCCACCCGTCCGCCCTTCATAGCATCGCAATTGAGTCGACAATCGAAGCTCACCAATCGGCCGTTTCGCGCCACGGCCAAGGCAAGAAGGCTGATGCCATCGGACCATAACTGTGATGTGAGGAGATTCTCTTACAGCTCAAGAACGCCCCCCAGGCAGAGCGAATCATTGCATCCCAGAGCACATGGGAAAGCCCATTGCTGGGAGCTTTATTGTGGGTTTTTCTAGTGATCCAGCAACAAGCTGGCAAGAGCTAACTGTTACGGCAAATTATAGCGTCCTGATCTGGTGGCACAGGTGATTTGAAGTTAGGCGCTGGCGCTACGAACACATCGACGCAAGGCCATAAAAAACCCGGCTATTGGGCCGGGTTTGTAAAAGAATGGTCGAAATAGTGGGCTCCCCTAAAGAGCCCTTGACGAGTTGGGCTTGGATCCCCTTAGGGCAAGGTTGAGGCCAATCCCGAGGGGGCCTAGACCCCGGCCGCCGCCAACTCCGGTAGGGGGGCAGCTCCATCCTTGCGGATCACTACCTGCTTGCTGTCATCCACGTCAACGAGGGCTGAGTCGCCGTCGGTGATGCGGCCGGAGAGGAATTCCTCGGCCAGGGAATCTTCGAGCAGGCGCATCACGGCGCGGCGCAGGGGCCGGGCGCCGTAGCTGGGGTTGTAGCCCTCTTCGACAAGCCGCTCCTTGAAGGATTCTGAGACCGACAGGGTGATGCCCTTTTCCTGCATGCGGGCGAAGACTTCGCGCAGCATGATCTCGGCGATCAGCTTCACTTCGTCGCGGCTGAGTTGGCGGAACACGATGATTTCATCAAGCCTGTTCAGGAATTCGGGGCGGAAGTATTGCTTCAGCTCCTCATTCACCAGCGAGCGAATGCGCGTGTACTGGGTGTCTTCTACACTGCTGCCGGAGAACTCAAAACCAAGACCGCCGCCGCCCTTCTCGATCACCTTCGAACCGATGTTCGAGGTCATGATGATCATCGTGTTCTTGAAGTCCACCGTGCGGCCCTTGGAATCGGTGAGGCGACCATCTTCGAGCAGCTGCAGCAGCAAGTTGAAGACATCAGGGTGGGCCTTCTCGATTTCATCGAACAGAACCACGGTATAGGGCCGCCGGCGAACGGCCTCGGTGAGCTGGCCGCCTTCGTTGAAGCCCACATAGCCCGGGGGCGAACCGATCAGCTTGCTGACCGTGTGGCGCTCCATGTACTCCGACATGTCGAGACGGATCATCGACTCTTCACTGCCAAAGAAGTAGGCAGCTAGGGCCTTGGTCAACTCGGTTTTGCCGACGCCGGTTGGGCCTGAGAAGATGAAGCTGGCAATGGGGCGGTTCGGATTTTTGAGACCAACCCGGGCCCGGCGGATCGCCTTGGACACGGCCTTGACGGCCTCGTCCTGGCCGATCAGGCGCTGGTGGAGGGTTTCCTCCATGTTCAGCAGCTTCACCGATTCGCTCTCGGTGAGTTTTTGCACCGGCACCCCGGTCCAGGATGCGACGATCTGGGCAATGTCCTCCTCGGTAACCACGGGGGTGCGCTCACCGGTGGCGTCATAGACCGATTGGCCCTCGGAAAAAGCCCCGGCTGGGGCCGACTCGGCCTCAGCGGCGCCCTCACCAGAATTGCTGGTCGAACTGGACTCCTCGTCGCGGCGGGACTGCAGGATCGTGCGAATCTGCTCGCGCAGTTCGACTTCCTTGTCGCGCAGTTCGCCAGCCTTGCCAAAGTCCTGCTCGCGCACGGCAGATTCCTTGCGCTTCTGCACATCGCGCAACTGCTTATCCACTTCCTTAGCAGCTACCGGCAGCTTGGAATTGAGCAGACGCACTCGGCTACCGGCCTCATCGATCAGGTCGATGGCCTTATCGGGCAGGAAACGATCGGAGATATAGCGATCGCCGAGGGTGGCTGCTGCCACAACAGCTTCGTCGCTGATTTTGAGGCGATGGTGTTGCTCGTAGCGCTCTCTGAGGCCCCGCAGGATTTCAATCGTGTCGGCCACGGAGGGCTCGCCCACCATCACCGGCTGAAAGCGCCGCTCTAGGGCCGCATCCCGTTCAATGTGCTTGCGGTATTCATCAAGAGTTGTGGCGCCGATGCATTGCAGCTCACCCCGGGCTAGGGCCGGCTTCAAAATATTGGCAGCATCAATGGCGCCTTCGGCCGCACCCGCGCCAATCAAGGTGTGAACCTCATCAATCACGAGGATCACATTGCCGGCGCTGCGGATCTCTTCCATGATCTTTTTGAGGCGCTCCTCAAACTCACCCCGGTATTTAGTGCCGGCCACCAGCAGGCCGACATCAAGGGTGAGAACCCGTTTGTCTTCGAGGATATCGGGGATTTCACCCTGGGTGATGCGCTGGGCCAGACCTTCAGCAAGGGCCGTTTTACCCACCCCAGGCTCGCCAATTAGCACCGGGTTGTTCTTAGTGCGGCGGCCGAGGATCTGGATGACCCGTTCAATTTCATTCTGGCGACCCACCACCGGATCAAGCTTGCCTTCGGCGGCTAGCTGGGTGAGGTTGGTGCCGAATTCATCCAGCGTTGGGGTTTTGGTGGAACCCTTGCTGCCGCCACCGGAAGTGACCTCGGCCGTTTCGCCCAGCATGCGGATCACCTGGGTGCGCACCTTGGCCAGGTCGACGCCGAGGTTCTCCAGCACCCGGGCGGCCACGCCTTCACCCTCGCGGATTAGGCCCAGCAGCAGGTGTTCGGTACCGATGTAATTGTGGCCGAGTTGGCGCGCTTCTTCGAGGGACAGCTCCAGGACCCGTTTGGCCCGGGGCGTGAAGGGAATCTCCACGGCCACAAAGCCGGAGCCGCGGCCGATGATCTTTTCGACCTCGACCCGGGCGTCCTTGAGGTTGACCCCCATCGACTTCAGCACCTTGGCTGCCACCCCGGTGCCCTCGCCGATCAAGCCCAGCAAGATCTGCTCAGTGCCGACGAAGTTGTGGCCAAGGCGGCGGGCCTCCTCCTGGGCCAGCATGATCACCTTGATGGCTTTCTCGGTAAACCGCTCGAACATGGGGCGGTGCCAGTTGCAGGTGTCCCCAAGCTATCAGGATTGGCAGGGGATTGGGGGTGCCGCTGGACTAGGGGAATAAGCCTTTGCCTGACAGGGGAGAGCCCCGGTTGGCGCAACAACGTAACCGCTGAAACTTTTGGGCATTTGCGACAAAAATAGGCGGCAATCCGTACCAATGCTGACAGTTAGCAGACGACGCTCTCAAGCGGGCCTTATGCAGCGGTAGCGATCCTTTTCCATTGGATCAAGGCATCCTGGCCGCCGCGGTAGTAACCGCGACGGGTTCCCGCCGTCTGGAAGTCGCAGGAGCCATAGAGGGCTAGGGCCGCCTGGTTGTCAGCTGCCACCTCCAAGGTGGCGTGCAGGGCGCCCCGGGCCCGGGCCCCGTCGAGCAGGGCCTCGAGCAGCTGGCGCCCCAGGCCCTGGCGCCGGCCCGCGGGATGGACGGCCAGCACGGTGATGTGCAGTTCATCCACCACCAGCCAGCCGCAGGCCACCGCCACCAGGCCGCCGGGGGCCCCGGGATTGGGCTGGTCGATTCCCAGGCAAAGGCGGCCGGCCCCCTCCAGCTCGGAGCGCCATTGGCTTTCGCTCCAGAAGCCGCCCAGGGCTGCACCATCGAGGGCGAGACAGGCCTGCAGATCAAGGGCTTGCAGCAGCCGGGCAGGGCTTGGCCTGAAGGGCAGCCCTAAGGAAGGTTCAGCTGCCTTGGAGGCTGGCTGGGCGAAACCCAGGGCAGCATCGGTTGGATCGGGCACAGCCCCTCAACCCGTTCTGCCTACGATTGTCGCCCTTGCTGGATTCGGGCGCCCTGATGACCATCACCACTGAGTCAGCTGCAGTGGCAGCTGGGCTGAGCTCTGAAGCGGTGGTGGCGACCACCCCGGAAGCCGCCGGCCCCTACGAGCTGGAGCGGGACATCGACAGTCCCAACCGCAACCTGACGCCGATCAGCAGCGCCCTGGACGCCAAGGGCCGGCTGCAGGTGGGCGGCTGTGACCTGGCCGGCCTTGCCCAGCGCTACGGCACGCCCCTGTATGTGCTCGATGAGGCCACCCTGCGGGCCACCTGCCGGGCCTATCGCCAGGCCCTTGAAGCCCACTACCCGGGCCCGTCGCTGGCCCTCTACGCCTCCAAGGCCAACAGCAGCCTGGCGATCTCCGCCCTGGTGGCCTCGGAAGGCCTGGGCCTCGATGCGGTGTCCTCGGGTGAGCTGCTCACCGCCCTGGAGGGCGGCATGCCCGCCGAGCGGATCGTGCTGCACGGCAACAACAAATCCCGCGAGGAGCTAACCCTGGCCATCGGGGCTGGCGTCACCGTGGTGCTCGACAACTGGCACGACCTGGAGCTGCTGGCCGAACTGGCGCCGGCTGCCCCCGTATCCCTGATGCTGCGGCTCACCCCGGGCATCGAGTGCCACACCCACGAGTACATCCAAACCGGCCATCTCGATAGCAAGTTCGGCTTTGACCCCGACCAGCTCGAAGCGGTGCTGCGGGAACTCATCCGGCACCCCTGGGCCCAGCTCACCGGCCTCCATGCCCACATCGGCTCCCAGATCTTCGAACTGCAACCGCACCGGGACCTGGCCGGGGTGCTTGCCGATGCCCTGGCCCTGGCCCGCTCCCTTGGCCATCCGGTGCGCGATCTCAACGTCGGCGGCGGCCTCGGCATTCGCTACGTGGCCAGTGACGATCCCCCCTCGATCCAGGAGTGGGTCCGTGGGGTGGCCGAATCCGTGCACCAGGCCTGCCAGCAACGGGGCCTGGAGCTGCCCCGCCTGCTCTGTGAACCGGGCCGTTCCCTAGTGGCCAGCGCCGGCCTCACCCTCTATCGCATCGGTAGCCGCAAGGAGGTGCCCGGCATCCGCACTTACCTGTCGGTGGATGGCGGCATGAGCGACAACCCCCGGCCGATCACCTATCAATCCCAATACACGGCCGTGTTGGTGGAGCGGCCCCGGGCCGGGGCCAGCGAGCGGGTCACCCTGGCCGGCAAACACTGCGAATCGGGCGATGTCTTGCTCAAGGATCTGGCCCTGCCACCGGCCCAAAGCGGCGATGTGCTCGCCGTTTTTGCCACCGGTGCCTACAACGCCTCCATGGCCTCCAATTACAACCGCATCCCCAAACCAGCGGCCGTGCTCGTACACGAGGGAGCGGCGGATCTGGTGCAACGACGCGAACAGCCAGAGGAGCTGCTGCGCTACGACCTGCTGCCAGAACGGTTAACGCCGGTAGCCTGACCCCATTCCGGTGGCTTTCTGAGGGGATCGGGTTGGGGTTCGTCGATCTGAGGCTGCTGCTCGATCTGCTGCTGGCGACAGCCCTTGGCCTGGTGCTCCTGGCCCGGGTGAAGGAACCCCGCACCCTCTGGTTGCTGCGGGGCTACCTGCTCCTGGTGGCCCTGGCCTGGGTGGTGCAGCGCTACGCCAACCTGCCCCTCACCAGCAAGCTGGTGGATGCGCTGGTGTTGGCCTGCAGCCTGGCCCTGGCGATCCTCTGGCAGGGAGATCTGCGCCGGCTGATGGAGCTGCTCGGCACCGGCCGCCTCGATGTGCTGTTTGGCAGCCATGGAGCCGACAAGCTGGCCTCCGGAGCCGTGGCGGTGCTGTCGGAGGCGGCGGGAAAGCTCTCCCAGCTGCGGCGCGGCGGCCTGATCGTGCTCGACCTCGGCAGTGACCTGCGGCCAGAAGACTTCCTCAATCCCGGCATCGCCCTCGATGCCCAGCTGTCGGTGGACCTGATCTTGAACCTGTTCACCGCCAATACGCCCCTGCACGACGGCGCCCTACTGGTGAAAGGCAACCGCATCCTCTCGGCCGGGGTGATCCTGCCGATCTCGCGCCAGGGTCTCAACCGCTTCGGCACCCGCCACCTGGCCGCCCTGGGGATCACCGAGCGCTTCGATCGCTGCCTCTGCATCGTGGTTTCGGAAGAAACGGGCACCCTGTCCCTGGCCCGCCAGGGCCGGCTGGAGCGGCCGATCACCAGCGGCCGCCTGCAGGAGCTACTCGCCGACGCCATGGCCCAGTCCGCCGCCAAGCCCGGCAGCAAGGCAGCCGCCAAGCCCCAGGCCAAAGCTCTCGCCCAAGCCAGTGCCAGGGGGTCCGCCCAGGTCCCCGCGCCCACCCGTGGCCCCAAGTCCCCTGTCAGCACAGGACGTACCGTGGCCAAGGAAGGCCCAGACCCCCACGCATGAGTCGCTCCCTGGCGACCACGGAGACCCCCCAGGCGAGCCGTCCGTTGGTCCAGACCCTGCCTGAAGCCCTTGATCCCGCCCGCCTGCCGGCCCACGTGGCCGTGATCATGGATGGCAACGGCCGCTGGGCTCGCCAGCGCAACCTGCCGCGGGTGATGGGCCATCGCGAGGGGGTGGAAGCCCTGAAACGCACCCTGCGGCTCTGCAGCGACTGGGGCATCGGTGCCCTCACCGCCTACGCCTTCTCTACTGAGAACTGGAGCCGGCCCGGGGAGGAAGTGAGCTTCCTTATGGCCCTATTTGAGCGGGTATTGGCCCGGGAGCTGGAAGCCTTGGAACGGGAGCAGGTGCGGATCCGCTTCCTAGGGGAATTGCAGCAACTTCCCGAAGGTCTGCAACAGCGCATCGCCGATGCCACCGAACGCACGGCCCACAACACCGGCATCCATTTCAACGTCTGCACCAACTACGGCGGCCGCCGCGAATTGGTCCTGGCCGCCAGGCGCCTAGCCGAGCAGGTGGCCGCCGGCCAGCTCGATCCGGCCGCCATTGATGAACACAGCTTTGCCGCCGAACTGCACACGGCCGGGGAGGTGGATCCGGACCTGCTGATCCGCACCAGCGGCGAACACCGGATCAGTAACTTCCTGCTCTGGCAACTGGCCTACGCCGAGCTCCACATCACCGATGTGCTCTGGCCCGACTTCAACGAAGCGGCCCTCACCCAGGCCCTGCTCGACTACCAGAGCCGCCAACGCCGCTTCGGTGGCGTCCACTCCCCCACTCCCTGACACCGGGCCCTTGACCCTCTCTCCCGCAGCGCCGACCACCCAGGATCTGGGCCAGGCCCTGGTCCAGCCCTTCCCCCCAGCCGGCGCCGAGCCAGGCCTGGAGATAGGTCGCGGCCTGGACCAGGGGGTAGGGCTGCGCCACGACTGGAGCGTGGCCGAGATCGAGGCCCTTTTGGCCCTGCCCCTGGTGGACCTGCTCTGGCGCGCCCAGGCGGTGCATCGCCAGGCCAATCCCGGCTACAGGGTGCAGCTCGCCTCCCTGCTCAGCGTTAAAACCGGCGGCTGTGAAGAGGACTGCGCCTACTGCCCCCAGTCCCTGCACAACAGCAGCGACCTCAAAGGCCGCCCCAACCTGGAGGTGGCACCGGTGCTGGAACGGGCCCGGGCCGCCAAAGCGGCCGGCGCCCAGCGCTTCTGCATGGGCTGGGCCTGGCGCGAAATCCGCGATGGAGCCCCCTTCGAGGCCATGCTCGAGATGGTGCGGGGCGTGCGGGAGCTGGGGCTCGAGGCCTGCGTGACCGCCGGCATGCTCACCGACCCCCAGGCCCAGCGCCTGGCCGAGGCCGGCCTTACTGCCTACAACCACAATCTCGACACCAGCCCCGAGCACTACGACCAGATCATCAGCACCCGCACCTACCAGGAGCGGCTCGAAACCCTGGCCCGGGTGCGGGGCGCCGGCATCGGCCTCTGCTGCGGCGGCATCATCGGCCTGGGTGAATCCGGGCGGGATCGGGCTTCCCTGCTGGCCGTGCTCGCCGGCCTTAATCCCCACCCAGAAAGTGTGCCGATCAACGCCCTGGTGGCGGTGGAAGGCACGCCCCTGGAGGGGCAGGCGCCCGTGGATCCCCTCGAGATGGTGCGGATGGTGGCCGTGGCCCGAATCCTGATGCCCTTCAGCCGGGTGCGGCTGAGCGCCGGCCGGGAGGCCCTCGGCCGCGAAGGCCAGCTGCTCTGCCTGCTGGCCGGGGCCGATTCGATCTTCTACGGCGACACCCTGTTGACCACGGCCAACCCCGGAGTCAGCGAAGACCAGGAGCTGCTGGCAGCTGCCGGCGTCGTCCCCTGGGACGCCTTGTCTTGATGGCACCATCGGATCCCCTGGAACGCCCTGGGGGCCTGATGGCGCCTGCTGGGGCCCTGCAGGTGGCGGCCTTTTACGCCTTTGCCCCCATGGAAGACCTGGCTGGCCTGCAGGGCAAGTTGCTGGCCGAAGCCCAGGCGGGCCAGGTGTTTGGCACGCTTCTGCTGGCCGAAGAGGGGGTGAACGGCACGGTGTGTGGACCGGAGATGGCGGTGCAGGACCTGCTCTCCCTGCTGCGGCGCCAGCCTGGCCTGAAGGGGCTCACCGCCAAGTTGAGCTGGGCACCCGAGCAGGCCTTCCACCGGCTCAAGGTACGGCTCAAGCGTGAGATCGTCACCATGGGCTGCCCCACGGTGAAACCCCAGCACCCTTCGGCCCCTGGCAGCCAGGCCGGGGGCTCGCCGGTGGGCACCTACGTGCGGCCCCAGGATTGGGATGGCCTGATCGCCAATCCCGACACCCTGGTGATCGACACCCGTAACGCCTACGAAGTGGCGGTGGGCAGCTTCGAGGGGGCTGTTGATCCCGGCACCGAAAGTTTTCGCCAATTTCCAGCCTGGGTGGAGGAACACCTGCGGCCCCTGGTGGCGAAACGCCAGCCCCAGGCCCTGGCCCTGTTCTGCACCGGCGGCATCCGCTGCGAGAAGGCCACCGCCTACCTGCTGCAGCAGGGCTTTGAGGGGGTGCACCACCTGCAGGGGGGGATCCTGCAATACCTCGAAGACGTGCCGGAGGCGGGCAGCCACTGGTGGGGCGAATGCTTTGTGTTTGACCAGCGGGTGAGCGTCAATCACCAGCTACAGCCAGGCCGTTACCGGCTCTGCCATGCCTGCGGTCTGCCCCTTTCGCCCGTCGATTGCGAGCTGGAGAGCTACGTGGAGGGGGTGAGCTGCCGCCATTGCCTGAGCCGCTTCAGCGAAAGGGATCGTCGCCGTTTCAGCGAACGCCAGCGCCAGATCGCCCTGGCCGCCGCCCGGGGCCAGGGCCACATCGGTGTGGGCCCCAGCCCCCCAGCACCCGATGGCCCCTAGTCAGGGCGGGGCGGGCCTGCCGGTGCTTTACAGCTTCCGCCGCTGCCCCTATGCGATTCGAGCCCGCCTGGCCCTGGCGGCAGCAGGGCTCGTGCCGGAGCTCGATCTGGAGGTGCGGGAGGTGAGCCTGGCCTGCAAGCCACCTGAACTGCTGCTGGCCTCTCCCAAGGGGACCGTGCCCGTGTTGGTGGTCCCCCCGCGGGATCCAGGCAGCGAGCCGGGCCCAAACCCGGGCACCCATGGGGCCGCCCAGCGGGTGATTGACCAGAGCTTGGCCCTGATGACCTGGGCCCTGGCCCAGCATGACCCGGGCGACTGGTTACGCCTGGGCGCCAGCCCCGCCGCCCAGGCCAACCGGGCTGAGATCGCCACCTTGGTTGCCGAAAACGACGGCCCCTTCAAACACCACCTCGATCGCTTCAAGTACCCAGATCGCTTTCAGGCAGGCGATTCCCCTGCCAATCCCGCTAACGATCACCAGGGCCATCGCGCCGCCGCCCTAACGATCCTGCGCCGCTGGAACCAACGCCTCCATCCAGGAGGTTGGCTCCTGGGCCAAAGTCCTTCCCTAGCCGACTGGGCCCTGCTGCCCTTTGTGCGCCAATTTCGCCGGGCCGATCCGGCCGGCTTTGACGCCGAACCCAACCTGGCCGCCCTGCAGAACTGGCTGGAGCGCTTTGAGGCCTGCGCCGAGCTCACCGCCGTGATGGCGCCCCCCTGGGGCCAGCGCCAAACCTGGCGATCGCCCCGCTGGCTTTACCACCTGGCCCTGGCGCAGGAATGGCGCCAGGGCCAGGCCGCGGGGGTCTATGCCCGTTCCACCCGGGGCCTGGGGCTGGAGCAGGTGGGGTTCATCCATGCCAGCTACGCCCACCAACTGGCCGCCACCCATAGCCGCTTCTATGGCGATGCCGGCCCCGTGGTGCTGCTCACGATCGATCCGGCCAGGTTGGAGCAGGCGGGGGTGGCCGTGCGGGCCGAACCGGCAGGATCCAACCCTGAAGCGGGCTCTGAACGCTTTCCCCACCTCTATGGCCCCCTGCCCCTGACGGCGGTGCGGGCCGCCGATCCCTACCAGCCATGAGCGCTGCTGCGGCCCGGCCCCCAGCCCAGGGGCAACCAAACCTGGCCGCGCTCGAGGCGGAGGCCCAGCGCCGCGGCCTGCTGTTGCGCCTCCAGGTGGGGCGCCCCCTGGGAGTGGCCTGGAGCCTGAGGGTGGGGGTGGCCAGGCGCCAGCAACAGGGCCTGCTGTTGCTGGGGGAACTCAAGGGCTGGGCCCTGCCCCTGGCGGCAGGCCTGCGGCTCGACACGATGCGGGTGCAGGGCGCAGACACCGCCGGCGTCGGCGCCCTGATCTGGGCTGCCACCTTTGCCTGGGCCCTAGAGGCCACCCCCTGCCGCCGGGCCCGGCTCCTCGCCATCCGCGATCAGGAGGCCCAACACCGCCGCCTGGTGCGCTACTTCAGCCAACTGGGCTTCGAGCCGCTGCGGTCCCTAGGGGGCGGCCCCGGCGACCTGGCCCCCCGGCTGCTTTGGGGTGGGGCCGGCCTGCTGATGGAAGGCACCTGCGAAGGGGGCCTGCGCCACAGCGCCCGGCGGCTGGGGATCGGGCTGGAGATCGCTCCAGGGCAGGGCTGAACGCCTGGACTGATCGATTGGACGGAATCACTGGACTGAAGGACTGGCCTAAAGACCTGGGCTGAAACCGCCGATGGGCTTTGCTGGGCCCAGACGTCCATCGAGTCGACCCCGCCATGCCCACCCACGCCGCCGTGCAGGCCTATTACGGCCAGGAGCTGGGCGGCAGCGCCGACCTCAAAACCAACGCCTGCTGTGATGCCGAGGCCCTGCCCGCCTGGTTGAAGCCCCTGCTCGGCCGCATCCATCCCGAGGTCACCAACCGCTATTACGGCTGCGGCCTAGTCTGCCCGCCCCTGCTGGACGGCTGTCGGGTTCTCGATCTGGGCTGCGGAACGGGCCGGGACGCCTATCTGCTCTCCCAACTGGTGGGAGCCAGCGGCCAGGTGGTAGGGGTCGACATGACCCGGGAACAACTGGCGATTGCCCGGGAGTATGGGCCCCATCACGCCGAGCTGTTTGGGTTCGCCAATGTCTCCTTCCTGGAGGGAACCATCGAACAGCTGGACGCTCTGCCGTTGGAAGCGGGCCAGTTTGATGTAATCGTGTCCAACTGCGTGCTGAACCTCACCACCGACAAGGGGGCCGTGCTGCGGGGGGTCAAGCGCCTGCTCAAACCAGGCGGCGAGTTCTACTTCGCCGATGTGTATGCCGATCGGCGCCTGCCGGCTGCGTTGCGTAGCGACCCGGTGCTCTACGGAGAATGCCTGGGCGGTGCCCTGTATTGGAAAGACTTTCTGCGGCTGGCCCGAAGCGCCGGGTTTGCCGATCCCCGACTTGTGGACGACCGACCGATCACCGTCACAAATCCGCGTATTGAGGCCCTGGTGGCCGAGATCCGCTTCTTTTCAGCCACCTATCGGCTGTTCAATCTTGATGGCCTGGAGGATGCCTGCGAAGACCATGGCCAGGCGGTGGTCTATCAAGGCACGATTCCCCATTCCCCCAACCGCTTCGATCTCGATAGCCATTACGCCATGGAATCGGGCCGTTGCTTTCCGGTTTGCGGCAACACCTACCGCATGCTCACCGAAAGCCGTTTTGCTGACCATTTCATCGGAGTTGGCGATTTCAGCCGCCACTACGGCCTGTTCCCCGGCTGTGGCGAAAGCCTGCCGTTTGCTTCCGCTTCTGGTGGTCAAATCCCAGGCCAGGCCGCCTGTTGTTAAGCAATATCTGCCCAGAGCTGGGGGCCGCTAGCAAGCCTTGGCAACGCAGCATCAGCTCCCCAATCAGTCGCCTCAGAAGCCACTGCGCTGCAACCCCATCAACTGGGCGGCGTAGTCCTCACTGAAGGAGGCCTGCAGTTGCCAGGCGTGGAGCAACGATTTAGCGACCTTGCGCAGCTCCTCGAGGTCGGCGCAGGAATCGATCGCCCGGGAGTGGGCCTCGATGGCGAACTGGCGACCTAGGGAAAGAGAGGCGGACATGGCGGCAGGCAGGGATGAAGCTTTACATCACGTTACAAATGCCAGCCCGCTCCTGGCGGGCGGTTTTCCACGGACACTGGGCTCCGGCCAATCCGTCGATTGGTTTTGCTGTTGCCTGCGACTGGAACCCATGGCCCATCCCTGCCGATGCGCCTGGCCTGGGGCCGCGATCGAGCCGACTTGAAGCCTGGAGCCTGACGCCTGAAGCAGGGCCAGCCCCAGGCTTCAGGGGGCCGAAAGGGGCACGGCCCGGTAGGCCGCCACGGCATCGGATCGGATCGTGTCCGTGAGGCTGACGCTGGTGCCGCTGGGGATCGAGAGGCTCCATTGCCTAGCGGCAGCACCGGCATGGGCATTGAAAGCCCCCTCGGGGATCGCGCCCAGGGAGTCGTAGCGATAGAGCCGGTAGGGCAGCCCGGGCCGAAGACCGGTCACGGTGATCGTCAGCTCCAGGGGGCGGGCGGCGGGCCGCAGGCTGGATCCGTTGGCGATTTCAGGGGTTTCGGAGCTGCTGCTGGGGTTTAATCGCACCGGCAAGGTCTGCTGGAGCCGATCCTTAACGCCAAGTACGGCGACGCCATAGGCAGGCGTGCCCTCGGGCAACGAATAGAAGGGGGCCTGCTCCTGGTTGGCCTGGGAGCGGGTTCGGGCAAAGCTGCGGAAGGGCACCTGAAAGCGGTAGCGGTTGTTGCCCGCCAGGTCCCCATCGAGGAGACCGTGGTCGCTGAACAGCAGCTCCCAATCG
>NSII01000156.1 GCA_002737305.1 Synechococcus sp. Baikal-G1
CTGTGGAGATTGAAAACCTAATCTTAACGGATTACTTCTAAACGTTCTATTTGCAGGCCAGCTCGATCTGCAGGCCCGCTTGGTTGGCAGCAATAGGCCCTAACTGATTGCAGCCACTGGCTTGGATAATCAATTCAATTTCCCTGGTGGCATCACAATGCTCATCCCAAGGGATAAGGGAGGCGGCTTGCTGCCGCACAGGGTCACAGGCTCGCTTAAAGCTGCAAACATCTTGGCAATACATTTCCCGAAACAGCCGTTTGTCTAAGCGCGTAAATGCAATGCCGGTTTCAACTCCATGCCAGATCAATGATTCTTCTGGCTTTCGCACAATCGAGTGGGCTAACTTCTTTAAGCGCCAGCGCTTGATCGTTGTGCTTGGGGCTTCACCAACGACGCCAACAAAGACCTTGCTCAAGGTTTTAGGACTGACATGGCAATGACCTGCCAGCTAAGCGATCGCCAAAGGCCGGGGAAAGTATTATTCAAAAAGACTGGCTGATTTCCTTAATATATCAGCAGCACTTACAAAAGTTGAGGGCCGCATTAGCAAAAGATCAATAAAGTTTAGGCCCCACGAGGGGTCCTTTAATCTTTTTACATCGGAAGCGTCAGATCTGCTGTACGGCACGATACAAACCCCCCCGGCGAAGAAACGCCCAGTACTTTTGCACCCTCGCCGCGCATGCGGATACGGAAATTTTGCTCCCTAAATTGAAATTTACGCAAATACCCGAGTACCGGTCCCAGTCCTGCGGTGGGTCCTGCCGCCCTAGCCTAGGGATGGATGCGGATTATGCATTTTTTAACAGGAGCCCTCCAGAAGGGTAGCTCGTTGACCTAATATAGTTAGCAATAATTATTTCACATTCAAGTCGATCGTGGTTGATGTTGATACATTAGCGTCCCTTGATGGCGTGCTGTGGCTTAGATCAGGTGCAATCGCCTCGAAACGCCTAGGCCAGCACCAATCAACAATCAGCCGCAATATTAATCGCTGCGAAGCCATCTTTGGTATTAACGCCTCCAAGAACAACGGTGAATGGCATCTGAAAGGAGATGCCAGCCTATTGAATCTTGAGCGGGTAGTGCATCAACGCCATCGCTGGCTAGGTGGCCGTTCCCTTCGGATTGAGGCCGTGCATTGGTCAGCCAAAACCTATCTGGATCCCACACCCGAAGGCTGGCTGCCAGGGAATCATGATCTGCTCAATGTGCAGCAACCGCTCAAGCTTCTGCGAGATAGCATCCTGGATGCCTGGATTGGCGCCTATCCCGATGTGCCTGATCAGGATGACCCAGATTTCGCCTCTTTTCCGTTGCTGCGACATCCCCTTAGCCTGGTCGTTGGCGAGAATCATCCCCTGCTCGCCGTTGGGGCTGGGCTGACCTTTGAGCTGGTCTCTCAATATCCATCGCTAGCCCTACCAGATGGGGCATTTCCGCAACTAGAGGATTGCTTAAAGAGGATTGGCCTGTGGAACTCCCCTTCCAAGATCAGCCGTTACAATCGAGATCGATGGGAAGGGCGCTGGCAATCGGAGTTATTAGTTGGCTATGCATCAATTTTTTCAATTAAATTTTACCCCCAACCCCAATACATCCTCCCCCTACAGCTACCCTTGATAGTGGGCGACAATCTAGTGGTAAAGCGGGAATTTGAAAATCATCCCCGATTGCTCAAGCTACTCGCTGATTTAAGGCAACGCCTCAATCCTTGGCTTAAAGCCCATCCAGATCTCATTGGCTTTGGTGGTGAAGCCGATCGGGGGTGACCTGGGGCTGCTCCCAACAACGCCCATGGGCCCGGTGGGCAAGGCGCCTGGGTGTGTTGAAATGCGACCTTGCCCGCCAGGGGCGGCCAATCCTTCAGATTCTCTTTAGGATTGGCCCAGTTCGAGGATTCAGGTATGACTCAGGTGAGCTCCCTATTGGCCTTGATGGCCCTGATCGGTTTTGCCGTGGTGGAAGTGGCCACTCGGGTTTTCACCTAAACAGGGCGCCCCTCTGCCCTAGCTCGGATGGGCCATCAGCCCCAGTAGGGGCAGACCCCCTCAGCTGTGGAACAGCAGCACCAAGCCCACGCCCAGTTGGTGAAACTCCCGCTCCTCGCGGCTGAGATCCAGGCCCACGGCCAGGCCTTCCTTAAGGGCATCATCAAAAGGAGGTGGGGTGGGAGCCTGGCCCAGGCGCCACAGGGCCGCAATGCCCACCGGGGTGGCATGCCAGATGAAGCAGGGCGTTTCCCCAATTGAGGGCTCCACGAGGGCCTCTTCCAGTAGGGCGCGAATCGGCATGGTTAGGTCTTGCTGAGCCCAGCATCGAGATGCCGGCGGATCGCCGCAACGCCTTGACAGCTTTTGTGATCTGATCTGGACCTGACACCCAGCCTTAGGGTGCGGCCCATGAGCTCCCTCCCTGGCCCCGCGGCCCTGGTGCACGAATGGTTCACGCCCCGCTCGGTCGGGGGGGCCGAGCTGGTGGTGCGGGAATTGGATCAGCTCCTGGGGCAGCCCCAGCTCCATGCCCTGGTGGATGGCGAAAGTCGGCGGCCGGGGAGCTGGCTGGCTGGCCGCCCGATCCAAACCAGCTTCATCCAGGCCTTGCCCTGGGGTATCAGCCATGTGCAGCAGTACCTGCCCCTGTTGCCCCTCGCCATCGAGCAGCTCGACCTGGGCGCCTACCCCCTGGTGGTGAGCAGCAGCCACCTGGTGGCCAAGGGGGTGTTGACCAGTCCCGACCAGCTGCATGTCAGTTATGTGCACACCCCCGTGCGTTATGCCTGGGACCAGATGCACGCCTACCTGGCCCAATCGGCCCTGGCCCGCAGTCCCCTTGGTCCCCTGATTCGCCTGCAGCTGCACCAGCTGCGGCAATGGGATCTGGCCAGCAGCCAGCGGCCCGACCAGCTGGTGGCCAACTCCCGCTTCACGGCCGCCCGCATCCGCCGCTACTGGGGCCGCAGCGCCGAGGTGGTGCACCCACCGGTGGCCGTGGAGCGGTTCCGCTGGGACCAGCCCCGTGACGACACCTATCTCTGCCTCTGCCGGCTGGTGCCCTACAAGCGGGTGGACCTGGTGATTGAGGCCTTCAACCGCACCGGCCTCCCCCTGCTGGTGGTGGGCGATGGGCCCGAGCGCCAGCGGTTGCAGGCCCTGGCCGGCCCAAGCGTGACCCTGCTGGGTCGCCAGGACGCCGCCGTGGTGAATGGGCTGCTGGAGCGCTGCCGCGCCTACGTGTTTGCCGGCCTGGAGGATTTCGGCATCGCCCCGGTGGAGGCGATGGCGGCGGGGGCGCCGGTGATCGGCTTTGGCGGCGGCGGCCTGCTCGACACCGTGCGCTGCCTCAGCCAGGACCTCGCCCAACCCACGGGCTTGCTGTTCCCCCAGCAGGGCGCCGCCAGCCTGGTGGCCGCCCTGGAGCACTTCCACCAGGGGCAACTCTGGCGCCAGTTGCCGCCGGAGCGCCAGCGGGCCTGGGCGGAGCGCTTCAGTGGGGCCCTCTTCCGCCAACGGTTCGCCGCGGTGCTCGAGCGGGCCTGGCACGGCCACCGGTTGGGGCGGGCGCAGCGCAGCCAAGCCCTGGCCTGGGACGGGGCGCCAGGCTGATCAACTGATCAACTGATCAACCCATGGGCTCAAGGGCCCTAGGGAAGCCACGCCCAGGACCCTTTGCGGCACTGGTGCATCTCGCCACAAGCTTCTGTGCCTCTGGCCTGAGTGACCGCCCGGGTCCAGATCGGCTGGGGCTGGGCCGGTTTAATGAAGCCATTGTTCCCTGGGGCCGCGCCGCGTTTGAGTCCCCTGGCCACGATTCCGGCCGATCCCACGGCCCATCGGCTGCTGGCGGGCCAGTCCCTGCGTGGCCGGGTGATCAAGCGGGCCGGCGACATTGTCTTCTCGCTAGGGGTGCTTAGCCTTGGCGCACCAGTGTTTCTAATGCTGGCGGTGGTCGTGAAGCTGAGTTCGCGCGGCTCGGTGTTCTACGTGCAGCGCCGCATTGGCCGGGGCTACAAATCCTTCGGCTGCATCAAGTTCCGCACGATGCGCAAGGATGCCGACCGCCATCTGGCCTCCGTGTTGGCCTCCTCGGAGGAATTACGGGCCGAATTCGCCCGGGATTTCAAACTGAAGGCCGATCCACGTATCACCCCGATCGGCCGCTTTCTGCGCCGATCCAGCCTCGATGAACTGCCCCAGTTCATCAATGTGCTGAAGGGCCAGATGAGCGTGGTGGGGCCGAGGCCGATCGTGTGGGATGAGCTGGAGCGCTACGGCCGCTCGATGGATGCGGTGCTGGCGGTGCGTCCGGGCCTGACGGGCCTTTGGCAGGTGTCGGGGCGCAACAACCTCAGCTACCCCAACCGGGTCAGGCTCGATCTCCATTACGCCCGCCAGCGCAATTTCTGGCTCGATCTGCAAATCATCCTGCGCACGATCGGCGTGATCCTGTTCCCCCGCGATCGCGGCGCCTACTGAAGCCAGGCCCAGGCACCCCCTAGGGCCACCGCCAGCCAGAGCGCTTCCAGCCGGCGGCTCAAGGCCAGGATCTTGGCAATCGCCGCCCGATCGGGAGGGGGTTGGCCCTGGGCCAGCAGGGGTTTTTGGCGCCAGTGGCCGCCGTAACGGTTGGCGCCGCCCAGCTGCACCGCCACGGCATGGGCGTAGGCCGCCTGGGACACACCCGCATTCGGGGATGGATCGGCGGCGCCATCGGCCAGGGCTGCCTGGAACAGGCGCCAGGTTTTGAGGGGTTGGCCCGCCGCCAGGGGCAACCCCAGGGCCACCAGGCGGCAGGGCAGCCAGGTGAGCAGGTCATCAAGCCGGGCGCCGGCCGTGCCGAGCCAGAGCAGGCGGCCCCGGCGGTAGCCGAGCATGGAATCGAGGGTGCTGCTGGCCTTGTAGGCCCAGGCCAGGGCCAGGGGGCCCGGGCCGCCATGGCCCTGGCCGGCCAACAGCAGGGCCGCGCCGACCAGCATCCAAAACAGGGGACCAAACAGGCCATCCACGGCGTTTTCACTAGCGCTTTCGGCCGCTGCCCGCAAAATGCCTGGCCGATCTAGATCGGCCGTGTCGCGCCCCACAAACCAGGCCAGCCGTTGCCGGGCCGGCTCCAGGCACCCAGGCTCTAGGTCGCCGGGCTCGGGCACCACCTTCAACACGGCCAGCACCGCCTGCTCCAAACTTCGACCCGCCAGGGCACTGGCTAGGCCAAGCAGCAGCAGGGGTAGGCCCAGGGCTGGCCAATGGCCCGCTAGCTGCTCCAGGCCCCAGCCCGCCAGGCCGCTGCCCCCCACCAGCAGGCCGGTGATGCCAAAGCCAGCCAGCCGCAAGGCCCAGGGGCGGTCCCCGGCCCAGACTTCCGCCAGGGAACGCAGGCGGCTGATCCACCAACCCATCACCACGACGGGATGGGGCCAACCCTGGGGATCGCCCAGAAGCCGATCGAGGCCGCAGGCCAGCAGCACCAGCAAAAAGGGGTAGATCCCAACGGAATCCACCCCAGGGGCCAGGTTCATGGCGTCAGCCGACCCGAAACAGGGGGCATGGGCCTGATCAGGCGGTCTTCAGCCAGCTGAACATGGCGCGCAGGCCCTTGCCCACCTGCTCGATCGGGTGCTGGGCATCGCGCTCGCGGATGCGCTTCATCTCCGGCTTGCCGGCGTCGCATTCGGCCACGAAGTTGCGGGCGAAGGTGCCGTCCTGGATGTCGCCAAGGATGCGCCTCATCTCGGCCTTGGTTTCGGCCGTGATCAGGCGGGGGCCACTCACATAGTCGCCATATTCAGCCGTGTTGGAGATCGAATCGCGCATGGCGGTGAGGCCGCCCTTCACCATCAGATCCACGATCAGCTTCACCTCATGCAGGCACTCGAAGTAGGCCAGCTCGGGCTGGTAGCCGGCTTCCACGAGGGTTTCGAAGCCGGCCTTGACCAGCTCGGAGAGGCCGCCACAGAGCACGGCCTGTTCGCCGAACAGGTCGGTTTCGGTTTCTTCCTTGAAGTTGGTCTCGAGGATGCCGGCGCGGGTACCGCCGATCCCCTTGGCGTAGGCCATGGCCAGGGCCCGGGCATGGCCGGTGGCGTCCTGGTGGATGGCGAACAGGGCGGGCACGCCCATGCCGTTTTGGTATTCCCAACGCACGGTGTGGCCCGGGCCCTTGGGGGCGATCATCACCACATCGACCTCGGCCGGCGGCTTGATCAGCTCGAAGCGGATGTTGAAGCCGTGGGCGAAGCTCAGCACCTTGCCGGCGGCCAGGTGGGGCGCGATCTCGGCGTCGTAGACGGCCTTCTGGAACTCATCGGGCAGCAGCACCATGATCCAGTCGGCCTTGGCGCAGGCATCGGCCACGCTCAGCACTTCCAGGCCATCGGCCTTGGCCTTGGCGGCCGAGGGGCTGCCCGCATAGAGGCCCACCACAACGCCAACACCGCTGTCCTTGAGGTTCAAGGCATGGGCATGGCCCTGGGAGCCGTAGCCAATGATGGCCACCGTCTTGCCGTTCAGCAGGCTGAGGTCGGCGTCGGTGTCGTAGTAAAGCTTGGCCATCAGGCATGCGCTCAGGGCAGAGAAGGAGCTTACGAAAGCGCCTGCCAAGCCCCGGATCAGGCTTGGACTCCCCTGCCCCTGGTCTGGGGCGCATCAGCAGGAGCCGCTCAGGAGGCGGCAGCCTCGGTGGGATGGGAAATCACCCGGTCGATCAGGCCGTAGTCCTTGGCTTCGGCGGCGCTGAGGAAGTAGTCGCGGTCGGTGTCCTTGGCGATTTTTTCCAGAGTCTGGCCGCTCATGTCGGCCAGGCTCAAGTTGAGCATGTCCTTGATGCGCAGGATTTCGCGCGCTTCGATCTCGATGTCGCTGGCCTGGCGCTGGCTGGTGCCGCCCAGGGGCTGGTGGATCATGATCCGGCTGTGGGGCAGGGCCAGCCGTTTGCCCTTGGTGCCGGCGGCCAGCAGGAAGGCCCCCATCGAGGCCGCCAGGCCGACGCAGATGGTTACCACATCGGATTTCACATATTGCATCGTGTCGAAGATCGCCAGGCCGGCAGTCACCGAGCCACCGGGCGAATTGATGTACAGATAGATCGGCTTGGAGCTGTCCTCGGAATCCAGGTACAGCATCTGGGCCACCAGGCTGTTGGCGATCGCGTCATTCACCTCGGAGCCAAGGAACAGGATCCGCTCCACTCCGAGGCGGGTGTAGATGTCAACCCAGCGCTCGTACTGGCTGCCGGGAAGGCGGTAGGGAACGCTGGGGGTGCCGATGGGCATGGCTCTAGGGAGGCGGCGGTGGCGGGCGGAACTGGACGGGATGACCTGGGCCCTGGGGCCTAGGAGCGGGGCTGGGGACGGATTAGGCCGGGGCAGCCGCGCCGGGCAGCGGCGTTGGCAGCTCCTTTTGGCTGGTGAGCACCCGATCGATCAAGCCGTACTCCACCGCCTCAGCAGCGGTGAGGTAGGTCATGCGGTCGGAATCCTTGGAAAGCTGCTCAACGCTGCGACCCGTGTTGCGGGAGAGCATTTCGAGCAGGGTGTGCTTGTTGTGCAGCACTTCCTTGGCCCGAATCTGGATGTCGGTGGCCTGGCCGCGGGCGCCACTGCGGGGCTGGTGCAACACGATCGAGGCGTGGGGCAGGGCGGCCCGGTGGCCCTTAGTGCCAGCCGAAAGGATCATGGCGGCGGTGCCCATGGCCTGGCCAATGCAAATCGTGTGCACCGGCGGCTTGACGTAGCTGAGGGTGTCGGCGATGGCGAAGGCTTCGGTTTCAAAGCCGATCGCATCACCCGAGTACCAGCTGGTGCCGGTGGAGTTGATGTAGAAGAAAATCGGCTTGTCCGGATTGTCGAATTCCAGGAACAGCAGCTGGGCAATGATCAGCTCGGTCACGTCAATGCCCATCTGGCGCTTGGCGTCGTCGTCGCTGAACAGGGGCAAGCCCAGGTAAACGATGCGCTCCTTGAGCAGCAAGGAGGGCAGATCTGGCGGCGGCGTGCGCATCGCCGCGGAATCGCCGTAGTAGGGGGCTGACACCGACATCCGCGGATCACTGCAGGCCTGGACCGGGAGCCTAGCGGGGGTTCGTGGCGTCATGCTCTGGCCCCTCGGGCCGGTTCGGTTCGGATTTCGCCCGGTTGCCTCGGCGCGGCGGCGCCTCCTGGTCGCTGCGGGCGAACACCATCCGGCCCGTCGGGGTCTGCAGGGCGCCGGTGACGGTGACGGCGATCCGCTCGCCACTGCGGCCCTTCCCCCCCTCGACCACCACCATCGTGCCGTCCTCCAGGTAGCCGACGCCCTGGTCGGCCTCCTTGCCATCGCGCACGATCTTGAGTTGGAGGGGGTCGCCGGGCTGCACCTCCGGCCGCAGGGCAATCACCAGTTCGCTCAGGTTCATCACCTTGAGCTCCTGGACCTCGGCCACCTTGGCCAGGTTGTAGTCGGTGGTGACCAGGGTGCCGCCGGTGTCGGCGGTGAGCTTCTGCAACTTGTCGTCCACGCCATTGCCCTCGTAGCGGGTGGTATTCACCACCAGGCGGCGGCCGTACTGCTCGCGTAATTCGGCCAGCAGCTTGAGACCACGGCGGCCCTTGGCCCGTTTTTCATTGTTGGCCGAATCGGCCAGGGCCTGCAATTCATCAATCACGGCCTGGGCCACAATCACCTGGCCCTCCAGCAGGCCGGAATCGAGCAGGCCCCGGATGCGGCCATCGATGATCACGCTGGTGTCGAGAATCTTGGCGCTGGCGGGCATCAGCACCCCATCGGCCACCAGGAGGGCATCGGCGCTGGCCGGGTTGAACAGGCGCAGCAAAGTGCGGCCATGCACTTCGGCCAGGTTGTAGCCCGACACGCCGAAAAACACATTGCTCAGCACCGCCGCCAGCGGTTTGACGAACACCACCTCCCAGGGCAGGGGCAGCAGCAGGATCGGCGCCAGCAGCAGGTTGGCCACCAGCAGGCCCAGGATCAGGCCCACGGCCCGGCTCACCAGCAGGTCGGTGGGCATGGAGCGCACCTGGCGCATCAGGCGCTTGCGCAGCTGTTGGAAGAAGAACCCCGCCACCAGGCCAAAGAAGGCGCCAAAGCCGCCCATCACCCAGCGCAGGCCCTCCAGGTTCGTGACCTGGATCAGCAGGTCTTCCGGCAGCAGGTCCACCCCCAGCCAGCCGGTAGCGGCCCCGGAAATTAGGAACAGAACCAGGATGAGGGTGTCCACCATGGCCTGTGACGTACTGGTCCCGATGCCTGAGCAGGAAGCATGCCCGATCCACGCCCCGTTGGCCGGGGCGCTTAACCGCCCGTCTGGGCTTGACCACAGCCCGGAACCCGGCGGGGCCGTTAGCCAGGGCGCGGCAAACCGTCGGGCCTGGCCGCCCCGCAGCGCCTACCTGCACATTCCCTTTTGCCACCGGCGCTGCTTCTATTGCGATTTCGCCGTGGTGCCCCTGGGCGACCACGCCGATGGGGCCCATTCCGGCTCGATCGCTGGCTACCTAGAGCTGCTGCTCGGCGAGATTGCCGCCGCCCCAGCGGGGCCGCCCCTGGCCACCGTGTATGTGGGGGGCGGCACGCCCTCGATGCTGACCCCAGCCCAAGTGGGATCCCTGCTGGCGGCCCTGGGGAGCCACTTCGGCCTCGCCCCGGGGGCCGAGATCAGCCTGGAGATGGATCCGGCCAGCTTCGATGGGGACCGCCTGGCCGGTTATCTCGCCGCCGGCGTCAACCGGGTCAGCCTGGGCGGCCAGAGTTTCGATGACGCCGTGCTCGCACGGCTGGGTCGGCGCCACCGCCGCGCCGACCTGCTCCAGGCGGCGGCCTGGCTGCATCAGGCCCGCCAGGGGGGCGGCCTGGCCAGCTGGAGCCTGGACCTGATCCAGGGGCTGCCCGAGCAGGGGCTGGCCGCCTGGCGCCAGCAATTGGCCCAGGCCCTGGCCCTGGCGCCGCCCCACCTCTCGATCTATGACCTGATCATTGAACCGGGCACGGTGTTTGCCTGGCGCCAGGGTCGGGGCGAGCTGGAGCTGCCCGACGCCGACCTAGGTGCCGACCTGATGGAGCTGACGGCCCAGGCCCTCCTAGCCGCCGGCTACGGCCACTACGAGATCTCCAACTTCGCCCTGCCGGGCCACGCGTCGCGCCACAACCGGATCTATTGGAGTGGCGCCGGCTGGTGGGGATTTGGCCTGGGCGCCACCAGCGCCCCCTGGGGCCAACGCCTGGCCCGGCCCCGCACCCGCGCCGCCTACGCCGAGTGGCTGGCAGAACGCCACCCGGCAAACCGGGGTAGCCAGGCCCCAACCGGACCCTCCCCCCGCCCAGGGGACGACATCGTCCGTGGCGAGGGCATGGGCCTAGACAAGGGAACGGACCCTGGCAACGGCCTGCCCTTCGATGAACGGCTTTTGGTGGGGCTGCGTCGCCGCGAAGGGGTGCGCCTGGCGGAACTGGCCGGCCAAGCGGGCATCACCAGCCCCGAGCTGGAAGAGCTTTTGGGCCGCTGGCAGCCCTTCCGCGAACGGGGGCTGCTCCTGCAGGAAGGACCCCGCTGGCGGCTGAGCGATCCCGAAGGCCTGGCCCTCAGCAATGGGGTGCTGCGGGAGCTGGTGGCGTGGTGGGAGGAGCGGACGGCGGCGGACTGATCGGTGCAGGGCTGATCGGCGCAGGCCTGATTGGTGCAGCCCTAAGAGGCGCAGCAGCGGCGGCCAGGCCCGCGACCCAGCCCCCCAGGGCCTCGATCGCCAGGCTGCGGCCGGCCAGCAGCGGCGGACTGAAGGGTGGCTGGCGCTCGGTGAGGCCCAACAGGTCGGCCGTGACCCGCACCTGGCCATCACAGTCGTCGCCGGCGCCGATGCCAATCACGGGGATCGTCAGCTCCCGCCGCAAGCTGGCGGCCAGATCGGCCGGCACATGCTCGAGCACCAGGGCAAAACTGCCGGCCGCCTCCAGGTTGAGGGCTGCCCGGCGTAGGCGCTCCTGGCCCATCGGATCGGTGGCCTGGCGCCGATAGCCGAGGCGATGGACGGATTGGGGGGTGAGGCCGAGATGGGCCATCACCGGGATGCCGCTGCGCACCAGGCGGTCGACCACGGCCACGGTTTCCGGTTCGCCCCCCTCCAACTTCACCGCCGCGGCCGGGCTGTGCTTCAGCACGGCTCCCGCAGCCGCCACGGCCCCATCGAGGCCGCACTGGTARCTCAAGAAGGGCAGGTCGCAAACCAGCAGGGGTTGGCGAGCGGGCGGGCGGCCCAGGCCCCGGCCCACGGCCCGGCAGTGCTGGAGCATCTCCTCCAGGGTCACCGGCAGGGTGGTGGCATGGCCGAGCACCACCATGGCCAGGGAATCGCCCACCAGCACCACATCGGCGCCGGCAGCCTCCACCAGGGCCGCCGAGAGGGCATCCCAGGCCGTGAGCACSGCAATCGGCCTGCCCTCCTGTTTGAACTGGATGAGATCGCCGGGACGCAGGGGCACCGATCCTCCGGGGCGCAGGCCCATTGCTAGCATCCAATCGACTCGGACCCATGCGGCCCGGACGCCCAAATCTGGTCAGAACCGGAAGGGAGCAGCCACACGGGATGCTCCAGGCAGGCGTGGACTCCGGGTCACCCCATTTCGTTGATGGGCCTGCTCTCAACTGGCGAAAACGCGAGAAGCCCTTGGAATCAGGGGCTCCGCCGAATTTTTAAGCAAAGAARCAGGCTCAAGTATCTAAAGCCAGTTCTATTTAGGGCCTTGCTGCCCCCCNAGAGGCCTCAGAGCCCCTGTTGGCGGTTGAGCAGGAAGGGCGGGATCTTGGCGCCCGCGGGCTGGTTCTGGGCCTGGCTGTGGGCGGCGCGCAGGTCAGCGCTGAAGGTGCTGATCGTGCGCTCAGGGCGGTAGGTGTTGCCACCCTCAAAGCCGGTGGCAATCACGGTCACGTGGATTTCCCCCTCGAGGGATTCATCCACCACGGCGCCCACGATGATGTTCGCCTCCGGATCGACCACGTCGTAGATCACCTCGCAGGCGGTGGTCATGTCTTCGAGGGTCATGTCGCGGCCACCACTGATGTTGACCACGCAGCCCTTGGCGCCATCGATGCGGGCCGACTCCAGCAGCGGGCTGCTCATGGCCGCTTGGGCGGCCTCGATCGCCCGCGAGCGTCCCGAACCAACCCCAATCCCCAACAGGGCGGTGCCGGCATCGGCCATCACCGAGCGCACGTCGGCGAAGTCCACGTTCACCAGGCCCGGCTTAGTGATGATGTCGCTGATGCCCTTCACGCCCATGCGCAGCACGTCATCGGCGGCGCGGAAGGCCTCCTGCAGGGGCGCTCCAGCGATCGCGTCGCGCAGCCGGTCGTTGGGGATCACGATCAGGGTGTCCACATGTTCGGCCAGGCGGGCGATGCCCTCCTCGGCCTGGCGCATGCGCTTGCGGCCCTCAAAGCTGAAGGGCTTGGTGACGATGCCAACGGTGAGCGCGCCGCATTCCTTGGCCACCTCGGCCAGGATCGGCGCCGCCCCGGTGCCCGTGCCGCCGCCCATGCCGGCGGCGATGAAAACCAGGTCCGCGCCCTGGAGCGATTGCAGCAGCTCGTCGCGGGACTCCTCGGCAGCCTTCTGGCCGATCACCGGGTTGCCACCAGCCCCCAGGCCGCGGGTGAGTTTCTGGCCCAGTTGCAGCCGTTGTACCGCCGAAGACTGGATCAGGGCCTGGGCATCGGTGTTGAGCACCCGGTAGCCCACCCCCTGCAGGTCGGAGGCAATCATGCGATTGACCGCATTACTGCCGCCGCCACCGACGCCAATCACCTCAATACGGGCGGTCTGGCTGGGCACGATGCCGTTTCCCCCAGGGACGCTGGCCCTTGAAGGGCCTTCGTTCGTGATCTCCATGGAAGGTCCCATGCCATTCATCCTGGAAATCATTATGTCGTCGCTTGGTCCAGCGGGCCTAAATGGTTTCGACAGATTCGCTTGAAACCCTGGTTTGACCCAGGTCTTGTCAAGGTTTCAAGGCCTTAATCCACCCCCGGGCCGGAGCCGCCCGGGCCGCCGGGCCGGGGCTTGGGCGGCAGGCCCAACTCCGGGTGGTCCGGATCGCTGAGGTCGATCGACTGCACCTTCAATCCCTTCACCCGGCTGGCCAGTTGGCTGGAGAGGTGGCTCAGCATGTCGAGGCGGCGGCCCAGCTGGCCATCGGGCTGGCCCAGGCGCACCTTGCCGAGGGAGCTGGTAATCAGCCACAGGTTGCCGTTGGGCTCGAAATGGATCTCCAAGAGGGTGGAGCCGAGCTGCCCACTGCGGCCCAGCACCTGGGCCAGGGGCGGTCGCAGGTGCTCCTGCCAGCCGCTGACCAGCAGCAGCGGGGCACCGCCCAACCCATTGGCTCCCGATTGCTGGCGGCTGGTCATCCAGTTGCCGAGCCGATCGACATAGCCCTGGTCGAGGCCCCTACCCGTGGGCCGTTCGGCCCGGGCCACCGCCTTGCGATCGACCAGGTCGATGCGCAGCCGCGGCGGCAGCATCAGCCGGGTCACCTGAACGTTCTCCACCGGCAGGGCCGCGGCCAGCTGGGCCGCCAACTGGCGCGGCTGGAGATTGAGAAGTTGCACCGGGAAGCGCAGCCGCGCCTCCTGGATGATCTGCTCGCGGGAGACCTGGCGGCTGCCCACCACCTCCACCTGGGTCGGGCTACGCAAGCTCCAGCCCTGGCCGAGCAGCACCCAGCCGAGGCCGGCGGAGGCGCCCACCAGCACCAGCACGCGCCAGATCTCCTGCAGCCGTTGGCTGCGGCGTTGCAGGCGCAGCTGGCGGCGCCGCTCCGCCCCAGGCCCAGGGCGCCTTTCCGTCTCGAGCGGGCTCACAGGTCGCAGCGGGCCCGGGCCATCAGCTGGTCGATCCAGAGGCGGGCCCGCTCCGCATCGGCGAAGGGCAGGTCCTTGTGCAGGCCGCCACCGACGAGGCGCAGACGGCAGGCGCCATGGGCCTCGTCGGTGAGGGGCGCCTCACCAGAGCGCAGGGCCAGCAATTCCGCGCACTCCAGGGTTTTCACCAGAAACTGGTCCTTCTCCACCAACTGGCCGGCCTCAAAGGCACTCCAGCTGAGGATGCCCCCCCCCAGCTTGGCGCCGCCACAACTATCGAGCTTGGCCAGTTCGGCGCCCTCCGCCCAGTCGCGAAAGAGCTGCTGGCGCCTGCGCTCGAGCCAGCCCAGGGCCGTGAGCAGCACGAATACCAGGAGCAGGGGCAGCCATAAGAGTCCGTGAATCATCTGGGCTCGAGGCTCCTGCCGGTCTGTGGCCTGGATTCTTGCGCCAGTTGCACCAACTGGTGCACCAACTCCTCAAGCGGTAACCCTGTGGCATCCCAGAGCATGGGATACATGCTCTGGCTGGTAAAGCCCGGCAGGGTGTTGATCTCATTGAGCCAGAGGGCGCCGCTGGCCTCCTCAAAGAAGAAATCCACCCGCGATAGGCCGGCGGCCCCCACGGCCCGGCAGGCCGCGATCGCCATCTCCCGGGCCCGCTCCGCAACCACGCCATCGACCTGGGCCGGGATCACGGTGTGGCTGAGGCCGGCGGTGTACTTGGTCTCGTAGTCGTACCAATCGGCGTCAAAGCAGATCTCCCCCAGCACCGAGGCGGCCATCTGGCGATCGCCGAGCACGGCACATTCGAGTTCCCGCGCCTTAATGCCCTGCTCCACCACCAGGCGGCGATCGTGGCGGGCCGCCTCCCGCAGGCCGGCCAGCAGGCTGGCCCGATCGACGGCCTTGCTGATGCCCACCGAGGAGCCCAGGTTGGCGGGCTTGATGAAGCAGGGGTAGCCGAGTTGGGCCTCCAGCCGCTCCAGCACCCCGCTGCGCTGGGGTTCAGGCCCCTCCAGCTCGGCGGCCTCGAGGCAGACGTATGGCACCTGGGGCAGCCCGGCAGCAGCGAAGGCGGCCTTCATCGCCTGCTTGTCCATGCCCAGGGCCGAACCGAGCACCCCGGAGCCGACATAGGGCACCTGCATCAGGCTGAACAGCCCCTGGATCGTGCCGTCCTCGCCGTTGGGACCATGCAGCACCGGAAACCAGACCTCCACCTCCAGGGCGCCATCGGGAAAGCCGCGAAAACCGGGTCGCTGGGGCGCCGGCGGCAGGTCGGCGGCCTGGGCCGGTAGGCCGGAGGCCAGCACCGCCTCGGCCACGGCGGGGGGCCACCAATGGCCCTGGTGGTCGATATAGAAGCAGCTCAGCCGGTAGCGCTTGGCGTTGGCGCCGCGGCGCAGGGCTGCCGCCACGGTGCTGGCCGAGCGGATCGACACCGCATGTTCGCCAGACACCCCACCGAACACCAGGCCGAGGTGGGTGGGGGGTGCTGCCATGGCGCCAAGGAAGTGGCGCCAAACGTATCAGCGCTGATCCCCCAGCGCTGGGGGATCAGGCCAGGGGGGCCCCGCCCGCCTCGGGCACCGGGCTGCCACTAAGGGAAAAGGGGCGCACGGCCTCGATCAGAAGTTCGACCAGCTCGCCGGCCGCGATCGGACGGCCATCGCTGCGGTGGGCCGGGAAAAAAGTGAGCCGGTTGGAGCGGGTGCGGCCCACCATCTGGCTGGTGTCCTTGGGGTTTTGCCCCTCCACCAGCACCTCCTCGACCCGGCCCAGGTAGCGGCCGCTGCGTTGGCGGGCGATGCGCTCCACCAGCTGGTTGATCTCCTGAAGCCGCTCCACCTTCACCGCCTCCTCCAGCTGGTCAGGCCAGTCGGCGGCAGGGGTATGGGGCCGGGGCGAATAGGCGGCGGTGTTGACCAAGTCAAAGCCAATCGATTCGATCAGATCCAGGGTTTTGCGGTATTGGGCGTCGGTTTCACCGGGGAAGCCGACGATCACATCGGCGCTGATCGACGCATCAGGCATGCGCTCGCGAATCCGATCGATGATGCGCCGGTAGCGCTCCACCGTGTAGCCCCGGGCCATGGCCTTCAGCAGGGCGTCATCGCCACTCTGGAAGGGGATGTGGAAGTGTTCGCAAACCTTGGGCAGGTCGGCGCAGGCCTCGATCAGGCGCTCGGTGAAGTAGCGGGGGTGGCTGGTGGCAAAGCGCAACCGGGCGATCCCCTCCACGCTATGGACCTGGTGGAGCAGGTCGGTGAGGGTGTGCTGGCGGCGCCCCTCCGGGCTGATCCCGGGGAGGTCGCGGCCATAGGCGTCGATGTTCTGGCCCAGCAGGGTGATTTCGCGGAAGCCCCGGGCCGCCAGGCCCTCCATCTCCAGCTGGATCGCCCCGGGCAGGCGCGATTGCTCCTTGCCCCGCACCGACGGCACGACGCAGTAGGTGCAGCGTTCGTTGCAGCCGTAAATCACGTTGACCCAGCCGCAGACCGTGCTGTCGCGCCGGGCGGTGGTGATGTCTTCGAGGATGTGGTGCTCCGAAGTGGCCACCACCTGTTGGCCGTTCTCCACCTGGGTGAGCAGCACATCGAGGCGGTTGGCGTGCTGGGGACCCATCACCAGGTCGAGCTCGGGTACCCGCCGGAGTAGGGATTCGCCCTCCTGCTGGGCGACGCAGCCGGCCACCACCAGGGTGAGGTTGGGGTTGAGCCGTTTGCGTTGGGCCTGGCGCCCCAGGTAGCTGTAAACCTTCTGCTCGGCGTTGTCGCGGATCGTGCAGGTGTTGTAGAGCACCAGATCGGCGCTGTGTTCGTCGCTGCCGGGTATGTAACCCATGGTTTCGAGGATGCCAGCCATGCGCTCGGAATCGGCCTTGTTCATCTGGCAGCCAAAGGTGGTGATCCAATAGCTGCCGCGGCGCGCCCCTAGGGCCTGGGGGGCCTGGGGGCCAGCGGGGGTGATCACGGTCATGGGGCGGCGCTCAGAACGGGGCAGCAGGGGGGTCGGCGGGGGTGGCGGCAGGCGGGAGCGGAGCCAAGCCATCGGCGTTTGCCCTTGGGATGCCCGAAACCCCCCTGGTCAATGCCAGCCTGCCAGGGCAGGTTCATCGCTGGCGGCGTCAACGAATGCGGGTTCGGCTGCAGCGCTTTTCCCTCACCAAGGCCGTGCCCCTGGCCATCAGCCGGGGCACCACGGCCGCGGTGGAGCACCTACTGGTGGAAATCGAGCAGGACGGCCTGGTTGGCAGGGGCGAAACCGGGGGCTTTGAAACGGGCTTGCGCGCCTACGACACCGACGCCATCGCCGCCGAGCTAGCGGCCCTCGTGCCCGAACTCGAACCCCTGGCCCCCGATCCCCTCCAGGCCCTCAACCCCCTGCTGGCCCGCCTGAGTCCCCCGGCCCGCTGCGGCCTGGACCTGGCCCTGCACGACTGGTGGGGGCAACGGCTGGGGCAGCCATTGCACCGGCTCTGGGGGCTGGATCCGGGGGCCTGTGTCGCCACCAGCGTCACCCTGGGGCTGGGGGAGCCGGCGGCGGTGCTGGCGCGGCTCGAGCGCTGGTGGCAGCAGCTGCCGGCCAGCCGCATCAAGCTCAAGCTGGGCAGCCCGGCCGGAGTCAACCACGACCGCGCCCTGGTGCTGGCCGTAGGCGAAGCCCTGGCCCGGCGCCAGGACCTGGGCCAGGGCCCGCTGGAGCTGCAGGTGGATGCCAACGGCGGCTGGGACCTGCCCACGGCCCAAACGATGCTGCCCTGGCTGGCGGACCAGGGGGTGGTGCTGGTGGAACAGCCCCTAGCCGCCCTGGCCGATCCGCTCGCCGATCGGGCCGGTTTTGCCGCCCTGGCCGGCCTGGCGCCCCTGGCCCTGGTGGCCGATGAGAGCTGCTGGGATCTGGTCGACCTGCTGCGCCTGGCCCCGGTGGTGGATGGCATCAACATCAAGTTGCTCAAAAGCGGCGGACTTTCGGAAGCCCTACTGATGGCCGGCTGCGCCCGCCGGCTTGGCCTGGGGGTGATGTTGGGCTGCTATTCCGACAGCAGCCTGCTGAACAGCGCCGCCGCCCAGTTGCTGCCCCTGGTGGAATGGCCCGACCTCGATAGCCATCTCAACCTGGTGGATGACCCCTTCCTGGGGGCCGATCTTGCCGGCGACTGCCTGCGGCCCTCGCCCCTGCCCGGCCTGGGGGTTCGCTGGGCCCAGGGGCCGGAGGCCTGATGCTTAGCCCCTCCGCCCCCCTAGTGCTGCTGCTCCATGGCGGCCTAGACAACCTCTCCGGCAAGACCGGCCTGGCCCTGCTGCGCTATCGCCCCGGCCCGATCCTGGCCGTGGTGGATCCGGCCCACGCCGGCGCCGACCTGGAGGCGGTGACCGGTATCCACCGCGCCGTGCCCATCGTGGCCTCCATGGCCGAGGCCCTGCCCCTGCTGAAGGCCCGGGCCGAGCCGGGGGAACGGGCCGTGGCCGTGGTGGGGCTGGCCCCCTCCGGCGGGATCCTGCCGGCCGAGATGGGAGGCGATCTGCTGCGGGCCCTGCAGGCCGGCCTGAACCTGGCCTGTGGCCTGCACAGCCGCCTCGGCGACGATCCGGTTCTGGCCGCCGCCTGCCGGGGACCAGGGCAATGGATCTGGGACCTGCGTCAGGAACCCGCAGGCTTAACCGTGGCCACGGCCCTAGCGGCAGGCCTGCCCTGCCGCAGGGTTCTGGCCGTGGGCACGGACATGGCCGTTGGCAAAATGAGTGCCTGCCTGGAACTGGCGGCGGCGGCCAGGCGGGATGGGCTTGATGCCCGCTTCGTCGGCACGGGCCAGGCCGGCATCCTGATCGCCGGCCAGGGGGTTCCCCTTGATGCGGTGCGGGTCGACTACGCGGCTGGAGCCGTGGAGGCGGCGGTGCTGGCAGCAGCCCTGGGGGCCGGGCCGGCCAGCCTGCTGCTGGTTGAGGGCCAGGGCTCCCTTTGCCATCCCGGCTCCAGCGCCACCTTGCCCCTGCTGCGCGGCAGCCAGCCCAGCGACCTGCTGTTGGTCCACCGGGCCGGCCAGGGGTGGGTGCGCACCAGGGCCGGGGCCGCTGCGGTGGCGATTCCTGCCCTGGCCGAGGTAATCGCCGCCTACGAGGCCTTGGCGGCCCTGGGGCGGCCCGCAGGCGCAGCGGCGCCCAAGGTGCGGGCGATCGCCCTAAACACGGCTGGCCTGGATACGGCCGGCGCCGCCGCGGCCCTGGAGCAATGCCAGCAGTCGGCGGGGCTGGTCTGTGACGACCCCGTGCGCCACGGTGGGGGCAAATTATTACGGGCCTTGCTTGCCGCCCCTGCCCTAACCGCACCGTGATCCCCCCCCAGCCACCGCCGTTACCGCCCCCGGGATTGAATCCCGAGTCCCGCATCGGGCCGATCCGGACCGCCATTGACCAGTTGATCGCCGAGGCCAGTGCCGGCAATACGGGGGTGGCCAACCTGGCCGACCTGACCGCGAAGGCAGCGCGACTGCTCGTGGGGGGCGGCCTCCCCCTCGATCGCCTCAACCTCTCGGTGATCCCACTCCAGAGCGGCCACGACGGGGTGCAGTACTGGTGGGAACTCGAGCAGTTCGATGCGGTGCGCTCCTTCCACCGCACCTCCGATTACTTCGAGCAGGAGAATCGCCGCAACACGGTGTTCAAGCACCTGCGCGACACGGGGGAACCGCTGCGCTTGCGTTTAGAAACGCTGCCGATTGAATCGATCGCCTTTGATTTCCTGGTGAAACTCAAACGGGAGGGATTCACCGATTACCTGGCCGAGTCCCTGTTCAGCGACGGCACCTACCTGGCGTCCCTCACCCTGGCCACCCGGCGCAGCGGCGGGTTCCGCGGTTCGGACCTGCAGGAAGTCCAGCGCCTGGTCGGCACCACGGGAATGGCCGTGGTGACGCGTTTCCGCGAACGGGCCCAGCTCAATGCCTGGAGCGATCCCCTCACGGGCCTGATCAACCGGCGGCGGCTGGAGCAGCGCCTTGCCGAGGCCTGCGAAGCCAAGCTGGCGATCAGTCTGCTGCTCATCAATCTCGATGACTTTGACGCCTACAACAGCCAGTTCGGCCAGTTCTGCGCCGACGATTGCCTGATGGCGGTGTCCCGGGTGCTGCTGGCCGCCAGCGCTGGCCAGACCCATTTGCCGGCCCGCTTCGGGGGCGACATCTTTGCCTTGGTACTGGCGGGGGCCCAGGCCGGGGAGGCCGAGGCCATCGGCCGCCAGGTGCTGGCCCTCCGGCTGGCCCACCCCGGCTCGAGCGGGTCGCCCTTCATCACCGTGAGGGTTGGCCTGGCCGAGCTGACCCCGGCGGATGGCAGTTCCGCTGGCCTGGTCAGCCGGGCCCAAGAGGCCCTGGCGGCGGCCAAAGAGGCCGGCGGAAACTGCCTGATCCGGC
>NSII01000157.1 GCA_002737305.1 Synechococcus sp. Baikal-G1
CGTGATCGGCGCCGATGGCCGCAACCTGGTGATCAGCTTCAGCACCGCGCCCCAGCCCAGCAGCCAGAGCGCCCGGCCCGATCTGCGCAGCCCCGGCACGGTGCCCCAGGCCACCTATGCCCCAGCCCTGCAGCCCCGGGCGGTGGCGCCCCCCTTGGGGGACATGGCCGTGGGCAGCATGGTGTTGCGCAATCGCGGCTTTCTTCGGGTTAACGGCCCAGCCGTGTCGATGACGATGCGCAATGCGCCTGCCCGGGATGTGCTGATGGCCTTAGCCGAGACGGGCGGCTACGGCTTTGTGTTTGTTGCTGGTACAGACAAAGATGGCAAACCCCTCGATGCCGCCTCGACCCAGGGTGCCCCTGTGTCGATCGCCTTTCGCGGCGAAAATTACAGCCGGGCCATTAATTCTGTTCTGTTGAGCGCAGGACTCCAGGCCAGGTTGGAGGGTAGGTTAATTGTTGCCGGACCAAATGTGCTGGGCCTCAGCTTCGGCAGCCAGCTCTCGAAGGTGTATCGCCTTAACCAGGCTTCAGCCAGTTCCGCCGCTGATTACCTCGCCAGCCTGGGGGCCTCGATCACGAAAGTGTCTGTGATCACCAATGCCACCCAAACGGGCACGGCCCAGGGCAACCAGGTGGCCGGCGGCGCCACCACCACCCAAACGGAAACCCAGCGGATTAGCACCACGGAAACCTACGGAGCCACCACCGGCCCCCTAAAGGGCCTCACTGGCACCACCGATTCCCGCCTACAGACGATCACCCTGATCGGTGATCCCCTGGTGATCGCCGTAGCCGAGAATTACCTGCGCCAGCTGGATCTGCGCCAGCGGCAGGTGGCGTTAACGGTGAGAATTCTTGATATAAATTTAGACAATGACTCTACTTTAAGCAATAGCTTTGCCTTCAAGTACGGAAATAATTTTATTGTTAGCGACCAGGGTAAGCTTGTCGGAGCGTGGGGTAATCAGTTGCCACCGACGACAGCCCAGTTTGGCGCCATCTCTGCGGGTACGACCACCACGGCTCCTGTTAATCCAGGTTCGCTTTACGCCGCTGATTCTTTCTACAATCTGCTTAGTGCATTTATTACTTCCAAGTCGACGAAATTACTGGCTTCGCCAACCCTGATCCTGACGGACAATCCTGAGGCGATCGCTGGCGGTGGGGCGACGACGGTTGCGGCTGGTTCAGCCCTGGGTACGGGGACGATCGGTAGGGAGCGGTCGAACGAGGCCTTCGTTACCGTGGGAACCCAGGTGATCACTAACTACACTGTGTCCTCGTCGGCCACGGGTACGGCTTCCAATGTGATTGCCTGCGCGCCAACTTTTGGGACTGCTGGTCTTACCTTCGGAGCAAGAGTTAGTAAGATTGACGACAATGGGTTTGTCACTTTTAACTTGTCTCCTTCGGTTTCTGCAAGTACCCCTGGGGATCCAGTTCCCGGTTGTGGTCCAATCAACATTCTCAGCGTAAGGCGTCTTGATACTGGTTCGGTGCGGGTGCGGGATGGCCAGACCCTGATCCTTACGGGTGTGATTTCCGACTTTAATTCTCAAAGTTCGACTAAGTGGCCAATTTTAGGAGATATCCCCTTTGTGGGTCAGTTTTTCCGCGGTTCCGGGGGCACTCGCCAGAAGCGTGAGTTGGTGATCATGGTCACGCCCCGCATCATCAATGACACCGATGGGGGCGCCTATGGCTACGGCTATCAGCCCGCCAGTCCCGAGTCTCGGCAGCTGATGGGGGCCAGCCAAGGCGGCTTCTGAGGCTGCTGATGAGCCTTCATTCCCAGGGGCGGATTGTCTATAGGCCGAGCGCTGTGATCTGGGCCGCCCGGCTCAGATCCCCAGCGGCACAAGTGCCTTAGCGGCCAAGGGCGCCAGGAACTGGAAGGCGGCCATCGCCCCACCCATGAGTTGCGAGCCGATGCCGTTACCTGATTTTTTGGGGGCTTTGGGATCTTCCAGTAGCAGCTCCGACGCCTTTTTGAGTTCCGCGGCCGCGATCGCATCGCCCATGCGTTCATAAAGAACACTGGCGTAGCCAAAATCCTGGGCCGCCAGGGTGGTTTTGCCCTGTTCCGTGCGGGCGATGCCACGGGCGATCCAGCTGATCGCCGCATCGGGCAATTGGCGGATCGCTTCGCCGAAGAACTGTTCGGCCTGGGGATAGCGGCCCTGGTTGGCCTCGGCCACGCCGGCGTTATGCAGGGCCCCATAGCCGAGCTGGCTGAGATCCAGGCCCCGGGCCTGCTGCCAGTGGCTCTGGGCTAGGCCCTGGCGATCGAGCAGGGCCCCGGCCAGGTTGGCCTCGCGCAGGTCCGTACCCAGCAGCAGGGCGCCCCGCAGGTCGGCGCCGCGTAGGGAGGCCCCGGCCAGGCTGGTGAAGCTCAGGTCGGCGCCCGTGAGGTTGGCGCCATCGAGTTGGGAGCCGCTGAGGTTGGCCCGCTGCAGCTTGGCCTGGCGCAGGTTGGCGCCCTGGAGGTCGGCACGAACCAGGTCGGCATCCTGGAGGGCGCAGCCGGGGCAGCCGCGGCGATCGAGCAGGCGCATCACCTGGGCTGGATCGGCGGCCGAGGCTGGGGCACCAGCTAGGGCAGCCAGCCCCAGCAGGGCAGCTAGGGCCAGCACACCTGGGCGCAGGCCGCTCCCCTCGCTTAGCAGGCGCGGCAGCGTCATGGGGGCTCCGGTGATTGCAGCCGTTCTACCGGCCTGCGCTGCAGCCGGCTGGTGGCTGCAGCCAGCTGGCGATCCGCTGCCCCCAGGGCGCGGGCCAGCTCGAGAGCCCTGGCGCGCTCCTGGCCCCGGGGGGCGAAGCGCAAGCGTTCATAGCTGGCCTGCAGGCGTTCCAAGCCTGGGGCCAGCTCCGGTCGTTGGGCTGCGGCTCGCCTGCAGAAGGCCGGCAAGGTTTCGCCGGCCTCGGGCACCAGGTTGAGGGGGGCCAGGCGGCTGAGGCTGCGGTCGAGCCGGCGCCGCTGCTGCTCCTGGCGGGGGGTGGGTCGCAGCAGGCCCAGGATCCAAACGGCCAAGGCCAGGGCCAGGGCCAGCCCCACCACCAGCACCAGCCCCTGCCAGCTGCGGAACGGGCCCAGCCAGCGCAGCATCAGCTGGTCCTGGCTGAATTGGTCGTAGCGGAGCAGCTGGTTCCAGGCCAAATCCAGGTTGGTCCAGCTGCGCGTCAGCGGCCGTAGCCAGGGCAGGCCCTGGCTAAGCAGGCCCAGGTCGGCCCACTGGCCCGCCAGGCCCGAGCGCAGTCCGGCTTGGATGCGGGCCGGGGCCACCCAGGCGGTGGGATCGATGCGCACCCAGCCCTGCTCGGCTAGCCACACCTCACTCCAGGCATGGGCGTCCTGCTGGAGCACTTCCAGGTAGCCGCGTCCCCAGGGGTTGGCGGGGATCCAGCTGCCCCCCTGGTAGCCCACCACCACCCGGGCCGGCACCCCGGCCGCCCGCATCAGGGCGGTGAAGGCGCTGGCGAAGTGCTCGCAGAAGCCGGCCCGGCTGCCGAACAGGAACCGATCAAGGGGGGTCACCTCCCCCAGGGGCGGGGGTTGGAGTGTGTAGCGGAAGGGCTGCCCCTGGAATAGGGCCTGGGCCGCCGCCAGCCGCTGGGCCGGCGCGAGCTGCTGGCGCCAGTCTTCGGCCAGGGCCTCCAGCTGGGGGTTGCTGCCGGCGGCGAAGTCCAGGTCGGAGCGAGCGGGGGGCTGCTGTTGCCAGGCGGGGGGCTGGTTGCTGGCGGCGAGCCCATAACTGCGGCGCTCCAGGGTCTGCCAGGGGCCCAGCAGTTCGCCCTTCGCGGTGCTGGTGATTTGGGGGTTGAGGGGCACGCCGCTGCCGTCCCAGGGCAGGGCGCTGAGGGGCGAGGGCTCCACTAGCCAGAGTTGTTGGGCCGCCCCTGGTGGGGCTGGTGCGGGCGGCGCCCAGGCCTGGGCCGGGCCCTGGGACGCGCCGGCCCGCCAGCGCTGGCCATCGAAGCGATCGAGCACCCGAACCCGCCAGTAGCGCTGGTCGGCTGGGGGCAGGTCCTGCTCCTGGGCTGGGCTGATCCGGAGGGCTGGCGAGGGGTCCAAGGCCAGTTGGGCAATCGCGCCCGGATCGAGTTGGTCGGAGAGGCCGGTTCGGCCCCGCCCCAGCTCGGCCTGGGGCCAGAGGGGCCCCAGGCGCGGGATGAACAGAAACAGCAGCACCAGCAGGGGCAGGCAGACCACCAGCAGCTGCCCACTGCGGCTGAGCATCTGGCGCAGGTTGCCGGCGCCGCCGCTTTCCTGGGCCAGCAGGCCGGCGACCAGCACCAGGCCCGTGGCGGCCTGCACCAGGCCTGGCCCCAGGTTGGGGTTCAGGCCCGCCAACACCCCAAGGGCAATCAGTTGGGCCAGCAGGCCCCGGCGCAGGTCGGCCGGGCGGTGGGCATTGCGCACCTTGAGGCTGGCCATCACCACCAAGGTGAGGCTGCCCCAGCAAAGTGGGCTTTGCCAATCGCTGCCCAGCAACTGGAGAGCCAGCAGGCTGAGGCTGAGGATCTGCAGGCGGCGGGCGAGGGGTTCGATCACGGCGGTGCCAGGGCCAGGGCCGCCAGGCAGCGCTCCAGCTGGGCCGATCCGCTGCCGGCGGCAATCGTCTGGCTGCCGAGCACCAGGCCGTAGCTCTCACCGCTGGCCGCCAGCTGCCAGAGGCGGGCGCTGAGGTGCTCGAGGGCCCGCTCCCGGGGCAGGGCGGGGTCTGGCGCCAGCAGGTGGGGGCGGGGCTGGGGATCGGCGAAGCGTTTGGCGTAGCGCTCGCCGCTGCG
This sequence comes from Synechococcus sp. Baikal-G1, assembly GCA_002737305.1. Classification (GTDB taxonomy): domain Bacteria; phylum Cyanobacteriota; class Cyanobacteriia; order PCC-6307; family Cyanobiaceae; genus BAIKAL-G1. The sequence goes on from NSII01000157.1 coordinate 4,794, forward strand.
GGCCAGCTGCTTCCAGGCCAGGCGGGCCAGGCCCTCCTCCGGCCGGTGGGGGGTGAGTTCACGCCAATGGTCGCTGCCGCCGGCCTGGTCGTCGGCGCCGGCTTCGGCCTGGTGCCGCTCCCGGGGTTGGGGCCGATCCAGCTCCAGCACGGGCCCGGGCCGCCGGGCGGGATAGATCAGCTGGGGGGCCGTTGGATCCCAGAGGGTCCAGCACACGAATAATCCCAATGGGGCGCTCGATTGCAGCCGCAGGCGCCCGGGGGTTTGCAGGCCCCGCTGGCTGGGGCGCCAGGGCACGGCCAACCACTGCTGGCCCGGCTCCAGGCTGCCGCTCCAGGCCAGGTCGCTGTCGGCGTGGCGGAAGCGGGCGGCCAGGGCCAGCCGTTGGTCGCGGCTGCTGGTTTGCACCGGATAGGGGAGCACCTCACCGGCAAACCCTGGCGCGGGGCTGCCACAGCGCAGCTCGAGCCCCTGCAGGTTGAACTGGGTGAGGTAGGGGGCCAGTAGGACCAGGCCCAGGCCCAGGTAGGCCAGCAGCAGGGCCCCGTGGCTGCTGCCCTGGACCCCCAGGATGAACAGCACGCCGCAACTCAGGAGCCAGAGCCAGCCAAAGCCGCTCGGCAGGATGTAAAGCGTCCGCAGGCCGAGCCGGTGGCTGGCGCCGCGGTGCCGCCGGATCAGGCGGTCTGGAAACGGCTCCCTCAAGGGTTCAGGGGCGGGCCTCGGTGGGCCAGGGCGCTGGCCGTTCAACGGATCGCTTCCACGGCGGCGAGCAGCTGGCGGCTGTAGCCCCCCGGCTCCTGGGCCGGCCTGCCGCCATCGAGCCGGTGTTCCGCCACCGCCGGGAACACGGCCTGGACATCGGCTGGAACCACGTAGCTGCGGTCCTCGAGCAGGGCCCAGGCCTTGGCCGCGGCCACCAGGCCCCAGCCGGCCCGGGGGGAAAGGGGCGTGCCGGTGGCCACTCCCCCCTGGCGGCTGGCGGCCAGCAGGTCGAGCACGTAGTCGAGCAGGGGCGGCTCGCAGGCCACCCGGCTGGCCTGCTGCTGCAGCTCCTCCAGCTCCCCGGCTGTGATCACGGCCGTTAGGCCGTTGAGGGGGGTGCTTTTGCCGCTCAGCAGGGCCGCCTCCGCCTGGCGGGGCGGGAAGCCCAGGCTGAGGCGCATGGCAAAGCGGTCCAGCTGGGATTCGGGCAGGGGCGAGGTGCCGGCCTGGTCGAGGCCGTTCTGGGTGGCGATCACGCAGAAGGGCTTGGGCAGCTCGTGGCTGGTGCCATCGACGCTGACCCGGCCGGCGGCCATGGCCTCCAGCAGGGCGCTCTGGCAGCGGGGGCTGGCCCGGTTGATCTCATCGGCCAGCAACACCTGGCTGAACAGGGGTCCGGGCTCGAAGCGGAACTGGCCCAGCTGTTGGTCGAAGAGGCGCAGGCCGCTGAGGTCGGCGGGCAGCAGGTCGCTGGTGAAGTGGACGCGGCGAAAGGCCAGGCCAAAACTGCGGGCCAGGGCCTCGGCCAGGGTGGTTTTGCCGACGCCGGGGACGTCCTCGATCAGCAGGTGGCCGCCCGCCAGCAGGCAAGCCACCGCCAGCCTCACCTGGTCGGATTTACCGAGGAGGACGCCGTTGATCTGGGCGAGGACCTGCTGCAGGGAACCCATGGTCTGGGGCAATCGGGTCCAGGCTAGGGAGGTCCTGTGGTCGAGCACCGTGCCAGCGCCGTTGACCGGTCCGCGCCCATGACCGGACCCGCCGCCGAGCCCGCCCGCCATGGCGGCAACCTGGCCCAGGCGGCCGAGCGGCTCGGCTGCCGGCCTGGCCAGATCCTTGATGCCAGCGCCTCCCTGGTGCCCTTCGGCCCGCCCTGGGCCCTGCGGGCGGCCCTGCTGGCGGCGCCCCTGCGCCCCTACCCC
>NSII01000158.1 GCA_002737305.1 Synechococcus sp. Baikal-G1
TGGATCACCAACCCCCACAACCCCACCGGCCAGCTCTGGAGCCGCGCCAGCCTTGAGCCCCTGYTGGAGCGMTTCGCCCTGGTGATCTGTGATGAGGCCTTCCTGTCGGTGGTGCCYGGCGGTGAGGCCCAATCGCTGGTTCCCCTGGTGGYCCGCCATCCGAATTTGGTGGTGATCCGCAGCCTCACCAAGTTGTTTGCAATCGCCGGCCTGCGCCTCGGCTACGCCGTGGCCGCTCCCCAGCGCCTGGCCCGCTGGGCCGCCTGGCGTGACCCCTGGCCCGTGAACAGCCTGGCCGGGGCCGTGGGCGAAATCGCCCTGGAGCAGGGTCGCTGGATTCGCCGGGTGCAGGCCTGGGTGGGATCGGAAGGCCCCTGGTTGGGCCAGCGGCTGGCCGCATTGCCTGGGCTGGTGCCCCTGCCCTCGGCGGCCAATTTTCTGCTGGTGCGCGGTGAGCGGGAAGGGCAGCCCTGGTCGCTTGCGCCCCTGCGCCTAGCCCTCGAGACGCGTCACCGGATCCTGCTGCGCGATTGCCGCTCCTTTATCGGCCTCGATGCCAGCTGGTTGCGCATTGGCCTGCAGGACCGGCGCGGCAACCTGCGGCTGCTGCGGGCCCTGAAGCGGGAACTGGGCTAGGGCCCTGTGCCCTGGCTGGGATCACTCCCTGGCCCCAACCAGCCCTTGCAGCAGCTGGGCCAGGTGCCGGTCGGCGTGCCGCTGGGCCAGGCGCCCCATGCCCAGCCGCAGCTCCAGCAGGGGATCGAGGCTGCGCCCCCCGTCCGCCGGTTCCCCGCCGGCCTCCACTTGGCGCAGCCGGGGGCCGAGTAGGCGCCAGATCGCCCGCTCGAGGGGCGGCTCGCCCGGGGGGTGTTGCAACACGATCACCGCCGCCCCCACCGCAGCGGCTGCGGCGGCGTTGGCCTCCTGGTGGCCGTCGGCCGCGGCGGGGAAGGGCACCAGGATCGCCGGGGTGCCAGCCACGGCCAGTTCGCTGAGGCTGCCGGCCCCGGCCCGGCTGATCACCAGATCAACGTGTTGCAGCAGCCCTGCCACTTCATGGCTGAAGGGCAAATCCACGTAGCCCGGGTGCTGGAACTGGCCCGACGCGCCATCGTTGCTGCCGCTGAGGTGCACCACCCGGCAACCGGCCGCTAGCAAGCGGGGCAGCAGGGGGCGCACCATGCGGTTGAGTCCCACCGCCCCCTGGCTGCCGCCCATCACCAGCAGCAGGGGCCCCGGGCCGGCGGGCACCCAGGCCGGCAGGGGGGCGGGCTCCAGGAAGGCTTGCCGCACGGGAGTACCGGTGATGACCGGCTGGCAGCCCCGCAGCTGGCCAGCGGCCTGGGGCAGGCCAAGGGCCACCTGGCTGCAGAGGCGTCCCAGCAGCCGGGTTACCCGGCCCGGTACGGCGTTGGAGTCGTGCAACACCACGGGAATGCCGCACCAGCGGGCCGCCAGGATCGCCGGGGCGGCGATGTAGCCGCCGGTGCTGAACACCAGATCCACCCCTTCGCGGCGGATCAGGCGGCGCACCGTGCCGGTGGCGGCCAGCAGGCGCAGCAGTTGCCACAGTTTTTTGAGGCCCCGGCCCTGGAGGCCGCCGGCCCGGATCGTGTGCAAAGGAAAGCGGCTGGGAACCAGCTCCCGTTCCAGCCGGTCCGGCACCCCGAGCCACTGGATCGACCAGTCGGGCGGCAGGGCCTCGGCCACGGCCAGGGCGGGGAAGAGGTGGCCCCCGGTTCCGCTGGCGGCGATCAGGAGCCGGGTCATGGACATCTGCAGCAGGGCCTGGCGCCCAAGCCGGGCGGCCCTAACTTAAAAGCTGGCCTGGGTGCTTGTTCATGGTTCCGCTCCGCCCGCTCCTGCCCGCCTCAATGGCGCTGGCTTGCCTGCTGGTGGGTGCACCCCTGGGGGCGGCCCCCTCCCCGGTGGCCCCTTCCCCGGCGGCCCTTGAAGCCGCCCTCAACGACCCAGCGCCGACCAGCTTGGCCGCGGTGTTTGAGCCCGGCCCTGGTTTCGCCCCAGCCGAGCTCGAGGCTCGCCGCGCCGCCCTGCGGGAGCGCTTTCCCGATCTGCGCTGGCAGGTGGCCCCTGGCACCCCCCTGAACGACGGCAGGCCCACCCTGGAGATCAGCGTGAGCGGCAGCCGCCAGGAGGGCCCGACCCGCTATCGCATGGTCGCCAATGAACGGGTGGCGCTGCACAGCCATGGCGATCGCTTCAACGGCCAGGACGTGATTCGCGAAAGCTCCCTGGTGCGCAGCGGCTCCAAGGATCTGGCCGTAACCCTGGTGCTGCCCGATGCGGTGCTCACCGGCCAGCGTTACGACCTCGATGTGGTCGTGGATGAACCCCTCGATGGGGCGGTTCTAGCCGGAGCGGTGGCGGCGGTTGCCCCAAGCCAGCTACTCCAGTCCGCCATGCCCGAGCTCCAGCTTGAGGCGCTCGGCGGCGGTGGCATCTTCAAGACGGTGCAGGCCCCCAGGGATCCCGGCTCCCAAACCTGGGCGGTTCTGCTGGTCCATCCCGATGGCATCGTTACCGCCACGAAGCGGGTGCGGGTGGTGGCAGACAAGGCAGCCCTGGCTCCCTAGGCCGCTGTCTGCAGCCGCACCGCTGGCCTGGCGCAGTCCGATTCCGTCACAGCTTGGGGGCGGCCCAGTCACATCTGGAGTCCCCATCGTGGTCAGGATGGGCCAGTCCCTATCCACCGCAAGATCCCCATATGGCCCTCCGTTCCTCCCTGCGGGCCCTGCCCTTGGCGCTCGTGGCCCTACTCAGCTCCCCCCTGGCGGTGATCGCCCAAACCAGCGGACCACCCCCGGGCGATGACCAGGGCCGGAGCGAGCGTCCCAATCCGCCCCAGGGACCCTCCAAAGAGGCCCGTGAAGCCATGCTCAAGCGGGAGGCGGCCGCCATGGCCAAGCTCAGCCTGGCCCAGCGCAAGGCCTATATCCAGGCCCGTCAAGACATGCAGCGCCAGCTGTTTGAGAAGCGCCTTGTCGACCTGAAGCGCTTTGGCCAGTGCTACGAGCAGGCCACCACCCTGGCGGCGATCCAGGCCTGCCAGCAGCTAGAGCGCACCAGCTGGAAACAGGACCGCCGCCAGACCATGGAGCAGGTGCTCAAGATCCGCCAGCGCTTTGGTTTCCCTGCCCTCACGCCGCCGCCCGGCCGCGGTGCTGAAGCAGCCGGCAAACCCCAGCACAAGGGTCAAGACGGCCCTCCCCCGGGTGCGTTCTGAGGCCATCTCCCCAGGGCTGGGGCGGTTGGGTTCGCCAGTTGTCCTAACTTGGGCCCCTTGTTTCGGGTCTTTTTCAGCCCTCACTTAGGGCTAGGGCTGGTAAAGATGCAAGTATGGCCATAAGTTCGAGATTTTTGTTCAGGTTGGCAACAGCTAAGAATTAAACTAAGATTGGTGGGCTTCGCCTCCTGCCTAAATTAATCAATCGTGTGAATCAACGGCCATGGCTAAAGCTTGACCTGTTGCGGGATCGCCGGCGTTTAGCTGGCATCCCGGAACCGGTGATTGTGCCTGCCGCCGCCGTGGTGCGGCAGGGGGCTTGGTATGGCTTGATTCCGATTGGGTTGGTGATTGTGGGCTGTGGCCTGCTGGTGCTGCGCTATGGCTTGTTGCAGCAGCAGCAGGCTGCGCTACTGCCCCAGGCTGAGCAATCGGATCAGTTGCTGGCTCGAATCAAGGGCGGCGCCAGCGCGTTGCAGCGGCTGCAGAAGAGCAACCAGGCGCTTTCTGCAGCCCTATTGAACATCAAAGCAGGCTCGGCATTTTTGTCGGAGATCAGCCGCATCGTGCCGGCTGGTGTGCAGTTAAAGGCTCTGGAGGATCAGGGCGATTCCCTGGTGTTGAGCGGCCTTGCCTTCCAGCCCGATGGCCTGGCCGTTCTCAACGGCATGCAGATTCGCATGGCACGCTCCTTGTTTTTCAAGCCCGATTCTGTGGTGCTCGTTAAGGCAGTTGAGCAAGATGATGATCGAGCTGTAGCTCAGGAGCTTGCCTCTGTTGCCAAGGGGGTAAACCCCGGTCCCATTGAAATGGCCACGCCTATCGCTTTTGAAATCAGGGCCAACTTTTCAGCAGATATGGCTGCTAAGGTCCTTCCTTATTTACGTGAACTCGGCGCTTATGGGGCGGCCAGACGCGTTGATCTGATCCGTAGTCAGATCATGCAGCGATGATCTCCGCTAAGACCTGGAACGACTACCGCAGTGACTGGGTCACCCCTGAGCGTCTGCTGCTGCTGATCCCCTTGATCATTGGCTCGGGCATCGCTGTATTGATGTCGATTGTTCTTTATTTGCCATTGCTATACCAAGTTAATAGCTTGGGAAGGTTAGTGCAGGGGCTGACGGATAAAGTGGCATTATTGCCGCCTAACCGCCAGCGTCTGAGCTTGCAACTGCAGCATTTTGAGTTAGCTCGTGCCCAGGAAGACTTACTGCTTAATCTGGTGGCTGGTAGTGGTCAATTGCAGACTCTCCAGGCTAAACTCAGTCAGCTAGCAGGGAGTTCTGGCGTTGTGATCTCGGGCTTCGAACCCCGTCTTGGCGAATTGCCAGGCACCCCAGCGGCGACTAGTTCGGCACCGGCAAGCCCTGTTGTTAAAGGTAGCCCCACGGCTGAGTCCGATCCGTTGGTTAGTGCTGGGCTACGCAAGCAGTCCGTGCTGTTAACAGTGAAAGGAAGTTATCCCAATCTCAAGAATTTCTTGGTGGCGGTCGAGAATCTCAATGTCATGGCCATAGCCACCGAGTTAAAGCTCAAAACAGAAGATTTTAACCCTTCGGCGATGCTCGCGGCGATTCTCTCCAAGGACCAGCAAACTATCAAGACCACCATGACCCTGGTGTTGTCCACCTACGACCGACCGGGGTTGGATCCAGCCAAGCCCATGGGGCTTCAGGCGGCAGGAGAGGCAGGGCTGCGCAGGGCCCAGCCATAATGGCCGCCCTTTATGTGATTTTGGGCCTGGCCGTTCTGCTGCCCCTCAGCGGTTTGGTGGATTTGATGTTGAGCTCCCAGCGCTATGACGTCAGCGCAGGTCAGCAGGCGGCCACCAGCAGCGAGCGCATCGCTGCGGTTCAGCGGTTGTTTTATCAGGCCCTGGCCAGTTATGCCACGGCTCAGCAGGGCAGTTCCGGTGCAACACCCAGCATCGATGCCACAACGGTATGCCCGATGTTTGTCAGCAGTGAGCTTGAGCCGGTTTCGGCAACGGGCCAGCAAACCCTGATGACGGGTTGCAGCTATGTCTCTAGATCCAGCACCTATGTGCGCCTCGAGGTGAAGTCAGTGGCCTCCTCCTCAGCCCCATCAGCATCGATAGCCTTGGCCCCAAAAAATATTGTGGTGACCCAAGCCTGTGTTGTGGCGAATTCGCAGGATAGTTGTTTGAATGCCTATTCACCATGATTGATAGTGTTGTTGGCCTGGCGATTGGGGTTGTGATCACCGGCCTATTGGCCGTGGTGGCCCAAATGGCCCAGCTGGGCCAGCTCAATGATGGCCTGGATCCCGAGGCCCGGGCCCTGATCTCCAGGGTGGCCGCGGTGCGTTCTGGGCAGACTGCCACGGAGCAAGCCACTGCTGTCCAGCTGGGCACGGTGCAGCAATGGCTCAGAAGCTTGCCATGACCAAGCTGCGAGCCAGCCTGTTCCTGCAACTGTGCCAAGGCCGGCGCCAGCGCCGGGGCCACCAGGGCATGAGCATGCTGGAGATGTTGGTGGGTTTGATGCTGCTCACCATCTTTACGGCGAGCCTGGTGTTGGTCTCCCAGATCACGCTGCGCTACAGCATGGGCCCAGTCGATACCAACGCTGATGCCAGCAAGGCTGCTGCCATGCAGCTCACCGATGTGCAGCTGGCCACTCAGATTACGGGGCGCTCCTTGAGACGCCTGGCCCAGTCGCTGCAACTGGCCGATGCCAGCTGGTTGGCCAGCCATGCCGATACCAGTAGCGCCTGTTTAACCAGTCAGCAGGGCTGGGATTTTGCCCTAACAAGCGATGGTCAAAGTGACCGTTGGAGTGTGTCGGCCAGTAATCGTTCCTTGCAAGGGCTGCACGGCAGCCAGGCCTATCGGGAGAACAGGGCTGCTGCCAGTGTGCCAGGGGTGATCTCCTCCGTTTGTTTGTATGCGGTGCAGGGCCTGGCGCCCGAAGCCACCGCCGCCATTCCCAAGCCTGGTTTGTATCTGCTGAAGGCGTCGATCTTGGCGCCGATGGCGGGTCAGGCCAATCCGCTGCTGAAGCCCAGCCTGGTTTTCTTTTGCTATCCCCTCTATCTCTGCTAAGCGATGGGGCTGGTTGGCAGCCGCCTTTGGTGAGGCTAAAAAACCCCCACCCAACCACTTCATTCCCCATTCATTGAGCCTTCGATTCCCATGGCTGCGTTGACCTTTACCTGGGCTAAATCCAACCCCACCCTGGCACCCCTCGCTGCCAAGCTGCTGGCCCTGCGTCGCTATGTCTCTAGACGCTTTTTATTGGTGGAGTTTGGGGGCAACCATCTGATTTTGGCCCAGGTGCGCCTGCTGCAGTCCAGCCTAGAGATGACCCCCGTGAAGTTGGTCACGGGCCTGCCCGATGATGTGCTGGAGAAGGGCACGCCAACCGATCCGGCGGCCATGGCGGACTTACTGAAGGAGATGATTACGGAAGAGAGTCTTGTTGCCAATCGCATCATTGTGCTATTGCCACCAGAAGCCTGCATCACCAAGAAGATCTCCCTGCCGGCCCACCTGTCGCGCAGTGAGGCCCTGGAGCTGGTTCGCGCGCCCGGCTCGGGTGTGCAGCTGCCTTTTCCGATCGCCCAGGTGGATCTTGATCTCCTGCCTTTGGACCCATGCCCGGAGTTGCAGGCCAGCGAGCGCCAGGAGTATTTCCTGGTGGCCAGCCAGAAGCTGCTGATCGATCGCCTCAACCAAATGGCGACGGATGCCGGCCTAGATCTGTTTTTAATCTCGCAGGGATTGTTCTGTTATCTAGGGGCGATTGCCGATGATCTGGCGGCCCTGGAGTCCGGGGAGGCGGTGATGGTGGTGGAGTTGGTGGAGGGGATCAGCCAGGCCCTGGTGCTGACGGCTGCCGGACCGTTCCGGCAAACACGCCTCTCACCGGTGAGGCCGTTTCCGGCGTTTGTGGAAGGGCTTGGCGATCGTGCGATCCCGGCTGCGATGGTGGGCATTGACGATAATTATTTCCCCTTGAGCGATGTGGATTTGCGGGCCCTAGCCCATGATCTCGATGATGCCGCTGCCTCGATGGCAGCCCTAGCCGCACCCTTGCCGTTGAAAACGGTTTACCTCTGTGGGCCCGGCAGTGGCCATCCGGGGGTGGATGAATTGCTGCAGGAGCAGGTGTCTTGCCGGGTGGCCCTGCTGCGTGCCCTCGACAATCCCCGCCTGGCCACGGTTGATCTGCCGAAGGGCCTGGCCCCCCAGGCCCTGGGGCGCATGGTGGGGTTGGCCGCCAGCCTGGTGGGCTGAGGCGAGCGAGCAGGTTGGGCCCTATTTACCCATTACCTCCATGAGCTTGAACATGGGTAGATAGAGCGAGAGCACGATCGAACCCACAATCACCGAAACCACGCCGGTGATGGCAGGCTCCATCGCCTTGGTGATCTTTTTCACGGTGATCTCAATTTCTTGGGTGTAAAATCTGCCTAGGTTCTCCAACATCGTGGAGAGTTGGCCCGATTCTTCGCCGATGCGAATCATGGCCGCCACTAGGGGCGGGAAGACTTTTGTGCTGGCTAGGACCTCGCTAATCACCTCCCCTTGTTCGGCCCGTTGGGCCGTGAAGCGGATCGTATTTTTGATCACCTGATTATTACTGGCGCCGGCTGTGACCTCCATGCCTTCCACCGCGGGAATGCCGGCATTGGTGAGGGTTGCCAGGGTTTCACAAAAGGAAGCCACTTCGTATTTCAACAAAAGCGAGCCAAATAGGGGCACATAGAACACCAGCCGATCCAGCACCAGGCGGCCGTTGCTGGTGGCGTAATAGGCCTTGGCGGCGAAAAAGCCACCCACCAGTAGGGCGCCAATGGCGCCCATGATCACGGGGTTGGTGACGGCGCCCGATAGGGCCAGCATCACCTTGGTAATGGTTGGCAGCTCGGAGTTGAGCTGGGCGAACACATTGGCAAACTTGGGCACAATGCCGATCAGCAGGCCAAGTGCCACCGCCAGGGCGAAGATCAGCATGATCGTGGGATAAATCAGGGCGCTCACCAGCTGGCCTTTGATATTCTCCTGGCGCTCGATAAAGAGGGAAATTCTCTCGATCACCCGATCAAGGATGCCGCCAATCTCGCCGGCCTTGATCAGGCCCACGGTGATCGGCCTGAAAATTAGGGGATAGCGGCTGAAACACTCGGAGAGTTCATTGCCCGCACTCAATCGGATGGCGATCAGGCCGACGGCTTTGCCAAATTGGCGGTTTTCAAGATTTTCACTGAGTAATTCCAGGCCCTGGGCGATCGGTACGCCACTCTGCAAAATCACCGCCAGTTGTTGAAAGAAGATCGCCAGGTCCCGGTTGGTGATCTTGAGTTTATGGGGCGGAACATTTTTTTCAAAGAGGATCTCGAGTAGCCCTTTTTTAGGTTTCTCGCGGCTTGGCACCCTAGGGCCTGCCAGCTGGGCCGGGGCGGTGAGGGCCTGCACCAGGGCGGCCTCCTGGCTGGGGGTTTCGCTGCTGCGTTTGCGGTATTCGGCCATGGCCTCAGCCTTCTGCCGCCGGGATGCCAGCCAGGGCAATCGCCTTGGGATTTCCGGCTGCCGCCAGGGCCGTGCTCCTGGAAATCAGGCCCTCATTCATCAGGCGGATCAGGCATTGTTCCAAGGTGTTCATGCCCTCGTTGGTGCCGGTTTGCAGTTGCGAATAGATTTGGCTAACTTTTTTCTCGCGAATTAGGTTGCCGATGGCCGGGCTATTAATTAGCAATTCATAGGCGAGGCTGCGGCCGCCCTTGCTGTTTTTGCAGAGCGTTTGCGAGAGGATGCCGGCCAGGGAGGTGGACACCTGCAGGCGCGCCTGTTCCTGCTGATCGCCGGGGAACACATCCACAATCCGCTCCACTGTTTTGGCCGCCGAGGAGGTGTGCAGGGTCCCTAACACTAGGTGGCCGGTTTCGGCGGCGGTGATCGCCAGCTGAATCGTTTCGAGATCGCGCATTTCGCCGATGTAGATCACATCCGGGTCTTCGCGCAGGGCCGCCCTTAGCGCCGTGGCGAAGGAGGCCGTATCCCGTTTAACTTCGCGTTGGTGGATGATGCTGGTGCTGGTGTGGTTGAACTGAAACTCAATCGGATCTTCAATGGTGAGAATGTGGCGCTGCTGGGTGGCGGCGATGTAGTTGATCATGCTGGCCAGGCTCGTGGATTTGCCCGAGCCGGTGGGACCGGTGCAGAGGATCAGGCCCTTGTGGCGATGGGCCAGGTTGATGAAGCTTTGGGGCAGGCCCAGTTGTTCCCATTTCGGCAGTGAATCGGGCAGGATTCGCAGGGTAAGGCATTTTTTTAGGTTCGAAATATAGGCATTGATGCGGATACGGGAGAGGCCCTCGATGCCCTTGGAGGTGTCGAGATC
>NSII01000159.1 GCA_002737305.1 Synechococcus sp. Baikal-G1
TTTTTCTTGCGGCCTTTGGCACCGGGCTTGGCCGCTTTCGCCGAGCCCTTGGGGGAGCCCCCTCCAAAGCCATTGCGCCGACTGGCGGCCCCGGCCTGGGAGTTCGCATCGGTGGGGGCCGCATCATTTTGATCGCTGGTGGCTGGGCGCAGACTCACTAGCGGTGAGCGGCGGTCCCGCAGGGTCTGGGGCATGGATAGCGCTTGTCGTTAGTCCAGTTTCCCGCATCACCGGCAAGGGGGCCGGTGATCGTGCCGACAGAGGGTCCCGTCCCTGTCGATCCATCAGCCCGTTTAACTCGACGCCGAGGTGTAAAACCGCAGGGCATAGCCCCAGAACCCCCGGCACAGGATCAGGCAGACCGTGGCCATCAGCAGGGACGCCGCAGCGGCGCCCCCACTGACCCGGCCCAGGATGGCCTCGGCAGGCACCGTGGTGAGGAAGGCCACCGGCAGCACCACCGTGAGCAGGCTGCGCAGGCCCAGGGGGTAGGCGCTGATCGGATAGCGGCCTGCCGTTAGGGCGGCGCGCAACACCTCGGTGGCATTCCAGGTTTTGACGAACCAAATAGATGTGGTGGCCAGGCCAAACCAGAGGCTGTAGAGGATCACCAGGCTCGAGGCCAGCATCAACGCCGCCGTTAGACAACCCGTTGGCGTGAGGGAGGCGCCGGCCTTGCCAGCGGCCCAGAGGATCAGCCCCAGGCCGGTAACAATCTCCGGTAGGCCGGCGGGCGAAACGGTTCGAAAGGACAGCCAAAACTGACTATCGATCGGTTTCAGCAGGATGAAATCCAGGGTGCCCTGCTGCACATGGGTGACGATCATGGCCAAGTTGGGCCGTAGGAACGAAGTGCAGGCCCCATCAAGCACCGTATAAACCCCTAGTACCACCAGGGCCGCCTCCCAGCTCCAGCCCCCGAGGCTGCGGCCGGGTCCGTAAAAAAGGCTGATCACAAACAGGCTGCCAGCCAGGTTGCCGACCATGGCCAGCAGGTCGATGAGCCCATTGAGCTGATATTCGAGTTGGCTGGCCAGGGCCGTGGCCCAGAAGCTCCGCAGGGTGAGTAGGTAGCGACCCATGGCTCAGGCCCCCATGGCCGCGTAGCGGCGCACCCCTGCCTTCCAGAGCAGGGCAACGAGGGGAAGCAACAGGCCGATCCAGAGCGCCATGGCCGCAAAGCCACCGCTGAAGCTGGGCGGGTTACCCGAGAGCAGCTGGGCTGGGAAGGCAATCATGTACGGGAAGGGAGTCCAGAGGGCAACGGCGCGCACGGCTGGCGGGAACACCTCCAAGGGCGCCACCAATCCCGAGAGGAAGAGATAGGGGATGTAGAGCAGCCGCTCCAGGGCGTTGGCCCGTTCACTCCAGAAACAGAGAATGGCGATGGCGCTCTGCAGCAGGAAATTGATCGCAAAGGCCATCCAGATCGCCAGCAACGCCGCGAGGGCCTGGCCCAGGGACGGCAGCCAGACCGTGTCCGGTTGCAGTAGAAAAAACAGACCCACAAGCAGGGCCACAAAGGGCAGCCGGGTCGCCTGTTCGGCCAGGTGGGCGCCCAGGTAGCGCCAAAGTGGATGGAGGGGTTGCAGGAGGGCATGGGAAAGGCGCCCCTGTAGGGCGTCCTCCTCGAAGGCCCAAACCACCCAGGCGATCGTGAACTGGCGCACGATAAAAGCCGATAGGAAGTAGCGACCCAACTGCACTCGATTCAGACCTAGTTCGCCAGTGCCGCCGCCGTTCGCCTCCACCTGGCTCCAGAGCGCCAACATGATGAAAGGCACCACTCCAGAGAGGGTCCACAGGGCAATTTCTGCCCGGTATTCGAGCATGTAGGCGTATTGGCTGGAGAGTAAAACCCGGGCAATGCGCATGGATTGAGCCCCTCTCATTGCACAACCCCCCGTTGGAATAGTTGGCCGATCACATCCTCAATCGGTGGATCCGCCACCTCCAGATCCAGGACCTGCAGGTCCCCCAGCAGCCGTGCCACGGCGCTGGTGAGTTGGTCCCGGGCGATTAGCAGTTTCACCTCGCGGCCATCGATCGCCTCCACCTGCCCGTAGGCGGCCAAGGCGGATGCGCTCAGGGGGGTTTTCAACTCCAGCCTCACCAGGCGGCAGGGGGAGAGGCGCTGGGTCAGGGCTTCCAAACTGCCGTCATAGAAGAGGCCGCCCTGGTGGATCAGCAACACCCTGGGACAGAGGGCGGTGATATCGGCCATGTAGTGGCTTGTGAGCAGCACGGTGGCGCCGTGGCGGCGGTTGTAGTCGGCCAGGAAGGTGCGCACCCGCGCCTGGGCGTTGACATCCAGGCCCAGGGTGGGTTCATCGAGAAACAACAGGGAAGGCCGGTGCAACAGGGCCGCCAGCAGTTCGGCCTTCATGCGTTCCCCTAGGGATAACTTGCGCACTGGCCGGGTGAGTTCCTCGCCCAGCTCCAACATCTCGGCCAATTCATTGATGCGTCGCTTGGCTTCGCGCTCCCCAATGCCGTAAACCGCCGCATTCACCCGAAAGGAATCCAGCGGTGGCAGGTCCCAGATCAGCTGCTGCTTTTGGCCCATCACCAGGGTGATGCTGCGCAGGAAGCTGGCCTGGCGACGTTGCGGGCTATGGCCTGCCACCAGCAGGCTGCCGCCACTGGGATAAACCAGGCCGCTGAGCATTTTCAGCGTGGTGGTTTTGCCAGCGCCATTGGCTCCGAGGAAGCCCACCATCTCGCCGGGCTCGATCGAGAAACTGAGCTCGCGCACGGCCTCAACCAGGCGGCTGCGGCGCCAGAAGAAATGGCGCAGGGTTCCGCCCAGACCCGGCTGCTTCTGGGCGACCCGGTAGGTCTTGCTGAGGCGCTCGGCGCAAACGATCGGCATCGGTAGGGCTATGGGCTTGGTCGTTTGACGCAATCCTGGCCGCTAGCCGGCGCGGGTCTGGAAGGCACTTTGCCCGGTTGGTCCAACCCGTGGCCTCGATCGAGATCTGGCTCTGTCCCTACTGGGGGGCCTAGATCTGATGGATCGCCTTTAAGGGGTCAGGTGCCGAACTTGATCGCCAGAGATTGAAGCTTGTCTAGGGGTTCGTTGTGAGCCAACTTGCCAGTCCTGCCTGGCTACCCGCGGCAATCACGGCTCCACGGCTTTCGGAATTGGCTGCTTCAGTGCCGACCGTTTCAGGCCTGTCCGATTTGGGGCTCTTTGGGCCATCACTGGCTCCAGCGGCAGGCTTGCTGGTGATTTCGATGATSCGCTTCTGGCTCAAGGGCGTTTCCAGGGCCTCGAGGCACACCTGGGCCACGAGCCGG
>NSII01000160.1 GCA_002737305.1 Synechococcus sp. Baikal-G1
AGATCGATGCCCGGCCTGGCGCCAGTGGCGATCACCAGGGCCTGGCAGCCCCCTAGGGCTTGGGCCAGGGCTGGGCCATCGCCTAGCTCCAGGCGTACCAGTTCGGCCCCMTCCAGGCCTGGGGGCACWTCGGAACCGGGGCGGAGCAGGGCCCGCACCTGGTGGCCCTGGGCTAGGGCCACCTGTACTACCCGCCAGCCCGTTTTACCGGAGGCGCCGCTGACCGCCAGGAGCATGGKGTTGATTGTGGATGGGGAACCGTTCTAAACAGTGGCTCGGCCTGGTGGCAGSGCTTCGATCAACCGGCACGCCCCTGGGGACTCCCTTCCCGCTGGAAGAGGCCGTCGAGGTAGTGCCGGGCCACGGCCCGGTCTTGGCAGCCTTGCTGGAAGAGAAAACCGGCGAGGGCCGCCTGCATTAGGCGGTATTGGTCCCATTGGGGATGCACCCGAACGAACTCCCGCATGGCGTCGAACAGGTCCTCGGGAAACTGGTTCTCAATSGAGACACTGCGGGGCGCGTGGTCGKGAATTTGGGTCATGCGTTCTGGCTGCCTTGACGGTCTTCGACCCCCCAACCATCCCCTGCCGTGCAAGCGGGCCCGGCTCTCCTGGACCCGTGGGACAACCGCTGCGAAGTTGCCAGCCACTTGGCCTTGGGGCGTCGGCGCCTTTGCCAGGGTCCTGGCGAGGCCATGGGCCCAGGGCCGTCAAGGGGAAGGGTGCCATTCCCCAGGGATTGGCACCGGCCATCGGCCCTGGCGGGGTCTCGGCTGGGGCGCTGGGGGAAAGGCTGCCCTTTCCTGGGGAAAACCCCGGACAGCCGGGGAAAACTGGGCAGCACAGCGTTGCTGATCAATGGGCTCCCCAGGGCAAGCATTGCCAATGGATGGGGAGGCAGCCCTTGGCCCCACTGGTGTTGGCCTTCGCCAGCCCCCTGGCAACAGGGTTTCACCACCGGCGCCTTAGAAAGAGTCAGCCGCCATCGCAACCTTGATCCCCTTCGCTCTTACGTCGGCGGGCCTGCTGGGCCCCTCGGCCTCGGCGCCCTTCGCCTGGTCCCTGGTGTTGGCCGCTGGGGTGCTGGTGGCGAGCATCGTGCCGCTCGGGGCGGCCCGGTCCCAATCCAATTTCACGATGGCTGACATCGCKGCCCCCCGGGCGATGTTTGAGCGGCTGCCTGCCTGGGGCCAGCGCGCAAGTTGGGCCCATCAAAATTGCTTCGAAGCCTTTGTGCTGCATGCCCCCGCGGCCCTGCTCTGCCTGGTGGTGGGGGTGACGGCTCCCTGGGCCGCAGCGGTTGCCCTGGCCCACCCCCTGTTGAGGCTCGTCTACGTGGGCGCCTATGTGAGCAACAAGCCGCTGCTGCGCTCCCTCTGCTGGGCCCTGGCTTTGTTCTGTAGTGCCCTGCTCTATGGCACAGGGCTGTTGRCGTTGTTGGCGGGTTGAGGGGCCTGATCTCTGGCCCGATCCCCACCCCCCATCGAATCCCTAGAGCTTCTGCCCCTGCARGCCCTGCTGCTTGGCCTTGGCATCGAGCACCAGGGCCTTAGTCGAAGAACATCAGGCTCACAACCTTGCCCATGTCTTCGGCGATGCGACAACTGGCCAGCAGGGTTTCACTGTCGTGGAAGGCGTAGCAAATCAGCTGGTCACAGCGGCTGATGATTTCCTGGTTGCAGAGGCTGCTGGCCATCGGCAGGGGCAGCTCATCGTGTTCCGGTTTCTCCACCAAGTTGAGCACCCGCTCCAATTGGTCGCGGGATTCGCTCGGTTGGCGATCGAGGCTCTGGGGTAATAAGACGGTCAGGCGGGCGGGATCCACATCCAGCACGCTGCGAATCACGGCCGAGTTCACCCCCAGGGCGCCGGAGGTGATCAAGCTGTGGCCTTCCTGGGCCAGGGAGCGGGCCACCAGCTCCACCAGGTGCAAGGACACCACGGGCACATGGCGACTGCCCAGGATGGCGATGCGGCGCTTGCCCCGATCCTGGAGCAAGGCCAGCTCCTGGGCCAGGGTGTCRATGCGATCCAGGGAGGGCAGATCTAGGGACCGGGTCACCAATCGCCCTCTAATTGCAAACTGAAACTAGCAGTATTGAAGCCGCGATGCTGCAAGGAAACGGCGTCCTTCAGGCCGGCACCGGCAAGCGCAGCCGGGCATCGAGGCGATCGAACTGGCAATGTTCCGCCACGAGGCGGAAGGCATAGGTGGCCTTCACCGCTTCGTTCAGGCGCACGTGGCCAAAGGTTCTTTCGATCACTTCGACCGTGGTCAGGGTGTCATGGTCCACCTTGAGCAGGGGGACGTCGAGTTCTTCGGCGCGGGAGATCAGCTGGGGCAGGGGTTCGCCGGCACCGGTGAGGATCAGGCAYTGGGTGGAKGCCTCTAGGGCCGCCAGTTGGATGTCGGTGCGGTCGGCCCCCGTTACCACGGCCATGTTGCGCCGCCGCCGGAAAAACTCCATGGCCGAGTTGACATTCATGGCGCCGATGCTSAGGGTTTCCACGAGCAGGTCGAGCCGTTCCCGGCAACAGAGCACCCGGGCCCCCAGGCGCCTGGCCAGTTCCTCCACCGTGACGCTGCGCAGCARSGGGCTGCGGGGCATGACCCCCAACACGGGGATTCCCAACCGCTCCAAGGCGGGCACCTCGGCCTCGAGCAGGCCGGCCACGGCCTCGGGGGCGACCCCATTCAGCACCACCCCCGCCAACAGGGAACCAAGTTGGCCGAAGGCCTCCAGCAGGGGYTCAACGCTACGGGCATCGGTCCAGGGGTGCACCAACACAACCGGAGCCTGGAGTTGGTGGGCCAGYTGGGGCAGGCTCAGGCCATAGAGCAGCCCTTCCGACAGGCTGCCCGCCGTCTCCAGCAAGGTGATTTGATTGGTGCCGCTGCCTAGCTGGGCCTGCAACCGGCCCAGCCCCAGGCCCGCGTCCGGGTCRCCGGAGAGCAGCCGATCCCTGGCCGTGCTCGGATCGGACAGGTGCAACGAGGGCAGGAGCTGGTCGGGGCTGAGGCCGAGGATTTCGCCCACGAAGCGCACGTCCGCATCCAGCACCAACTCCCCGGTTGGGATGCTGTCCGCCGTGGGGGGGCTGCTGGAATCGGAATCCGGGCCAGCCGCCTTGCGCTCGGCCTCGTCACTGGTGCCCAGGGGTTTGCCGAAGCGGATCTGGGCCCCCTTGTTGATCAGGTGACGGGCCAGGCCGAGGACGAGGGCTGATTTGCCGCTGAACGGTTCGCACGACCCCACCAGTAACACCGATCCCGTCTCGGTTAAGGCTGTTGGGGATGGGGAAACCCTGGTTGAAGGCATGGCGGTTGCCCCGGGCGCGGCTGCGGTGGCGCGAATCTAGGCGGATCGCTCCGGCGGCAAGTGGCCCACGAGCAACCAGCACCAAAAACTATCCGGCAGATCGGGGGGGATACGGGCTTCTGCCGCCCCCTGAACTGGCGACCTTCCCKGTAGGCCTGGGGCTCCAAAGGGCAGCGGGGGCAGGGGCAGGGAGGACGGGGGCAGGCCTAGTCCTGGAGCGGGCAGGGGCGGGGCGGGCAGATGGAGGGGCGGCAGCCCTGGTGGAGGAACGGCCGGCCCCGTTTCCAGGATTGTCATCAGCCAAAGCACCAGCTGGGAGGTTGGTATGGAAAATTGGTAGATCACCTTTTGGAGTTGGGGAAAGCTCAGTTGGCACTGGCTTAATTCMTKGGGCGATTCGCCGGGCTGCCAGGTGAGTTCAAAGGGGTGACTGCCATCGGGCTTGAGCTGGCGACTGCCATTGAGCCTTCTGGTTAACAGCTTCTCTAGGGCTAGGTCCAGCAGTTCGGGCCGCTCAGAGCCCTCGCARTAGGGGGCATAGAGGGCAACCATGGCGTCGCGATCCTTCAGAACCGTCTCCATGGGGCGCAATGTAGTGAGTTCCAGGATGGCGCATGCTGAGGCCTGAATCGATGGGAAGCCCGATGGACCCCCGGCGTAGCAGGGCCTTCGCTGGCCGTCGCGTTGCCATTACCGGTGCCAGCGGCAGCCTGGGGCTGGAGCTGCTGCGCTGCTTCCATGGCTGCGGCGCCAGCTTGGTGGCCCTAACCACCAGGGCGGAGCCCCTGGAGCTGCGCACCCCTGCCGGCGACCCCATCGCCCTGGAGCAGGTCAGCTGGAGTTGCGGCCATGAATCGGAACTTAGCGAGCTGTTTCGCCAGATCGACATCCTGGTGATTAACCACGGGATCAATCTCCATGGCGATCGCAGTGCCGCCGCCCTGGAACGCTSCCTAGAGGTGAATGCCCTCAGCAGCTTGCGCTTGCTCGAGCTTTTTGCGGCGGCCCAACCCTGCAGCCCYTCTGCCCAGCCAGTCACGGGGCCCAGGCCCTGCCGGGAAGTGTGGATCAATACCTCCGAGGCCGAAATCCTGCCGGCCGTGAGCCCCCTCTATGAGATCAGCAAGCGGCTTGTGGGCCAGCTGGTCAGCCTCAGGGCCCTGGATCTGGCGGGGCCGGAGCTGCGGATTCGCCGCCTGGTGCTGGGGCCCTTCCGCTCCAACCTCAATCCGATTGGGCTTATGGGAGCTGCCTTTGTGGCCCAGGCCGTGCTGCAGCTGGCGGCCTGGGATTGGGGGCTAATCATCGTGACCCCCAATCCCCTCACCTATGCACTGTTCCCCCTCGTGGTGCTGGCCCGCTGGGGCTATCTGGGCCTCTTCAGCCGGCCAAGTTCAAGCTCCTCAGCCCCAACCCCAGCGACCTAGAAGTCCCGGTCGGTAAGGATTTCGCAACCATCACTGGTCACGGCGATGGTGTGTTCCCACTGGGCCGAGAGGCTGCCGTCCTCCGTCACCACGGTCCAGCGGTCCTTGAGGGTGCGGCAGGCCTTGCTGCCGGCATTGAGGATCGGCTCCACCGCCAGGGTCATGCCCGCCTTCAGGGTCAAATTGGGCAGGTCCCGGGTGCGGAAGTTGAACACCGAGGGTTCCTCATGCAGGTTGCGGCCAACGCCATGGCCGGTGTAGTCCTCCACCACCGCATAGCCATGGGCTTCGACGTGGTCCTGCACGGCGCCGGCGATGTCAAGCAGGCTGTTGCCCGCCTTGATGCGGGCCAGGCCCTTCATGAGCGATTCCTGGGCTACCCGGGTGAGCCGCTGGGCCTCCTCCGTCGCTCCCTCGCCCACACAGAGGCTGATGCAGCTGTCGCCGTGGTAGCCCTCGAAGTAGGCACCCGTGTCGATCTTGACCAGGTCGCCGGCCCGAATCACCCGTTTGCTGCTGGGGATGCCATGGACAACCTCCTGGTTGATCGAGGCGCAGATGCTGGCGGGAAAGCCGTGGTAGCCCTTAAAGCTGGGGGTGGCCCCCATCTCCCGGATGCGCTTCTCCGCGTGGCGATCCAGGTCGGCGGTGGTCATGCCCGGTGCGGCCAGCTCGCTGATCTCCCTAAGCACGGTGGCCACGATGCGGCTGGCCTTGCGCATGATCGCGATTTCGCGCGCCGATTTGATTTCAACCCCCCGGCGTCCCTTCTGGATGCGGGGTCCTGTTTGGGTGGCGGCCGCCTGGGCCGCTGCTGACGGACTGGCGGCCGCTTGACGGTTGGTGGTGGCCAGCAGATCAGCAAAAAGATTCATCGAAAGGTCCAGGGCCGATTGTCAAGGTAGAACGGGGGCCCGGTCCCCTGTTGCCCGTTCGTTCCCGCCGCCTGATGTCGCTGCCTGGGCTGACGCCACAAAGGTTCCAGCAGGTGCGCCGGCTCCATGGGGCTGTGGCACCGCTTGTGCTGGCCCCCCTGCTCCTCACGGTCTGCTCTGGCATGACCTACCGGCTGCTGAAGGACTGGGCCGGCCTGGGCCGCGACCAGCTGCACGTTTTGATGGTGCTGCATGAGGGCGAATGGCTCGGCAAGGCACTCGAACCCTTTTATGTCTTGCTCAACGGCCTGGGCCTGCTCTGGATGCTGATCACTGGGGCCAGCCTGGTGCTGCAACGCTGGCGTCAGGGCCCGCGTCCAGCGAAGTCGGCCGGTCCAGAGGGGTCAGCCTGAGCGGTACACTTGTGGTTTGGCCAGGCGTCTTTCGGAGCTGGGATGGCAGCGGAATCCAACGAAATCAATGACATGACCAGCGAGACGGAGACCACCACGGTGGAGACGAGCTTGGAGACCAACACCCCTGCGGTGGCAACCCTGGAGCCTGTGAAGGCCACCACGGGCAAACTCAGCGGCCAGGACCTGATCCGGGCTTTTGAAGCCGATCAGCTCAAGAGCGATCTACCTGAGATCTACGTGGGCGACACCGTCCGCGTGGGGGTTCGCATCAGTGAAGGCAACAAGGAGCGCATCCAGCCCTACGAGGGTGTGGTGATCGCCAAACGCCACGGCGGTCTTCATGAGACCATTACCGTGCGGCGCATCTTCCAAGGGGTCGGGGTGGAGCGTGTCTTCATGCTGCACAGCCCCCAAGTTGCTTCCATCAAGGTGGAGCGGCGCGGTAAGGTGCGACGAGCGAAGCTCTTCTATCTGCGCGACCGGGTGGGCAAGGCCACTCGCGTCAAGCAGCGCTTCGATCGCTGAGGCTTACGCCTCATTTTTGTCCAGGTCAATGTTCATCTTGTATGGGCCTTGACCGTGGGGGGATCGCCTTGCGCCGTTAGTTCAGTTGGTAGAACGCAGGTCTCCAAAACCTGATGCCGGGGGTTCAAGTCCTCCACGGCGCGTCCGATTCCCCCTCCTGCAGTTTCGTGGTTCCGGACATGGAGTTGGATCTACAGCCTGGTGATGTGGTCAAAGTTCTCGAGTCCGCAGCCCTTGGCTGGGTTCGGGCGCGGGTGATCCGTGTCAAATCCGGTGGTCGAGTCGTTGTTCAAAGCGACCAAGGTCGGGAATTCACCGCCAGGGGAAACCAGGTTCGCCTGATTGAACCGGCCGGTTTCCGCCCCTGACTAGCCGTGGAGTGGGCCGATTGCGGCCCCAAATCAGTTGCCCCTGATCGTGCTCTTCCAGGGCTCGGCCAGGTTTTTTTTGTGGCCCCAGGGTTTGTTGCTGCGCTCCTTCACTGGGGCCGATTGGTTGACGGAGGGGCCCGTCACAGCTGATACTGGTTAAAGCGCAGGGCGGCCACCGTTGCCCGGGCGATCCGGATCTGGCCTGTGGCCAATCTGTGGTTTTGGCTCTAAAACCAAACGCAATTGGTTGCAAAACCAATCTGGGACTGTAGTTCAACCGGTTAGAGCACCGCCCTGTCACGGCGGAAGTTGCGGGTTCGAATCCCGTCAGTCCCGTCTAACCCCAATTGGAGTCACGCGACCATGGCGAACACTGGTTCGGTGCGTGTGCGTCTGGCTCCTAGCCCCACCGGCACCCTCCACATCGGCACCGCCCGTACGGCAGTGTTCAACTGGTTGTTTGCCCAGCGCCACGGCGGCCAGTTCTTGCTGCGCATCGAGGACACCGACCGGGAACGCAGCAAGCCCGAATTCACCGCCAACATCCTCGAAGGCCTGCAATGGCTGGGGCTGGCCTGGGATGGGGAGCCAGTGGTCCAAAGCGAGCGCATTGGCGCCCATCGCGCCGCCATTGGCCAGCTGCTGGCGTCTGGCCATGCCTACCGCTGCTACGCCAGCGAGGCCGAGCTGCAGGAGATGCGCGAGCGCCAGGCAGCAGGGAACAAGCCCCCCCGCTACGACAACCGTCATCGCGACCTGACCCCCGACCAGGAGCAGGCCTACATCGCCGAAGGACGCCAGGCCACGGTGCGGTTCCGCATCGACGATGCTGCCAGCATTGGTTGGACCGATTTGGTCCGCGGCCCCATGCGCTGGGCGGGCGCCGACCTCGGCGGCGACATGGTGATTGCCCGCCGGGCGCCGGCCGCCACGATCGGTGATCCCCTCTACAACCTGGTGGTGGTGGTTGATGACGCCGCCATGGCGATCAGCCACGTGATCCGCGGCGAAGACCACATCGCCAACACGGCCAAGCAAATCCTGCTGTACGAAGCCCTGGGCCTGGCCATGCCCGTGTTTGCCCACACGCCGTTGATCCTCAACAAAGAAGGCAAGAAGCTCTCGAAACGCGATGGGGTCACCTCCGTGGCTGATTTCCGCGCCCAGGGCTACAGCGCCGCTGCCCTGGCCAATTACATGACCTTGCTGGGTTGGTCGCCGCCGGAAGGCATGGGCGAGCGCTTCTGCCTGGGCGAAGCAGCAGCGATGTTCGATTTCGATCGGGTCAACAAAGCCGGGGCTCGTTTCGACTGGGACAAGCTCAATTGGTTGAACGGCCAGGTGCTCCATGACCTGGAGCCAGGCCAGTTGCTAGACCAGCTCCAGCCCCTCTGGGCTGGCGAGGGCTGGCTGGATCAGGACCAGGACCTGGAGGACCAGGTTTGGCGGGAGTCGCTCTGCGCCCTGATCGGGCCTTCCCTTGTGACCCTGCGCGATGGCCTTGACCAGGCCCGGCCCTTCTTCCGCCGGCCCGAGCTCAGTGAAGCTGCCCTGGTCCAGCTCCAAACTGCTGGGGCCCGGGACGCCCTCCAAGCCCTGTTGGCGCTCCTCGTTGACGGGCCCTTGACCCTGGAGCAGGCCCAGGAGCTGTTGGCCAAGGCGGTGGTGGCGGCCGGGGTCAAAAAAGGAGTGCTGATGAAAAGCTTGCGGGCCGCCTTGCTTGGCAGTCTCCAAGGTCCCGACCTGCTCAGCACCTGGCTGTTGCTCCAACCCAGCGGCGAGGCCGCCGCCCGCATCCGCCGCAGCCTTTGAATGGCTAGGGGCCCTAGGGGCCTAGTTCGGGCGAGTCCATGGGGGGGGGGGCTGCCGGTTCTGGCGGAATCACGAGACCAAGACGGCGGGCCAAACCCGGGGCCGTGAAGCCCTGCAGGCCCACGGTGAGCACGATCATCAGGAACACCAGGCCCTTGAGATCCGAGGCTCCCGGCACGCCCGCGGCTTCGAGCTGGAGGGCAAACAGGCTGGCGATAGCAGCGGTCACGATGCCCCGCGGAGTCATTCGTCGAAGGAGGTGAACTGGGGTTCAACCCGGATCCCCACCACGCCATTGGGGCGGACCACGAGGTATTCACCCTGCAGATCATGAATCGGCACGTTCACGAAGGCTTCGGCTGGACCGGAATTCAGCACGTCGCCGTACCACTTTTGAAACGAGGCCAGGTCGGGGAAATTGATGAGTTGTTCGTGACCGCCGGCAAGCAGCAGGTGAATGGCGTAGTGGTTGGGCGTCCGGGCCATCGTGTTGACACCTGCAAGGTTCGCTGTCCCACGATATGGAGCTGGTTAGTCCCTCTGCCAATCTGAGGCGGTTCGAGATGCAGGCCATGGCACCAGACGGCATGCGTCCGAACGGGCAAACCCCTGGCCTGGGCGCCGTTACCGGCCCGGGTGCGGCCGCCCCCCTGCTGCTGTTAGTGGACGGCCACAGCCTGGCCTTTCGCAGCTTCTATGCCTTTGCCAAGGGGGGCGAGGGTGGTCTGAGCACCAAGGAGGGAGTCCCCACTTCGGTGACCTACGGCTTCCTCAAGGCCCTGCTCGACAACTGCAAGGGCCTGGCCCCCCAGGGGGTGGTGATCGCCTTCGACACGGCCCAGCCCACCTTCCGCCACGAGGCGGACAGCGCCTACAAGGCCCACCGTGATAAGGCGCCGGAGCACTTCTTCGTCGATCTGGCCAACCTGCAGCAGATCCTCGAAACCTCCCTCGATCTGCCCCTCTGCATGGCCCCGGGTTATGAGGCCGATGACGTGCTCGGCACCCTGGCCAACCGGGCAGCGGATGGGGGCTGGCGGGTGCGCATCCTCTCGGGCGACCGCGACCTCTTTCAATTGGTGGATGACGGCCGCGACATCTCGGTTTTGTACATGGGCGGCGGGCCCTACGCCAAAAGCAGTGGGCCGTTGGAAATCAAGCGCGAGGGCGTGATCGCCAAGTTGGGCGTGCCGCCCGAGGAGGTGGTGGATCTCAAGGCCCTCACCGGCGACAGCTCCGACAACATCCCGGGAGTCAAGGGGGTGGGGCCGAAAACGGCCATCAATTTGCTCAAGGAGAACGGCGACCTTGATGGTGTGTATGCCGCCCTCGATGGCTTAGGCGAGAAGGACAGCAAGGGGGCCCTCAAGGGCGCCCTCAAGGCCAAACTCAGCGCCGATCGCGAGAGCGCCTATCGCTCGCGCATGTTGGCCGAGATCCTGATCGACATCCCCCTGCCCAGCGAGCCCCGGTTGATTCTGGGGGCGGTGAACGCCCCCAGCCTGGCGGCGAGCTTGGAGGGCCTGGAGTTGTTCAGCCTGGTGAA
>NSII01000161.1 GCA_002737305.1 Synechococcus sp. Baikal-G1
TGAACCACCAGCTCGTGGCCAGCGCCGTGTTCAGCGACCCGGAGCTGGCCAGTGTGGGCCTCTCCGAGGAGGAGGCGATCGAGCGCTACGGCGAGGAGGCGATCCGCATCCACCGGGCCCGCTTCCGGCCCATGGCCCTGGCCCTACCCAAGCGGGGCCCGCGGGTGCTGCTGAAGCTGGTGGTGCAGGTGGATAGCGGCAAGGTGTTGGGGTGCCACATGGTGGGTGAGCACGCCGCCGAAATCATCCAGATGGCCGCAATCGCCATTGGCATGGGCGCCACTAAGGCGGACTTCGATCGCACCATGGCCCTGCATCCCAGCGTGGCCGAGGAATTCGTGACAATGCCCGGGTGAGTTCTGTCCCAGCCCGGGCCCAACGGTCCTTGARCCCTCCGCYAGCCAGCCCCAAGCCGGCACCTAGGTTGGCGCCAACTCCCCACTTGCCATGCAGTCCCCATCCTTCGGGGAGCGATCCAGCCTCCCTTTACGGCAAAGCCCTTGGGGCCGTGGTCAAGGGGCCAAACAGCGGCGGCACCAGCGGCCTAACCAGCGGCGGGCCCGAAGCCTGCTTTGCCTTCCCCTGGCTGGCCTGATCACACTGCTACTCGTCGGTTGTGTCGGTCGCCAGCCCAGCTCGAGCTCGCAGAGGCTCCAACCCAGGGGTTCATCCGCCCTGCACAACCTCAATCGCGGCCGAATCGGCACCCACCCCAGCAGCAATACGCACCACGACTAGGGGTGACCCAACAGGGGCTAACCAGCAAGCCAGGGTTCGCTGGCTGCCGTCTACAGACCACGACCATTGCGCCGCAGGAGCCCCCTCGGGCCTGGCCTACAGACCGTATTTAGCGGCAGCCATCTGTTTGCAGATTCCCTTGGCCTGATCAAGGCTGCTCTTCTKATTGAGYTGGGTGACCACACAACCGCAGGTCTCCTTGACCATGCCCGCCGGAGCGGTTTTGCCCGCCAAGGACAGTTCACTGGCCATGGCCTGGGAGCAGGCGACCATGATGATCTGATCCTTCATGTTGGCCGGCTGGGCCTGGCTCTGGTCAACGGACTGGGTTGCCTGGGACTGGGGAGCSSCCAGGGCCATGGAACCGGAGAACAGGAGCAGCACAAGCAAACGAATTGGCATCCAAATTAAARAGTTATGGGCTCACTGTCCCACGGCCGACCKGTGGCGGCTAGCCCAGCC
>NSII01000162.1 GCA_002737305.1 Synechococcus sp. Baikal-G1
AACGCATTTCCGGCCCAAGGAGGGAGTCGGCGCCGGGGAAACGCTTAAACGGCAACACCGCTTCTTTGACCGCCTGCAGGGGYGGCACCGGCTCACTGGTCACCCCCARCTCGGCCAGGGTGCGGCCGGCCATCAGCTGGCTGGCGATCTTGGCCAGGGGCAAGCCGGTGGCCTTGGCCACAAACGGCACGGTGCGCGAGGCGCGCGGGTTGGCCTCAATGATGAATACCTCGCCCTCGCGCACGGCGAACTGAAGATTGATCAGGCCATTCACCTGCAGGGCCAGGGCCAGGTCCTTGCTCCAGCGCCGGATCGTGGCCAGGGAATCGGCATCGAGGGACACGGCCGGTAGGGCACAGGCCGAATCGCCGGAATGGATGCCGGCGGGCTCGATGTGTTCCATCAGGCCACCGATCACCACCTGGCCGCTGTGGTCGCAGAGGGCATCCACATCCACTTCGATGGCATTTTCCAGGTATTGATCGATCAGCACCGGGTGGTCGGGCTCCACCTGCACGGCCTCGACCATGTAGCGGTTGAGTTCCTCCCCATCGAAGACCACCTCCATGGCGCGGCCGCCGAGCACATAGCTGGGGCGCACCACCACCGGGTAGCCGACCCGGTCGGCCACGGCCCGGGCCTCGGCCTGGCTGCGGGCCAGGCCATTGCGGGGCTGGCGGATCTCAAGGCGGCGCAGGATCGCCTCAAACTGTTCCCGGTCTTCAGCGCTGTCGATCGATTCGGGCGAGGTGCCCCAAAGGCGCGTGCCGGTGGCCAGGCCCTCGGGGCTCGCCAGCCAGCGCAGCAGGGGCAGGGCCAGCTTCAGGGGCGTTTGGCCGCCGAACTGCACGATCACGCCCTCGGGGCGCTCGGCCTCGATCACGTTGAGCACGTCTTCGAGGGTGAGGGGCTCGAAGTAGAGCCGGTCGCTGGTGTCGTAGTCGGTGGACACCGTTTCCGGGTTGCTATTGAGCATCACCGTGGCGAACCCCTCGGCCTGGAGGGCRAAGGAGGCGTGCACGCAGCAGTAATCGAACTCGATGCCCTGGCCGATGCGGTTGGGGCCRCCCCCCAGGATCAGAACCTTGCGGCGGGTTTCCGGCTGCACCTCCGATTCGGCTGGCACCAGTTCCAGCAGCCCGTCGGCCGTGAGGCGCTCGCTGGGCCGTTCGTAGCTGGCGTAGTGGTATGGGGTGCTGGAGGCAAATTCGGCGGCGCAGGTGTCCACCGTTTTGAACACCGCATTCACCCCCAGGGCCTGGCGATGGCGGCGCACGGAGAGTTCATCGCTGCCGGTGGCCCAGGCGATCTGGCGATCGGAAAAGCCCAGTTGCTTGAGCTCCAGCAGGGCGGCGGCCCCGAGGTCGGCCAGCTGGCGACCGCGCAGCCGCTGGGTCTCCACGTCAAGGATGTGGCGCAACTTGGCCAGRAACCAGGGGTCAATGGCGCTGAGGGCGTGGATGGCCGCATCGCTGCGGCCGGCCAGCATCGCTTCGCGCACRGCAAAGATGCGATCCGGAGTCGGGATGCGCAGTTGGGCATCGAGGTCGCCCGGTTCAATCGCGCCATCGGGCCGGTCGCAACCCCAGCCGGCATGGCCCGTTTCCAGGGAACGCAGGGCCTTTTGGAAGGATTCCTCAAAGCAACGGCCAATCGCCATGGCCTCGCCCACGGACTTCATCGAGGTGGTGAGCACGGCCGGACTGCCGCGGAACTTCTCAAAGGCAAAGCGGGGAATCTTGGTGACGACGTAGTCGATCGTGGGCTCAAAACAGGCCGGTGTTTTGCCGGTGATGTCGT
>NSII01000163.1 GCA_002737305.1 Synechococcus sp. Baikal-G1
CCGTGGATTCATCTCGATCACCACCACATCGCCATTGGCGGGGTTGATCGCAAACTGGATATTGCTGCCGCCGGTTTCCACACCGATCTCGCGGATGATCGCGATCGCCTGATCGCGCAGGCGCTGGTATTCGCGGTCGGTGAGGGTTTGGGCCGGGGCCACGGTGATCGAATCACCGGTGTGCACCCCCATGGGATCGAGGTTCTCGATGCTGCACACGATCACCACATTGTCGGCCAGATCGCGCATCACCTCCAGCTCAAATTCCTTCCAACCGAGCAGGGATTGCTCAATCAGAATCTGGGACATCGGGCTGGCCTCGAGGCCGCTCTTGCAGATCGCCCGGAATTCCTCAGGGTTGTAGGCGATGCCGCCGCCGGAGCCACCCATGGTGAAAGCGGGGCGAATGATGCGCGGGTAGCTGCCAATCACTTCCCCCACGGTTTCGGCCTCGGCCAGGCTGGTAGCGATGCCGGAGGGGCAGACCGCCACACCGATCCGCTCCATCGCCTGTTTAAACAGAAGCCGATCTTCCGCCTTCTGGATCGCCTCTAAATTGGCGCCGATCAGTTCAACGCCATAGCGCTCCAGGGTGCCGTTTTCAGCCAGGGTCACGGCCAGGTTGAGGGCGGTCTGGCCRCCCATGGTGGGCAGCAGGGCATCGGGCCGCTCCAGCTCAATCACCCGGGTCACCACCTCGGGGGTGAGCGGCTCGATGTAGGTGCGATCGGCCATGTCCGGGTCGGTCATGATCGAGGCCGGGTTGGAATTCACCAACACCACTTCAAAGCCCTCGGCCCGCAGGGCCTTGCAGGCCTGGGTGCCGGAATAATCAAATTCGCAGGCCTGGCCGATCACGATCGGACCCGACCCCAGCAGCAGGATGCGACGCAAATCCGTGCGACGGGGCATGGGCGGAGGGGTGGGCAGCCAAACGTGGCCAGCCTCTCATGGCAAGCGKCGGTGGTAACCACTGTCGCTACGCTGAAACGACGATCCCYGTTCCACGACCTCCATGAGCGAACTCCAGCGCCTGAAGGGGCTGCTGCCCCCAGAGATGCAGAGCTGGGTGTTCGTTGAAGCCGCCGCCTCCGCCGATCCCGCCTTGATCACCCTGGAGGAGATCGGTCGCGATGAGGTGGAGATCCAGCTGGATCTCCAGGCCTGGGACCAACTAGCCCTGGACCACCGCAACCTGCTCTTCTGGCATGAGGTGGGCCGCATCCAAAACGATGCGATCCCCCGCGATGGCTGGGAGATGGCAGCCCTGGCGATCGGCTTGGGCGGCGCCATCGGYGARCTSTGGGTGCAGGACGGCCTGTTGTTGCTGATGGCCCTGGGCCTCTCCGGCTTTGCCGGCTACCGGCTCTATCTCAAGAACAACCCGGAAAAACGGCTCCAGGACGCCATCACCGCCGACGAGCGGGCGATTGATCTGGCCTGCCGCTTCGGCTACAGCCTGCCCAACGCCTACAAGAGCCTGGGCGGCGCCCTCAAGGAGCTGGTGGATCAGACCCGCAAGAAGCGCAAACGGGCCTTCTACGAAGACCGGCTTGAGGCTCTGCGCAAGAGTGCCGGTAAGGCCCGGGCCGAAATGGCCCAACAGCAAGGCTCCCGAGAATCGGTCACCAGTGAGAACGTYTATGGATAGTCATGCCCTGGCCCTGCTGGCCGCCGATGCCTGTGACGACCGCAAGGCCGTTGACATCCTTTTGATCCGGGTTGATGAGGTGTCATCGCTGGCCGATTGGTTTGTGATTGCCACGGGCCTCTCGGACGTGCAGGTGCGGGCCATCGCCCGCTCGGTCGAAGACCGGCTGGAAGTCGAAGCCGGCCGCATGCCCCTGCGCAAGGAGGGCCAGAGCGAAGGCCGCTGGGTCCTGCTCGACTACGGCGAGGTGATCGTGCATGCCCTCACCCCGGCCGAGCGCAGTTACTACGACCTGGAGGCCTTCTGGGGCCACGGCGAGACCGTGCCATTCCTAAGCTCCGAGCAAATAGCCCTCGCTGCTGGCTCCGCCCTGGCCGGCTGAGGTGAGGGGCAAGGTTGCTGACCCGATCCCGGGCCTAGTCCCTTGCTCTAGCCCCTGTCCCGTCTGCCCCCTGTCCCGCCTGGCCCCCGTCCCGTTCCGCGGCCCCATGTCCGAGTCCCCGGTCAGTGAGCAGCCCTGCCCAGTGCCGGAGGCCCAGCAGCCCCTGAGCCTCTACCGGGAGTTGGTGGAGTCGTGGTTTTTCCGTTGGCCCTGCCAGGGGGACGCCTCCCTAGGCCGCTTCCTACTGGCCAGCTGGCTGGGGGTTCTGCCGATCAGCCTGCTKGTGGCCACTGGCAGCGTGCCCCTGCGCCATGACCTGCCCCGGTTGGCGGTGGCGGCGGCCGTGGCGACCCTGGTGGTGCCATTGCTCCTGCTGGTGCGCCAATGGCTCGGTTGGACCACCGTGCTGCAGCGGCTCCTGGCCGAACGGGTCGAATACGAGGAATCGGGCTGGTACGACGGCCAGGTCTGGGAGAAGCCCCTGGCCTGGCGGGAACAGGACTGGCTGGTGGCCAGCCACCAGGTGCGGCCGATCCTGGGCCGGTTGCAGCGGGCCATCGCCGTAGCCGCCGTCCTGCTGCTAGGGGGGGCCAGCCTCTGTCAGGCTTTGTGAGCGCGGCCTGTCGCCGCCCGCCGGATCGCCGCCCGCAATGAGTTTCTCCAGCAGCTTTTCCACCAGCCAGCGCCCAGGCGTGCCGCCGTTGGAGGTGCGCCTGCTGCGGGGCGGCAGCCTCGAATCGGTGCACCGGGTCCATGCCGTGGTCTGCGACCAGCGGGGTCGGGTGTTGATGCGGGCGGGCGATCCCCAGCGGCTCAGCTTTGTGCGCTCAGCCCTAAAGCCCTTCCAGGCCCAGGTGTTTGTAGCCAGCGGCGCCGCCGACCAGGCCGGCAACGATGACCGCGGCCTGGCGATTGCCTGTGCCTCCCACGCGGGCACCCCCGCCCACGCCCGCGAAGCCTTCAAGCTGCTGTGGAACGCTGATCTGGAGACGGAGCAGCTGCAGTGCCCGATTCCCAAGGGCGGCACCAGTCCCCTAGAGCACAACTGTTCCGGGAAGCACGCCGCCTTCCTGGCCAGTTGCCGCCGCATGCACTGGCCCCTGGAGAGCTACCTGCAGCCGGACCATCCCCTGCAGCAACAGGTGCTCAAACAGGTGGGCGAYCTGCTCGGCATGCCCGGCGCCGAACTGGTAACGGCCCGCGATGACTGTGGCGCGCCGACCCTGCAGTTGCAGCTGGCCCAGATGGCCCTGCTCTTTGCCCACCTGGGGGCCTCCGAGCAGGCCGACCTGGAGCGGCTCAGCCGGGCGATGCTGGCCCATCCGGAGCTGGTGGCGGGCCCTGGCCGGTTCGACACGGAGGTGATGTCGCGGGGCCACGGCCAGGTGCTTAGCAAGGGCGGTGCCGAAGGGATCCAATGCCTCAGCCGGGTAGGCGAAGGCCTGGGCCTGGCGATCAAGGTGGAAGACGGCGCCAGCCGGGCCAAACAGGCCGTGGCCCTGCACCTGCTCAAGCAGCTGGAGTGGCTCACCCCCCTCACAATTGAGGAGCTCTCCCAGCAGTATTTGGTGCCCAGCGAGGGGGTGAGCCTCAAGGTGAGCGGCGAACTGCGCTTTGATGCTGCCAATGGCTAACGCCTAACTCCCCAACGGGGGCCTAGCCGCCGAGGCTGGCCTGGCGGCGGCGATGGCGCAGGGAATCGGCCAGGGCCAGCACCAGGAACAGGATCCCAATCAGGCCGCTGAGCCATTCGGGCATCTCGATGTGYAGGGGCGTGAGCACCACCTTGGCCAGCATGAGCAGGCCTAGGGCGCCGATGGCGTAGTGGGCGCCGTGTTCGAGATAGATCAGCTCATCGAGGGCCCGCTCGCGCACCAGCATCAGGGTGATCGAGCGGATGAACAGGGCGCCCAGCCCCAGGCCAGTGAGAATCAGGGGCAAATCACTGGTGATTGCAAAGGCACCCACGGTGCCATCGAGACTGAAGGAGGCATCGAGCAACTC
Organism: Synechococcus sp. Baikal-G1; assembly: GCA_002737305.1. Lineage (GTDB taxonomy): Bacteria > Cyanobacteriota > Cyanobacteriia > PCC-6307 > Cyanobiaceae > BAIKAL-G1. The sequence goes on from NSII01000163.1 coordinate 4,038, forward strand.
CAGGTAGATGAGGCTGGCGATGCCGCCGCCGGCGGCGGCCCGGCCCACGGCCTCCTCCTCGCTACCGAAGGCCTCGGCTAGGGACGTGCACAGAATCTGCAGCACCAGGCCGATCACGCCAGCGATCAACAGCTCACCCCGGTTGGCGGCCGGAATCCAGATCTGCAACAGCAGCAGCGCCACCAGGGCTAGGGCCACCTCCAGGGATTCGATCCGGCCGGCGCGGCTGAGCTTCGACTCGATCGCCCGCATCCAATGGAGGCTCTTGGCTTCGTTGAAGAAGTAACGCAAGCAGACCATCAACAGGAACATGCCGCCGAAGGCCAGGATGCGCGGCTCCGCCAGCTTGAGCAAGTCGTGATACGCGTCGGCATGGTTCAGGGCGGTATCGAAGGCCGTGGCCAGGCTGACGCCGCCGGCCAGGCTGACCAGCAGCAAGGGGCCGAGGAAGCGCACGCCGAAGACCGGGATCACCAGGCCCCAGGTGAGGAAAAACTTTTGCTGGCCGGGGCTGAGTCGATCGAGCACGCGGGCGTTGACCACGGCGTTGTCAAAGGAGAGGCTGATCTCCAAAGCCAGCAACACGCTGGTAATCCAAACGGCCTGCCAGCCCTTGACCGCCGCCACCACCGTAAGACCCACGAGACACAGTCCAATGGGGAATTTGAGGTAGCGAAGGTATTGCTGCATGGCTAAATCGCCTAGATCAACAAGGTTCAAACCATCTTGCAGTGCTGGCAGCCGCTTTCAAGCCCCAGCTCCCAAACCCTCCAGGGTCTGGCGGCGAAGCGATCGCCAACCCCCAGCGGCAAGCCTGGGTCCAGTAGGGAGAAGGGCTAGAGCCTGGCCATTGCCCTTGGGGCGGGCAATGGCCTATGGTCCAAAAGGCGCCGCGGGGTAGAGCAGTCTGGTAGCTCGTCGGGCTCATAACCCGAAGGTCAGGAGTTCAAATCTCCTCCCCGCCACCAACTTCCAAAGCCCCGGCCTTCGTTGAAGTGCCGGGGCTTTTGTTTGGGTAGCGGGTTGCGCCTCCCCCCCCTTTCAGCCCAGCCCCACCTGCCATGACTGCCAGCGCCACCGGTGCCCGTGCCAGCGGTCCTGATGCTTGGGGATCGGACCACCCTGGTTGGGACGCGATCGTGGTGGGATCGGGCGCCACCGGCGGGGTAGCCGCCCTGGCCCTAGCCCAGGCGGGCCTGCGGGTGCTGGTGCTGGAGGCGGGCCCGGAGCTCGCCGCCAGCCGCGCCTTTGGCAGCGAGCCGCTCAACAGCCTCAAGCGCCTGGCCCGGATGGCCAGCGGCCGGCAACGGCGGGCCATCCACCACCCGGGCTACTGGAAGGCCAACCCGGAGCTGTTTGTTGATGAGCTGCGCAACCCCTACACAACCCCGCCCGGGCGCCCCTTCCTCTGGACCCGGGGCCGCCAGGTGGGCGGCAAGAGCCTCACCTGGGGGGGCATCACCCTGCGGCTCTCCGATTTCGAATTCCAGGCGGCCGAGCGGGACGGCCATGGCCGCAGCTGGCCGATCGGCCACGCCGACCTGGCCCCCTACTACGAACGGCTGGAACGGCGGCTGGCGGTCCATGGCCAGGCCGATGGCCTGGCCCAGTTGCCCGATGGGATCTACCAACAGCCCCTGCCCTTCACCCCCGCCGAAGCCCACCTGCAGGCCTCTGTGCGCCGTGAACTCGACCTGCCCCTGATCCATTCGCGCGGCTTCGCCCTGCGCCGGCCAAACCCTGAAGCCGGCGCCGACCCCTGGCCCCGCTCCAGCTCCCAGGGGGGCTGCCTGAAGGAGGCCCTGGCCACGGGCCGGGTACGCCTGCGCAGTGGCGCGGTGGTGAGCCATGTGGAGCTGGAACCCCGCAGCGGCCGGGCCCGGGGCGTGGTGTTCATCGATGGCGCCAGTGGCCGCACCGAGCGGGCTAGCGCCGCCGTGGTGGTGCTCTGCGCCTCCACGATCGAAAGCCTGCGGATCCTGCTGCACTCGGGCTCCGCTCACCAGGAACACGGCCTAGAGGACCCCTCCGGCCTGCTCGGCCACGGCCTGATGGACCACATCTCCACCAGCCGCTTTTTCGCCTTGCCGGACCAACCGGCCGCCGGGGCGACGGAACTGTCAGGGGCCGGCAGTGTGTTTATCCCCAACACGGTGAACCTGGGCACCAGCCCCGACCAGGACTTCCTGCGGGGCTACGGCCTCTGGGGGGCGATCCAGCGCTTTGATCCGCCGGCGCCGTTCAAGCGCCGGCCCAGCGAAGCGGTGGGTTTCCTGATTGGCCATGGCGAAGTGCTCAGCCAGCACCACAACCAGGTGAGCCTCAACTTGGAGCAGCGCGATGCCTGGGGCCTGCCCGTGGCCCACATCGACTGCCGCTGGGGCGAGAACGAAACCAAGATGGTGGCCCACATGCAGGCGCGCATGCAGGCGGCCGTGGCCTGCGCCGGCGGCCAGATCGCCCCCCTAGAAGACTTGTTTGTGTTTCCCCTGCTGGAGCCCCTGGTGAAGGGCAGCCTGGCCCTAGCCCCGGGGTCGCCGCCGCCGGGCTACTACATCCACGAGCTGGGCGGAGCGCCGATGGCAGCAACCGACAGCGACGGGGTGCTCAACCGCTGGAACCAGCTCTGGCGCAGCCCCAACCTGCTGGTGACCGATGGGGCCTGCTGGCCCAGTTCCGGCTGGCAAAGTCCCACCCTCACCGAGATGGCGATCACCTGGCGCGCCTGCGAACGGGCCGCCGAGCAACTACGACGCGGCGAGCTTTAAGACCAGCAGGCCCCCGATCTGGAGCCCGCACCGACTTGACTTCTGGTAACAACCCGAACAGTTAGCTCGACAGGGGCGGGGGACACTTCAAGAGCGACCTCCAAACGGGTCGGGTAGGGAGAACCGAGGCGGGAGGTGAGACTCCCCCCTTTTTTTTGGCCCTACGCCAGGTGTTTGCTCCCAAGCGGGTTGGCCAAGCAGGCGCCGGTTCAATGGCGTCGAATCAGGCCATGGATCCGAAACGGATTGCTTGGTGCTGTTGCGGGGCGACCTCGCTCCAGCCCAGGGGCCCTAGGCCGCTTCGTCACGGAACAGGCTATTGAGATAGTGCTCGCTGACGCAGCCCCCGGCCCAACCGTGCTGGAACAGGAACCCGGCCAAGGCGGAGGTGACCAGGCTGTATTGGTCCCAGTCGGGCCGGGCCTGGATAAAGGCCCGCATGCCATCGAAGAGGGCCTCGGGGATTTCCGCCTCGAGGCTGATGCGCTGGGCCGGGCAGGCCGCCGCAACCAGGGGATCGGCGGCTGACAGCGAAGCAGCGTCGTCTTGGCGCCGGTCCGATCGCCCAATCGGGAGGGGGGAGGGCTGGGCCTGGCCGAAGCAGCGGTTCAGGTGGCGAATCGACTCCCGGGGACCCAGGGCCCCAGCATCAGCCCCAGCCCCAGCCCCAGCCGCCGCCAAAGGGGAGCCAGCCCGCTCAGCAAAGGGATTCGACTCGCGACCATTCTCGTAACCACCACTGCTTCCGCCGTTTTCGCCACCACCACTGCTTCCGCCCTCCGCGCCTGCTGCCAATGCTCCACTCCCGTAATGGAGCTAGCAAGCCACAGGCTCGAGCCCCCCGTCAAACGGCCCGGATCTAGCCGAAGCCATGGTGCTTAAGCCTGAGACCGGTTGCAGCGACAAGGTTGGGCCGGGAGGCCCCAGCGGAGCGGGCTAGCCAAGCGGCCCAGGGGCAAGGCTGTCAAGCTCCGATCGGAGGACTCGTCCCAATCCCCAAAGGCCCTGCCTGGGCGGGGGGTCTCAGGGGCGGAACTGTGGGAAAACCCCGGCAAACCTGGGGAAAAGCCCCGACCCCTGGGGAAATCCTCCAATGATCAGCAGATCTAATCCTTGGTCCAACCACGTTGTAGCAAGGGCTACTGAGACGCCGGACAGGGCAGCAAAACCCAGGGGAGGGTCCCCAGGTG
>NSII01000017.1 GCA_002737305.1 Synechococcus sp. Baikal-G1
CGGCTGCCATCATTGAGCAGCAGCCGCAGGCCCTGGCCGCTGGTCAGGGAGTTATCCACGGGATCGCGGTAGCTGAAATCATCGGCAACGGCAATCGTGCGGCCGCCAAAGCCAGCGCCGACCAGCCCAGGCCCCATCTCCCGCAGGCGGTCGTAGAGGCCATGGGCGGCGCCACTGTCGATCGCCTCGTAGTCGTGGCGCGAGTAGTAGTGGCGGCCGAAGCGCTGCCAGTGGTCCGCCATGATCTCGGCCACGGAACAGCCGCGGCGGGCCAGGATCTGCAGCCAGAACAGCACGGCCCAGAGGCCATCTTTCTCGCGGATGTGGTCGCTGCCCGTGCCAAAACTTTCTTCGCCGCAGAGGGTGATGCGGCCGGCATCGAGCAGGTTGCCAAAGAATTTCCAGCCCGTAGGGGTCTCAAAGCAGTCGAGCCCCAGCTCCTTGGCCACCACATCCACAGCGGCGCTGGTGGGCATCGAGCGGGCCACGCCGGCCAGGCCAGTGGCGTAGCCAGGTGCCAGGGTGGCGTTGGCGGTGAGCACGGCCAGGCTGTCGCTGGGATTCACAAAGCAACGCTGGCCGATCACCATGTTGCGGTCGCCATCGCCATCGCAGGCGGCGCCAAAGCGATAACGGTCGCCACCGAGCAGCAGCTCGGCGAGGTCATGGGCGTAGGTGAGGTTGGGGTCGGGATGGCCGCCGCCAAAATCCTCCAGGGGGRTGCCATTGCGCACCGTGCCGGCGGGAGCGCCCAGGAGCCCCTCGAGGAGCCGTTTGGCATAGGGGCCGGTCACCGCATGCATGGCATCAAAGGCGATCGGGAAATCGCCGCGGAGTAAATCGGCAATCTGATCGAAATCAAATAGGCCCTGCATCAAGGTGATGTAGTCATCGACCCCATCAATCACCTGCACTTGCATGCTGCCGATCTGATGAATGCCAGGGCCATCGAGGCTGATGGGCGCTGCTTCCCAAATGCGATAGCCCTCCAGGCTCAGGCTGCAGGCGTAGATCGCATCGGTGAGTGATTCGGGGGTGGGGCCGCCGTTGGCGCCATTCACTTTGACGCCGAAGTCGCCCTCGGGGCCGCCCGGGTTGTGGCTGGCCGAGAGGATGATGCCGCCGATGGCGCCATGCTTGCGGATCAGGTTGGAGGCAGCCGGGGTCGAGAGGATGCCGCCGGTGGTGGTGATCACCCGGGCCACGCCATGGGCGGCGGCCATGCGCAGGATCACAGAGATGGCCGGGCGATTGCCGTAGCGGCCGTCGCCGCCGAGCACCAGGGTGCCGCCCCCTACCCCAGGCAAGACCCGCAGAATCGCCTCAATGAAGCTTTCCAGGTAATGGGGAGTAGCGAACTGAGCGCTGCTCTTGCGCAGACCGGAGGTGCCCGGTTTCTGGTCGTTAAAGGGCTTGTCGAGCGCCACCTGAAGCACACTGCTGGTCATCGGGGCAGGCCTTGGTCGCCCCAAGTTACGCCTCCCAGCGTTGCCCCTTGCCGCGGTCCCCTCGACCCGGCTTGGCCGAAGTGTTCTAAGCAGGCGGCTGCCCTAAGCCCAGGGACGGCAGTTCAGCTGGGGAGGCTGGTTTCAGCTGCCGAACTTGAAGCCGTTGTCCTTGCTGGTGGGCTTGTTTCCTGCCTTGCTGGCCGGAGTGGGGGGTTCCCGCAATTGGCAGGTGCGCACGACCGATTCAGCCGGTTGCTCCAGCCCCTCGCGCCGTTGGTAGGTGTTGCGATCCGCCGGCGTCGCCCTGTAGGTGATGGTCCAAAGCAGGTCCTTACAGCCAGAGGTAAGTAGGGGGTGATCGATCAGCGGATCAGCCAGGACTTTGGCCTGGCTGCAGCTGGCAGCACTGTTCTCCCTGGCGCAGGCCACGGCCCCCAGCTGAACCTTGCGCAGGGTCTCCATGCTGGGGTAAGGGATCTCCGGAGGCGCCCCTGCCTGGGCGGCTTGGCCGCCCAGGCAGGCGAGCAGCAGGATCCAGCCAGCGATCCGCCGGCCTCCATGGGCCTGGGGGGAGCGGGGGGGCAAAGCCATGGACAGGGTGCACTTGGACCCCATCATCGCCGCACGGCCAGGGACTGGTGCTAGATGGCTGGGACCGGTGGGTGGCTTCGAGATGGCAGCCCCATCGCTGTTCCCAGGCTTTGCTAGGGAGGGGCTCCCCCAAGCACTTCTTAAACCCTCTGGACGCCGCTACCGCATTGCTGCCTGCCCAGAGCCAGTTTGCGTGCGAGCCGCTGGTTGATCCCCAGCTCCGCCCCCGCCCAGAGCCGATCGATTTCCCGGGTGAAATGGGCCGCCAGTTGGGGCGAGTCGATGATCATCAGCACCTCATCGTTCTGATGGGCTGCCGAAGGGCTCCAGTTGAAGCTGCCGGTGACCACGGTGCGCTTGTCGATCACGGCGACCTTGTGGTGAAGTTTGTCGCCTCTCGCCAGTCTCGGGGTGGCTACCCCCTCCAGGGGGGCGGCCAGGGGCTGGTTGCCGGCCTCCAATTTGCAGTGGCGATCCGGCAGGGTCAGGCCCAGGAGGTCGAGCACTTCTGAAAAGGGGCGATTGGCAAAGCCAGGGTCGGCCAGCAGCCGGATCTGGACGCCCCGGGCGTGGAGCTGGCCGACGGTGTCCGCCAGATTCTGGGCCGAAAACACAAACAAGGCCAGATCAAGGCGCTGCTTGCTCCCTGCGAGCACCTGGGCCAGGAGGCTCAAACCGTTGTGGGGATCGCGGCTGCGGTGGGGCGCAAACAGCAGGCGCACCCGGGTTCGGCCCACCATCGCCGTTTCCACGCCCCCTGCCTGCTTATTGAGACCGAACTGGCTGTCGGCGGCACCGCCGGGCCCATCGCCCCAGAAGCGGTTGAATTCGGCCCCAAACCGGTCGGCCAGGGCCGCGCTTTCGATCCGCATCAGGTGGTTGACGTTGCCGCGGGTACGYGGATCATCGACATCGCCGTGGATGCAGGAGGGGGTGAAGTTGGCCGATCCCGTCACTACGAGCTTGTGGTCGACCACCAGGAATTTGGCGTGCATCAAACCGCTGCCGGCGCTGCCGTCTTCGCGGTCATCGATCACGGGGACTCCGCCCCGCTGCAGGATGGCCACCGCATCCCCCCGCTCGATCTCGCCTGGGCTGAGCACGCCGTTGTGGTCCTGGTCGGCCAGGGCCATCAATTGCTGACGGCGTAGGCGTAGGTGGGGACTGAGATCGGCAGCGTGTAGGTCGCTCCAGGGGGTGCTGTAGGTGTTCTCGAGCACGACCCGCACCCGTACCCCCTGCCGTTGCTTGGCCACCAGCGCTTCGGCAACCCGGGGCAGGGACAACTCCTGAACGGCAACCAGCACATCCCGTTGGGCGGAGTTAATTGCCGCCAGCAGCATGGCTTCTAGATCGTCGCCGGCTCGCTCCTGCTGGCTGATGGGACTGCGGTAGTGGTGGTCGGCCCGGTGGTTAAAGGCCACGGCAAAGCCCGGCGGCAGGGGCAACTCCTCGGGGGCCTGGCCCATGATTCGTCCGGCCTGGCTGCAWCCGGCCAGMGCCAGCACAAGGCAGGCCGTTAGACCCAGGATCCTGGGGGCCTGGAGACGTGGTTTTGATCGCCTAAGGGCTGCTGGGACCAGCTCCAGCCCCTGGGGAGCTTGGCTTGGCCCGTTCCCGCAAACGCCTTGCTGCCCTGCTGGTGGCTGGAGCCGGGCGGCGGTTAGATCCGGCAGCTCAACCATCGCCTCGCTAGTGCTTGCTGCAGCGAGGGTTCCCGGTTTGTACGGCGCTTTGCTGCCTATCCAGGTTTTCGGGACCCGGTCGAAAGAACTGGGCCGGATGGGCTGGGGGCCCGCTGCTCGGCTGAGCGATCACGCCTTCAAGCCTTAGCCGTGGTGCGGCATTTCCGAGGTGCGCAGCATCAATGTGAACCAGATGCAGCTGACGACTACGGCTGCCGCCACACCGGCRCCAATGCTGACACGCACCATCAGGATCGGCACCAACAGGGGCAGCACCACGGCCCCAACCATGGGGGTGAGGGCCACGATYGGCTTGAGAATGGGGGTGGGGATCGGGGAGGTCATCGGATCAGAACCATTCCGCCACGGCTTGGCTTGCCGTGTTGGTGTTGTCTTCCGGGGTGCGCCGTTCAAATTCCAGGGTGATGTTGCGCGTCTGCTCGCCATCGGCGGCCACCGCCTTAATCGGATAGATCTGCTGGCCGTCCCTGAAAGGCACCTGAACCCGGAAGGTGCCATCGCTGGAGAGGGGCACTTCCTCATCGCCGATGCTCAGGCGGGCTGAAGGGTCGGTGGCGCCATAAACGATCAGTTCGGCATCGGCTACCAGCCAGAAGGCCCGTTGGCGGGAGGCCATCGCCCCGGCGCCGGATTCGTTGCGGCCGCTGGCCCAAACCCCAACCCCAGAGGATTGGCCACCGGCGGCTTGGGCGGCGGAGCCGGCCAATTCATCTTCGTGGAACGCTTCCGAGCCCCGACCCAGGTGACGCCAGCGG
>NSII01000022.1 GCA_002737305.1 Synechococcus sp. Baikal-G1
GGCTGCCCTCCACCTCCACGGTGCTGGCGGCCTCCTTGACCACATCAATCACCTTTTTCTCCAGCAGCTTGCCGTTGGCGCCGCCGGCCTCGCCCAGCAGGCTTTCGCTGTGCTGGTCGAAGTAGGCCAGTTTCACCGTGGCGCCCAGCTCGATCCGGCCGCCATGGGGCAGCCGACGCCCGGCGATCAGGTCCAGCAGGGTGGATTTGCCCGAGCCGTTGGGGCCAATGATGCCGATGCGATCTTCGGGGCTGAAGTCGTAGCTGAAGTTGCGCAGCAGCGGCTGGCCACCGGCTTGGTGGGCCCCATCGGTGGCCCACACGGCCAGATCTTCGGCTTCGATCGCCCGTTTGCCCAGGCGCCGCTGGTTGCTGGCCAGGCTGACCTGGCCCTTGACCTGGCGCCGCGGCGCCTCCTGCATGGCCTCGATCCGCTGGATGCGGGCCTTCTGCTTGGTGCTGCGGGCCTTGGGTCCCTTGCTCAGCCATTCCAGTTCGCGCCGCAGGGCGCCCTTGAATTTGGCCTCGGTGGCGATGGCTGAAGACTCCTGTTCGGCTTTGCGAGCCAGGTAATAGGCGTAGTTGCCGGCGTAGCTCTTGGCCTCGCCCCGGTCCACCTCGACGATCCGCTGGGTCACCTGGTCGAGCACGTAGCGGTCGTGGGTGATCAACACCAGGGCGCCATTGAAGCGCCCCAGGTAGCCCTGCAGCCACTGGATGCAATCGGCATCGAGGTGGTTGGTGGGCTCATCGAGCAGCAGCACATCGGGATCGGCCACCAGGGCCGAGGCCAGGGCGAGCCGTTTGCGGTATCCGCCCGAGAGGTCGCCCACCCGGCGCTGGGTGTCCTGGATGCCGAGGCGATCGAGCACCTCGTGGATCTGCTGCTCCAGGCCCCAGGCCTGGCTCTGGTCCATGCGCAGGTTGAGGCTGCCCAATTCGGCGAGCAGGGCCTCGGTGCAGGTKTCGTTGTCGCTGGCGTGGGCCAGGGCCTCGCTCACGGCGGTGTAGCGCTGCAGCAGCTGCATTTTTTCGCCGCTTTCGGCAAACACCTGCTCCAGCACGGTGCGCTCCGGATCCATCTCCGGTTCCTGGTTCACCAGCACGATCCGGGCCTGGGGCAGGGTGCGCCGTTCGCCAGATCCAGGCGGTTCCAGGCCCGCCAGCAGGCGCATCAGGGTGGATTTGCCGGCACCGTTGGGGCCAATCAGCCCCAGGCGCTCTTTTTCCCCCACATGCAGGGTCAGGTCGTCAAAAAGGGTGCGGATGCCGAAGTCTTTGCGCACCCCCACCAGGCTGATCAAGCTCACGCGTTGGAGGGTTGGCGTTGGCCCTCTAGATAAGCAAACACGCTTTTATCGCCCACATCGGCTGCGGCCTCCATCGGGAATTTGCGCAAGGTGAGCACCACTAGTAAAGCGGCCTCGAGGGCCAGCAGGCTGCCGCAGGCCGAGGCGTCGAGCAGGCCGCTGAGGTGGCCGAGGAGGGCCAAGGGCAGCAGCAGGGTCACGCCGATCGCTTCGGGCCGGCGGAAGCAGAAAAACTCCTTAAAACCGATGCCCACCAGGGCGGCGAAGAAGGGTCCGATCGCCCAGATCCAGCGTCCATTGGCCGCCAGGCTGGTGGCCATGGCTCCCGGTCCGCTGGCCCAGGCCAGGGCGGCGAAGCCCAAGCAACCCGCTAGCCAGAACAGCTGCAGGGCCCGGTGTAGGGGGCGCAGGTAGATGTGAATCCAGCGCAAGGCCAGGCCCAGCCCGGCGGCCATGGGCAGCAGCCAGGGCCAGAGGGCACCAGGTCCAACCCAGTGCCACTGGGCCAGCAGGGCGGCCTGGGCGATGGCGGTGGTGAGCAGGGCCAGCCGGTAGCCGAGCACCTCGCGCCGGTCCTGCCCGGTGATGCTGAAGGGGCCGTAAACCCCCTCAAAGACCGGGTCTCCCATCCCAGGCGCAGGGCCCATCGCAGAGGTTGTGCTCATCGCTAGGGGATCGCTTGCACCAGTCTGGCCAGATCGGGGCCGGCCGGGACGATGCCGGAGGGATTCAAGGGGAAGAGGGCGCCGAAATAGTCCCGGCGCCAGGCCTCGCCGTCGCAGCTGGCGGCCACGCCGGGAAGGGCGAAGAGGCGGGCCCGCCAGGCCCAGAGCTGGCCGAGCTGCCAAAGGGGCTGGCGGCTGCAGCCAAATAGGGGCGCATAGACCAGTTCCCAGCGGATCAAGGTGGCAAACAACTGCAGATCGGCCAGGGTGAGTTCCGCCCCGCAGAGCCAGGGACCACCCCCGGCCAGGGCGGTTTCGGCCTCGGCCAGGGCCGCAAACAGCTCGGTCTCGGCCCGGTCGTAGGCCGCCTGGCTGCGGGCAAAACCGCAGCGATACACCCCATCGTTGACGGCCCCTTGAAACAACTGGCGCCACTGGTCGCAGGCGGTTTTTGCGGCTTGGCTCTGGAGGTTTGGGGCACCCGCTGGGGCGGGCCAGTCGTTGAGCAGCTCGATCAGCCGGGCGCTTTCGCCCACCACGATCCGCTGCTCGCTGCGGCTGAACAGCACCGGCACCGTGGCCCGCTGGCGGGGATCGGCGCCGGCCAGCCGGTAGAGCTCCAGCAGGGTGCTGCAGCCCTGGAAGGGGGCCTCGAAGCGCCAGCGGCCCGCCTGGGGGTCGGGCTCCACCACCAGCAGCTCGATGCTGTCCTGCAGCTGGCGCAGGCTCCACACCAACCAGGCCCGGTGGGCCCAGGGGCAGCTGCGCCCCACGATCAACACATGGCCGCCCCGGTCACCGGCCGTGGCCGGTAGGGGCGGGCAGGCGGTGAAGGCTCCGGCCGGCCGCCGGTAGTTGCCCTCGGCATCGGCTGGACCCAGGCCAGCCATCAGCCGCAGCCACTGCCAGTGCCAGGTCGCCCGGGCCGTGGCCACCACGCAAGCAGGGATTGCCATCGGGTTTGCCCATCCGGGAACTGCTGTCAGGCTGGCGCACAGGTGGCAGTTGGGCGCAAGCGATGGCCGGATCAGGGGCAAGCCAAGCGGCGGCGACTGCGGCATTGGTGCGGACACGGAACCCGATGGCGGCGCCGCGGGTGCTGGTGGTGGCCGGCACCCACGGCAATGAGCGCAATGCCCCCTGGCTGATTCAGCAGTGGCGCCAGCGGCCCGAGCTGCTGCAGCGCCATGGATTGGAGGTGGAGCTGGAGATCGGCAATCCCGCCGCCGTCGCCGCCCAGCGCCGCTACATCGAGCGCGACCTCAACCGCACCTTTGTGCCCGAGCTGCTGGCGGACCCCAGCCAGCAGGGGGTGGAGGTGCAACGGGCCCGGCAGCTGCTCGAGCGCTTCGGCCCCGGGGGCCCGGCCGCCTGCCAGGTGGCCCTCGATTTGCACAGCACCACCGCCTCCATGGGCAATTCCCTGGTGGTCTATGGGCGCCGCCCGGCCGATCTGGCCCTGGCGGCCGCGCTCCAGCACCGCCTCGGCCTGCCGATCTACCTGCATGAGGGCGACACCTCCCAGGTGGGCTACCTGGTGGAGCAGTGGCCCTGCGGCCTGGTGATCGAGGTGGGCCCCGTCGCCCAGGGCCTGGTCACGGCTGCAATCTGTCGCCAGAGCCAGTTGGCCCTGGAGGCGGCCCTAGCCAGCCTGGCCGAGGCGAGGTCAGGCCAGCTGCGGCTGCCGGCCGCCCTCGTCGTGCATCGCCACTGCGGCAGCATCGATGGGCCCCGCGATGGCAACGGCGATCCGCTCGCCATGCTGCATCCCAGCCTCCAGGGCCGTGATTGGCAGCCCCTAGGCGCAGCTGCGCCAATCTTCTGCCTGGCCGATGGAGGCAACTTGCGCCTGGGCGATCTGCTGGCGGACCGGGCCGCCGGACCCGGGGAGAGCCAATGGCCCGTGTTCATTAATGAGGCCGCCTACGGCGAGAAGGGCATCGCCTTCAGCCTCACCGAGCGTCAACGGCTGGCCTGTGATCCGGCCTGGTCCCAGGCCTTGGCAAACCTGCTTGCCTAGGGCCAGGTTCAAGCCAGTTAGGCCCTCGGCTGCTCAACGGTTGCGGGGGGGGCGGTTGAACAGCACCTGCACCACCTGGCGACCATTGGGCGAGACCAGGATCTTGGTCTCCCAATTTGGCTGCAGGCCCAGCTGCTGCCAGCCCGGGGCGCCGCCCAGGAAGCGGAACAGGAAGCCCCGCTTGTCCCGGCGAATCAGGCAGTTACCCCCGGCCAGGCTGGTGTCAAACATGCACTTGGCCGGGCGGTAGAGCCTTAGGCCGCCATTGAGCTTCACCGCCGTTTCGCGGGCCAGGTTGACGGCCCGTACCCGGGCAAAACTGACCTCGGCATCAACCCCAGCCGGGCCTGTTTGGGCCAGGGCGGGCCCGGGGCTCGGTGCCAGGGGGCTGGCGAGGAGGGCCCAACCGGTGGCCAGGGCTAGGAGGCGTCGGGACACGGGCGCGCAACGGCACTAACCAGCGTTCTAAGGCGCCAGCAGGGTTGGTCAACGCCCCCTCCTGAGCAATGCCAGCGACCCAACAAGTTTTGCGAATGGTCCGCCGCGGTTTAGCCGCAGGCCCAGGTGCCCTGCTCCTTGGTGCAGGGCAGGTCGCTCGTGCTGCCATCGGCCCAGTAGATGCGCAGCCGGTCGTCCTGGGATCCCATGCGGAAGGTGAGCGACTTCACCACGCCGGCAGGGGGCTTGCCGTCGCGATCACCGGGATCGCTGGCCTGGGTGAGGTTGAGGCGCTTTTCCAGTTGGTCAACCCGCAGCTGCAGTTGGTCGAGCCGCTGACTTTCCGGCGAGGGATCCCGTTGGCAGGCCGCGAGCAGCAGGCTGCAGGCCACCAGGGCCGCTAAGGGCAGCCGCAGGGCCCGTGCATCGATCCGTGTCAAGACTCCATCCCCTTGAGGGCAGTCCAGTCAAGCCTGAAGGGGATGCCCCTGCCATTGGGACCCGCTGGTTTGTGGCCTCGCTGCCCTTGCCAAGACGGGACAGAACCTTGCCTGACCAGGCAGGCAGGCAGGCAGGGCTCCCAGGCCAGGGCCCTGGCGATGGCAGGGATCCCCCCCAGGCGGAGCCAGGGACCCAGCCGGCGCCAGCCGGCCAAT
>NSII01000018.1 GCA_002737305.1 Synechococcus sp. Baikal-G1
GGTTGCGGCTGGCGGGAAGGGTGCGAACCCAGGGGAGGTAGTCCTCGGGGTAGCCGCCGCGGCGTTGGCGGGCGCGCTCGGGCAGGCTGCGGGCCGTGCCGGTGTAGACGATCTGGGGGAAGCCCAGAACACCGCGGTAGTAGGCCTCGTAGCGGGGGGTGGTGATGTTGAAGGGGGTTTCGCCCAAATCCCTAGAACCAACGACCCGGTTGCGGTGGTAGGGAACGGTGTCGTAGCCAAAGTTCTCGAGATACTCCTGGCTGTCGAGGATGTCATCGATAGCCCCTTGAATCCCCCGGGTCATGATTACCGCAGACCAGGCGATTTCCTCCGACTTGCCATAAACTTGACGACCTAGCAATTTTTCTACTAAGTGGCGGACCACCCGATAGTTGCTGTTGAGGTTGTAGAAGCTGCGGTTGAAGGTGTCAGAGAGGCATAGCGCACGAATGAAATCGCGCACCGAGATCTGACCGTTGCGCAGCTGGGATTCCAGGTTGCGATCCCGATCGACCTTGAAGGCATAGAAAAAGATCTGCCGGTAGGCCGCTTCGATCACGGAGTTTTGGTCTTCCCGGTCCATGGCCTTGTCCATGGAGACGGCTTTCGGATCCTCATCCGAACCCACCCGCAGAGCCTTCACGCGAGAATTTTGCGTGCTGGGCGCGTACTTCAGAAGAGGAAGGGCCACTCGAAACTTCAGCATCCGTTGCGGCTGATCGTAGAAGTCCACCCCGGTGAGGGCCGGCTGGGCCGGGCCAGGGCTCACAGTCCGTAACGTTTCTTACCAGCCCAGGGGCGACAGGGTGGCGCCTTCCCCGGGGTTGGCGCTGGCTGCGGACGGGAGGGCTGTCAGGTGGGGCCCGTCCCCGTCGCCGCAACGGGTTTCCACGCAGAACGAGGCCGTATTGGAGAGCCCCTCCACCGTGCTGGTGCGCAGGCGCACGTTGGGCCCGGCAAAGGAGAAGCGCTCAAGGGAGCTCATCGTTTCGTAGTCGGTGCTCAGCAGCAGGTCGTCCCGGTCGTCCATGCGGAAGTGGCCAGCTACCGGCGCCGTTTCGGCGTAGCCCCGGTCGCGCAGCAGCAGGCCGGAGCGGCCGCGCCCATCGGTGGGGATCAGTCCGAAGACACTCTCGCCCTGGTGCTCTTCACCGGCCTTGTCCCAGGCCATGGAGCCGCTCCAGCGCACCCGGCAGCCCCCCGCCAGGCCGGCGGGATCCTGGCCATGGAGTTGGGCAATCGCCACCAGGCGAGGATCGTCCAGCAGGAGCTCCTCCACCACGATCAGGGAACCGCCGGCCTCGGCGCGGCGGTGCAGCAGGTGGTGGCTGCTGCGTTGGGAACGCCAGCGCCCACAGCTCAACTGGAAAAAGCTGAGGGCATCGTGGATGGCCAGGCGGCCTGGGCCCTGGGGGCGGCTGGGGGCGGGGCTGGTGGAGACCGGCTCAGGGCTGCTCAAGGGAACGACTCGGATGCCTTGATCTTCTCAATGCGGCGGTCCGCCTGGCGCTGGGCCCAGGCCACCAGGTCCGCCAGGTCCAGGCCCAGGGGGCCAGGGGGGGCCGGCTCCGATGGGTTGAAGGCCTGCTTGAAGGCCTGCTTGAGGGCGCTTGTGTCCTGGACGATGTGCTCCAACTGGATGCCGGCCCCCTGCAACTGGTCGAGGAAGGCTTGGCAAAAACCGCTATCGGCCTGCAGTTCAGGCTGGTCCAGGGCCCAGGCCAGCAGCTCGGCCCGGCCGGGCAGGGGGCCGCTTCGGCGGCCTGCGGCCGCCTGGAGGCTGCGCAGGCTGTGGGCCAGAAGCCTCAGGTGATGGCGCTCCAGGGCCGGCAGCAAGCTGGCTTCCAGCTCGGCCAGCTCCTCGGGGCTCAGCACCCTGGCCCTGCTTCAGGGGCCGGGCTGAGCTGCAGGCGGAAGCCACAGGAGTGCCCGCCCTCCAGGCGCCAGTGCACCCGATCCACCTGGCAGTCGGGGAAGGTGTGGCGGATCAGTTGCAACTCCTGGTCGCAGACCAGGGGAAATTGCTCAGCGATGCGCATCACCGAGCAATGGAATTCACTCATCACCCAACCGGGCCCCTCGCTGTCCCGCTGAACTTCAGCCACGTAGCCGTCGCGGCGGCGCAGGTCGACCAGCCGCTCGATCCGTTCGGCCAAGGAGCCGGAGCCAATGTTCTGGCGATACACCTCTGCTTGGGCCTCCGCCTGTTGGCCCAGCAGCTGGACCACGACTTGGGCGGGCAGGCTGGCGGCCAGCGAATCCAGCAGGCCAAGGGCGAAATGTTCGCTGCCATCGGGGAAGCGGCTACGGCCTTCCCGCGTCAGGCCCCAGCGATTGCTGGGACGGCCCGGCCCTTCGGAGCTGGGGCTGGCCAGCACTAGGCCATCGTCTTCAAGGGAGCGGAGGTGACGGCGCATCACTTGCACAGACACCAGCAACTGGGTGGCGAGGTCGGCGGCCGTGGCCTCGCCCTGACGCAGCAACAGGGTCAGCACCGCTTCCCGGGTGGGGGCGCTGGCGGAGCCAGCTGTTGGCGCAGCAGGCAGGGGCGCGGAGCTGATCCCACCCGACGGGGGCTTCCCTTGCTCAGGGGGGCCTCCGCTTCGGGAGCCCTGCTGGGCCGCTGATGGCGGCGTGGGTTGGCCGGACAGTGTCATGGCCCTGGGCATGGCCGCAGCCTGTTCAACCACCTTGCCACGTTTGTTTTGCAGTTGTGGCGGCCCTGCCGCGGGCAGGGGGAAGGAAGGGGGTGGTTTGGCGCGGGGCAGAATGGGCGATCAGCAACCGGCGCCGGGTTCAGTGCCCTAGGGTTAGCCGTAACGAAACTCCTTAGTTTCGTTATTGATGCCATTTGCCTTTCGGGCCCCTCGGGCCTGCTCTGGCACCGGTTCTGGCACGACTTTGCCGTTCACTTGCCGCCCATGTCCGACACCACACCCTCCGCCGAGGCGTCCAAGGCCAGTGACAGCCTTGAGGTGATCCGCAAGTTTGCCGAGACCTACGCCCAGCGCACCGGCACCTATTTCTGCATCGATTCCGGCGTGACGGCGGTGGTGTTGGAAGGGCTAGCCCGCCATAAGGACGAGCTGGGCGGCGCCCTTTGCCCTTGCCGCCACTACGAGGACAAGCAGGCTGAGGTCCAACAGGCTTTTTGGAACTGCCCCTGTGTGCCCATGCGGGAGCGCAAGGAATGCCATTGCATGCTGTTCCTTACCGAAGACAACGCCTTCCGCTGCGATAAGCAGACCATCACAGCCGAAGAGATTCAGGCCCATTGTTCCTTTGGATAAAAGGCCATGACCACGGCAGCCAGCGTTGGTGATCTCGTCAGTCAGCCGTACAAGTACGGGTTTGTGACTGACATCGAAACCGAAAAAATACCCAAGGGTCTCAGTGAAGACGTTGTTCGTCTAATTTCGAGCAAAAAGGACGAGCCGGCCTTTTTGTTGGATTTTAGGCTGCGGGCCTATCGCCAGTGGTTGCAGATGGAAACGCCCGATTGGGCGGCCCTGGGCTATCCCACAATTGATTTCCAGAATATTATTTATTACGCAGCGCCGAAGCAGCGTGACAAAAAGGCAAGCCTCGATGAAGTTGATCCGAAGTTGCTGGAAACCTTCGATAAGCTAGGTATTCCTTTGAGTGAGCAGAAGCGCCTCACTAATGTAGCTGTTGACGCCGTATTCGATAGCGTTTCGATCGCCACCACCTACAAGGAAAAGCTGGCCGAGCACGGGGTGATTTTTTGCTCAATTAGTGAGGCTGTTAAGGAGCACCCTGAGTTGATCGAGCGTTATCTCGGTACGGTTGTTCCCAGTAACGACAACTATTATTCGGCCCTCAATTCGGCGGTTTTCAGCGATGGTTCTTTTGTGTTCATCCCTAAGGGGGTTGAGTGCCCGATGGAGCTTTCCACCTATTTTCGCATCAACTCGGGTGACACCGGCCAGTTTGAGCGCACCTTGATCGTGGCGGAAGAGGGGGCTTCCGTGAGTTATTTGGAGGGTTGCACGGCGCCGATGTTTGATACCAACCAGCTGCACGCGGCCGTCGTTGAGTTGGTGGTCCTCGATGACGCCTCGATCAAGTATTCCACCGTGCAGAACTGGTATGCCGGGGATGAGCATGGCGTCGGCGGGATCTACAACTTTGTTACTAAGCGGGGCCACTGCCGCGGCGATCGCAGCAAGATCAGTTGGACCCAGGTAGAAACAGGTTCGGCGATCACCTGGAAATACCCCAGCTGTGTGCTGCAGGGGGCTGATTCGGTCGGCGAGTTCTATTCCGTGGCCCTCACCAACAACTACCAGCAGGCTGATACTGGTTCGAAGATGGTGCACGTGGGCCCGCGCACCCGCTCCACGATCGTGAGCAAGGGCATCAGTGCTGGCCATTCCGCCAACAGCTATCGGGGCCTGGTTCAGATCGGTCCCAAGGCCGTGGGAGCCCGCAATTACAGCCAGTGCGACTCGATGTTGATCGGCGACCAGGCCGCCGCCAACACCTATCCCTACATCCGCTCCCAGCAGCCCCTTGCATCGGTGGAGCATGAGGCCAGCACCTGCCGCATGTCCGAGGACCAGCTCTTCTATCTGCAGAGCCGGGGCATCGCCTTTGAGGAGGCCGTGTCCATGATGGTGAGTGGTTTCTGCCGCGACGTCTTTAACCAATTGCCGATGGAGTTCGCCGCCGAAGCGGACAAGTTGTTGGCCCTGAAGTTGGAAGGGTCTGTCGGCTAGCCCTGCGATCCGCCCTCTTTGCTGCCAACGCTGGCGGCGACTGTTTCTCTTTTTGATTCGTTTGTTTTCTCGCCCGTGATTCGCCCCGACGCCGACGTTCTGCTTGAGATCAGTGGTCTCCATGCCCGTGTGGAGGACAAGGTGATCCTCAATGGAGTTGATCTCACCCTGCGGGCTGGCGAGATCCATGCGGTGATGGGCCGTAACGGCAGCGGCAAAAGCACCCTCTCCAAGGTGCTGGCTGGCCATCCCGCCTACACGGTGACCGCAGGCACGGTGACCTACCGGGGGCAGAACCTTTTGGAGCTCTCGCCCGAAGAACGGGCCCGGGTGGGAGTGTTCCTCGGGTTCCAATATCCCGTCGAGATTCCGGGGGTGAGCAACTTGGAGTTTCTAAGGGTGGCCACCAATGCCCGCCGGGTCCAGCTTGGCCAGGAGGAACTCGACACCTTTGCGTTTGAGGACCTGGTACACGAGCGCCTGAAGGTGGTGCAGATGGATCCGGCCTTCCTCGATCGCAGTGTGAATGAGGGCTTTTCCGGGGGTGAGAAAAAGCGCAACGAGATTCTGCAGATGGCCCTGCTCGAGCCCCTAGTGGCGATCCTCGATGAAACCGATTCGGGCCTGGATATCGATGCCCTGCGCATTGTGGCCGCCGGCGTTAGCCAGCTCGCCACCGCCGATACCGCCACCCTGTTGATCACCCATTACCAGCGGCTGTTAGAGGCGATCACACCCGATTTCGTCCATGTGATGGCCGCTGGCCGGATCCTGCGCACGGGTGGCCGCGAGTTGGCCCTCGAGCTGGAAGAGCGCGGCTACGACTGGGTGGACCAGGAACTGGCGGCCCTGGAGCTGGGCTGATGGGGATGAGTACCGTTTCTGCGAAAAGCCTGGCTAGCTGGACCTCAGACCTGTTGGCCCGGTTGCCCGCCCCTTCGGGTCCCTTGGCCGCCGTGCAGGGGCGCGGCCGCGGGGCCCTTGCGGCCCTGCAAGGGCCCTCAAGGCGCCAGGAAGCCTGGCGATTTACCGACCTGGCCCTGTTGGTTGGCCTTAACCTCAATCCCAGCGCTGCCCTGTCCAGTGGCTCTGCCGCGGATGGCTTTGCCACTGATGGTGCCGGCACAGATGGTGCGGCTTTGCCAGACACCCTGCGCCTGAAGCTCGATGGGGGCAGCGATCCCCTTGCTGGGGTGGTCTTGCCAGCGGGGGTGTCCCCGCTCTCCGAATCAGAGCTGGTGTTGGCCCTGGGCCACACCCTGGCAGCCACCGGCTGCGAGCAGCACTGGCCGGTTGAGCTCAACCATGCCAGTGCCTCCCAATTGCTGGCCCTGCGCATCGCCAGTCGGAGCCAGGTGAGCCTGGAGCTGGTCAGTGATGCAGCCGCGGAGCTGCGGCCCCTGCGGGTGCTGCTGATCCTGGAAGAAAAGGCCCATTTGCAGCTCTGTCAGCGGCTCACGGCCACCGGAGCGGGCCTCACCAGCCTGGTGCTGGAGGCCCACCTAGGCCGGGGCTCCAGGCTCGAGCACGGCCTGGTTGCCCTGGGCCATCCAGGGGCGGCTTTGCTCGCCCATCTGGCCCTAGAGCAGGAGCCCGAGAGTCACGTCAGCCTGGTGGCAGTGAGTGCCGGATGGGGCGTCTCCCGGCTGGAGCCCCGCATTGTTCAAGTCGATGGCAGCGCCACCACCACCCTGCGCGGCTTACAGGTGGTGGCAGGCGACCAGATTGCCGACACCCATAGCCACATGGCCTTTGGCGGTCCCGAAGGCCAGCTCGACCAGCTCCATAAGGCCGTGGCCGATGGCCGGGGCCGCAGCGTATTCAATGGCGCCGTGCGGGTGCCCCGGGCCGCCCAACGCACCAATGCGGCCCAGCTCAGCCGCAGTTTGTTGCTCTCGGATCGGGCCCGGATCGACACCAAGCCCGAGCTGGAGATCGTGGCCGATGACGTGCGCTGCGCCCACGGGGCGACCGTGAGCTGCCTGCAGCTGGATGAACTGTTTTATTTGCAGAGTCGCGGCATCGCCGCCGACCAGGCTTCAGCCCTGCTCAAGCGCGCCTTCTGCGAGGAGGTGTTGCGCGAGCTGCCGGCAGCGGCCCGGCGCTGGTGCCCGTTTGAATCCCTGCTCGCCGCCCATGGGGCGGATGCTGGGCCAGCCACCGCGGTTGAATCCGGGCGTGACGACTTGGAGGGCGAGGGGGCCTGATGGGTGCGAGCGCCAATGTTTTGAGCAACGTCCCGACTAACGCCGGTAGCCAGGTTGGCTCCAGCCCCGGGGCTGGGTCCAACCTGGCCGCCCAAACGCGGCCCGATTTCCCGTTGCTAGCCCAAACGGCCAGCCTGGGCCAGCCCCTGATTTACCTCGACCACGCCGCCACCAGCCAAAAGCCCCGCCAGGTTCTGGCGACCCTGCAGCACTACTACGACCACGACAACGCCAACGTGCACCGGGGCGCCCACCAGCTCAGCGCCCGGGCCACCGAAGGTTTTGAAGGGGCCCGGGCCAAAACGGCGGCGTTTGTTGGGGCCGCTTCGCCCCACGAGATTGTCTTCACCCGCAATGCCAGTGAAGCGATCAACCTGGTGGCCCGCAGCTGGGGGGACGCCAACCTCAAAGCCGGCGATGAGGTGCTGCTGAGCGTCATGGAGCACCACAGCAACCTGGTGCCCTGGCAACTCCTGGCGGCCCGCACCGGCTGCGTGCTGCGCCATGTCGGTCTCACCGGCAGCGGTGAACTGGACCTTGGCGACCTCCAGGCCCAGCTCAACGGGCGCACTCGCCTGGTGAGCCTGGTCCAGGTGAGCAACACCCTGGGCTGCCTCAACCCGATCGCCGAGATCGCAACCCTGGCCCACGCCGCCGGCGCCCTGCTGCTCGTGGATGCCTGCCAGAGCCTGGCCCACCTGCCCGTGGATGTGGGCCAGCTCGGCGCCGATTTCCTGGTGGGCTCCTCCCACAAGCTCTGTGGACCCACGGGCATGGGCTTCCTTTGGGCGCGGGAATCCCTGCTGGAGGCCATGCCCCCCTTCTTGGGGGGCGGCGAGATGATCCAGGACGTGTTCCTTGGAAGCAGCACCTGGGCGGGCTTGCCCCACAAATTTGAAGCCGGTACCCCCGCTATCGGCGAGGCGATTGGCATGGGGGCGGCCCTCGACTACCTCAATGGCCTGGGTTTGGATCGCATCCACGCCTGGGAGCAGCAGCTCACGGCCCACCTATTCGCCCGGCTTGAGGCGATTGAGGGGCTCCGGATTCTCGGTCCCACCCCCCAGCAGCAGCCGGACCGCGGCGCCCTGGCCGCCTTCAGCGTGGCGGGCCTCCACGCCAATGATCTGGCCGAGTTGCTTGATTCGGCCGGCATCTGCATCCGCAGCGGCCACCACTGCACCCAGCCCCTGCACCGCCACTACGGCCTGGCCGCCTCGGCTAGGGCCAGCCTCAGCTTCACTACCACCCTCGAGGAAATCGATCGCTTCGCCGAAGAATTAATCGGCGCGATTGCCTTCCTGCGTGAGCACAGCTGAGCAGCCCCGTCCTCGTTCCGGGCCCGCTTCAGCCTGGGCCGATCGGTTCATCCCAGAGGTTGGCCAGGTTGTAGGGGCCGCCTGGCAGGTCCCAGAAGCCGCCGCCGATGAAGCGTTCGCCCCGATCGAGGCGGGCGATCTGGGCCAGTTCGGAGGCGCTCAAGCCCAGCTGGGCCGCCGCCAGGTTGGCGGCCAGGCTCTGGGGATGGACGGATTTGGGAATCACCGCAGTGCCGCAGGCGATTCCCCAGGCCAGCAGCACCTGGGCCGCACTGGTGCCATGGGCCGCCGCAATCGTGCTGATCACCGGATCGGCCAGCAGGGGCGAGGTGGTGCCGGCCGGTGGCGAGCCCAGGGGGGCATAGGCCGTGATCCCGATGGCGTTGGCCTGGCAGAAGGCCAGTAACTCAGGTTGTTGCAGGTAGGGATGGCGCTCCACCTGGTTCACCTCGGGGGCCAGCTCGGCCCCCGCCAGTAGGGCGGCCAGCTTGGCCTGGCTGAAGTTGGAGACGCCAATGTGGCGCACTAGACCGGCCCGCACCAGCTCCTCCATCGCGCGCCAGGTGGTGGCGATCGGCCGTTGCTCCAGGCTGAGCTGGTCGGAGGCCTGCTGGGGCATCAGCACGCCATGGCGATGGGCCACGGGCCAGTGGAGCAGATAGAGGTCGAGGCTGGCCAGGCCCAGATCCGCCAGGGTGCGCTCCAGGGCTGGGCGCACGTCTTCGGGGGCGTGGCAGTCGTTCCAGAGCTTGGAGGTGATCCAGATCTGGTCGCGCTGCAGCCCGCCAGCGGCGAAGGCCTGCTTCAGGCTTGCGCCGATCTCGGCCTCGTTTCCATAGATCGAGGCGCAATCAAGGTGGCGGTAGCCCAGCTCCAGGGCCGCCGTCACGGCGCCAGCCACCTCGCCGCCGGCCGCCTTCCAGGTGCCAAGGCCCAGGGATGGCATGCTGTCGCCATTGGCAAAACCCAGGCTTGACATGCTGGTGGGGCAGGACGGCTCAGTATGGCGAGCGGCTCAGGCCAGGACCGCTCCCCAGCTGTTCCTGGTGGTGCTCGGCGGCCGCATGGCCGGCTGCCACATCGAGCTGCACGACGTGCGTTTTGTCGCCGGTCTCAGCATTGATGACACGATCCCCGTGCTGCGGCGCCAGTGGTTTGGGCGGCGTGAGGGTTTGCATCTGGACAGCACCATGGCGGTTCGGGCGATCGATGGCTATGCCGTGACCCTGGGGCCCGAACCGCCCGCGCCCCGGCCCGAGCGGCTCTGGTTTGTGAACCTGGGCGCCTACCGCCCCGATTGCCTTGCCGAGCTCCACCACTTCGGCCTGGTGGTGGCCCGCTCAACCCAGGCCGCTAAGGCAGCCGCCAAGCGCCAATGGTTGGTTGGGGCCCGAGAGCAGCACAAGGATGATCTGGCCGCCGTTGATGACTGCCTGGCGATTGAGCAATTGCAGTTGTTGGGCGGGGAGCGTTGGTATGTGCAGCTGGACCCCCATCCCGAAGGGCTGAGCCAGGCCCAGGTGCCCGATTGGTTCGGCTATCGCCGGATCGACAGGGGATGATTGCGGGCGGAGCCCCGAACCCATGAACATCGACGGCAAGGCCTGGCGCACCATCTGGCTCGAAGCCGGGGGCCGTTCGATCGCTGTGATCGACCAGACCCAGCTGCCCCATACCTTCACCACCCGCTCGCTCACCAGCCTGGACCAGGCGGCTGAGGCGATCACCACCATGGTGGTGCGCGGTGCTCCGCTGATTGGAGTTACCGGTGCCTACGGCCTGATGCTGGCCCTGCAGGCCGATCCCAGCGATGGAGCCCTGGCAGCGGCTTTTACCCAGCTGCTTGCCACCCGGCCCACGGCCGTGAATCTGCAATGGGCTCTGGAACGGGTGCGGGAGCGGGTACTGCCGTTGGCGCCGGCGCAGCGGGCCCTGGCTGCCCAGCAGGAGGCGGGCGCCATCGCCGAGGAGGACGTGCTGATGTGCGAAGCCATTGGCGACCACGGCCTGGCCCTGTTCCAGGAGCTGGCGGCCCGTCGCCCGGCCAACCGCCAGAACGAGCCCTTCAACGTGCTCACCCACTGCAACGCCGGCTGGCTGGCCACGGTGGACTGGGGCACGGCCCTGGCGCCGATCTACAAGGCCCACCGCGCTGGCTTGCAGGTGCACGTGTGGGTGGATGAAACCCGGCCGCGCAACCAGGGCGCCAGCCTCACCGCCTTTGAGTTGGGCCGGGAGGGCGTCCCCCACACGGTGATCGTCGACAACGCCGGCGGCCACCTGATGCAGCACGGCCAGGTCGATGCGGTGATCGTTGGCACCGATCGCACCACCCGCAGCGGCGATGTTTGCAACAAGATCGGCACCTATCTCAAGGCCCTCGCCGCCCATGACAACGGCGTGCCCTTCTATGTGGCCTTGCCGGCGTCCACGATTGATTGGTCCATCTCCGATGGGGTGGCCGAGATCCCGATCGAGGCCCGCTCGGAGCGGGAAGTCACCCATATCCAGGGCCTGGGGAGCCCCGTCGCTGGCGCCGCCCTAGGGGAGAGTCCCAGGGGCGAGGCTTCTGTCGCAAGCCTCACCCAGGTGCAGCTAACGCCAACGGGCAGCCGGGGTTTCAACCCCGCCTTTGATGTCACACCGGCCCGCCTGGTGACGGCCCTGATCACGGAACGGGGGGTGGTGAGTGCCAGTGAAGAGGGCCTCAAGCAGCTCTACGGGGTGGGATGAGGGGTTGGCGCCCTGCTGCAGGGGTTTGAGCAGCTCACGAATCGAACGTTGTTAAAGCCACCCGCTTGCTACCACTCCTTAGAACCACCGGTTGAGATGGCCGGCCCCCAGTCCTTGTCCTGGCCTTACCGTTCACTTGAATGGGGAGCGCAGTCTTGGCGCTTTGGCTGGGCCCGTACCTCGCGGCCCGAGGCGGCTGGACCACCGGGCCGCGCAATCCGTAGCGAAATCCCCGGGCCAGGTCGACGGATGGCACCGGATGTCCATGGAGGGCCCCCTCGCCACGGCCTCGGGGTGGCCCCAGCCTGAACTCAGGAGCTGGGCTCCAGGAAGGAGGATCGAGCCTGAGCCCTGTTGAGGCAACCGGGGGAAAGGGGCAAAACACCCGGGGCTACAGGTGTTCGGGGGTTCGTGCTAGGCTTCATAAATCTACTTAACACTTGGAGCGGCTGCCAATGTTTACGCTTGAAAAGGCCACCCAGATTTTTCCGGACACCCTTTCGGCGGACGTTGTTCCAGCGATCACAGCCCGATTCCGCCTACTCAACGCTGAAGACCAGCTGGCCCTGATTTGGTATGCCTATTTGGAGATGGGCTCCACGATCACCGTGGCCGCCCCGGGCGCTGCCCGTATGCAATTCGCCGAACCCGTGCTGAACCAGATCAAGGGCCTGGGCTTTGCTGAACAAAGCCAGGTGATGTGTGATCTGGCCAACCGCTCCGACACCCCCATTGGCCGCAGCTACGCCAACTGGTCGGTGAATATCAAGCTGGGCTTCTGGTATCAACTGGGCGAATGGATGGCGGCTGGTCTGGTGGCCCCCATTCCTGAGGGCTATCAACTCTCGGCCAACGCATCGGCGGTGTTGGGTTCAGTCAAGGCCGTTGAGCAGGGTCAGCAGATCACCTTGCTGCGCAACTTTGTGGTGGACATGGGCTTCGATCCCGCCAAGGGGGAAGGCCAACGGGTGATGGAGCCAGTGGCGGCACCCACCCCTGAGGACTTGCGCAAAAAGGTGTTTATTGAGGGGGTGATCAATCCCACGGTGAATGCCTATATGGACCGGCTCAATGCCAACGACTTCGATAGCTTGATCGAGCTCTTCTTGCCCGATGGCGCCCTACAGGCCCCGTTCCAGAAGCCGATTGTGGGCACGGATGCCATCATGCGCTTCTTCCGTGAAGATTGCCAAAATCTGAAATTGCTGCCCGAGCGGGGATACTCCGAGCCGGCCGAAGGTAATTTCAACCAGATTAAGGTCACCGGCAAGGTTCAAACCCCCTGGTTTGGCGCTGGCGTAGGCATGAATGTGGCCTGGCGCTTCCTGCTTAATCCCGAAGGCAAGATCTATTTTGTGGCCATTGACCTGTTGGCCTCCCCGGCAGAATTGCTGAAGCTCGCCCGTTGAGCCAGACCGGCATGGGGCTTGCCCTAGCGACAGCCATCACGGCGACTTGGTTGTTTTCCCTGCTAGCCCTGTTGAGCGTGGATCTAGCTAGCCAATCCCTCTCCCTAGTGGTACTAGCGATTGGGCTAAGAACGTTCCTGCAAACGGGACTCTTCATTATTGGCCATGACGCCATGCATGGTGTTCTGTTGCCCCTGCGTGCTGGTGCCAATCAGCGCCTAGGCCAACTCGCTTTGGCCCTCTATGCCTGCCTGCCCTACGAGCGCTGCCTGCGCAACCATCGCCAGCACCACCGGGCCCCGGGCAGTCGCCAAGATCCGGATGTCCAGGATGGGGCCGGGCCCTTGGCCTGGTATGGCCGGTTCATGGCGGGCTATTTGGGGGYAGGCCAGATGGCATCCCTYTTAACAAGCTGGGCCGTGTGTCTGCTCTTCGCCTGGCAGCACACAGCCACCCCCGGATTGGCTGTGGTGCTCGTTTGCATCCTGCCCCTGGTACTCAGCTCGCTGCAATTGTTTGCCGTTGGCACCTATTTGCCCCACCGCGGGGCTGGGCTGGCCTTGGGGCCTGGCCACCAGGCCCGCAGCCTTGATCTGCCCGTGTGGTTATCGTTTCTGGCTTGCTATCACTTCGGCTACCACCGCGAGCACCATCAATCGCCAGGTTTGCCCTGGTTTGCCTTGCCTGCCCAGCGACGCTGCGATGCAGCGGCTCGCGGCTTGGCCCCTGTCCCTCGCGGCAGCCAGGACAGTGCGATAGCGTCCCTACCAACTTGATTTATGACGATGGAAACGGTTTTGGCGGGTTGGACAGATCAGGAGCAGGCCATCGCCAAGCAGGCCTTTGATATGGCCTATGGCCGCGCCATTGCCCAGTTGACCGAATCCCTGCGGGAGCGGATCGCAGCCCTTCAGGGCGCAGAGGATCTTTGGCAGCTCCACGACTTTCTCAGCATCCAGCGCCATTCGATCGAGGGCCATTTCGATTTTCGTCTTGATGGCATCTTGTTTGTATTTGCCAGTTTGGTGAAGGACAAATTGCTCAGCCTCGATGAACTGTCGGGGCTCGAGGTTGGAAAAATTGCAAAAATTACGGCGATGTCAAGATTCTAGGCTCGTAGTGTTGGCCTGAAGAATTAGTCGATAGGTTGGGGTGGCTGAGGTTTTGAATTCCAAATCGTAATAAATTTACAGTTTGCTTTTTGACTAAGTAGTGGCCATATTTTTGATGCGCTCAGATTTTGATGCCCTGGAGGACCAGCGCCATGGATCCCGCGGGCTTTCCCCGGGCTACTTGTGCGCGGGCGCTGATTCGTGGCTGGTTCCGACCAATCCASCCTGGCAAGAGCGTTTTTACGCCATTGGTTCTGTTRTCTCTCCACAACCCTCGGGGGCGGATGGGCGTGACCTGCCCGTAGGCCAAGCGATCCTGGTGGTCTCGGCCTGCGGTTTGGGCGGTTGGCTAGGCGATAGCTCCGTTGCCACCTAGCCTCCCGGCTGCGCCGCCAGCCCTCGCCCATGCCCGTGCTCAACCGCTGGTCGGACGCTGCCGCCGCTGGGGCCGTGGCCGCCTACGGGGCCCAAGGGGTCCCAGAAGCCCTGGCGCTGCGCACCTATTCGGCCCGCCTGCTCGGGGCTGATCCAGGCCTAGTGCTCCATGGCGGCGGTAATACCTCGGTTAAAACCACGGTCACGGGGTTGTTGGGTGAAACCATCCCGGTGCTGTGCGTGAAGGGCTCTGGCTGGGACCTGGCCACGATCGAGCCCCCTGGCCATCCAGCCGTGCGCCTGGAGCCCCTACAGGCCCTGCGGGCCCTGGAGAGCCTCAGCGATGAGGCGATGGTGGCGGCCCAGCGCCAGAACCTGATCGATCCGGCCGCCCCCAACCCGTCGGTGGAGGCCCTGCTGCATGCCTTCCTGCCCCACACCTACGTCGACCACACCCACTCGATCGCCCTGCTGGCCCTGGCCGACCAGCCCGATGCCGAAGCGATCTGCCGGCAGGTGTATGGCGATCGGGTCGCCCTGGTGCCCTACGTGATGCCCGGCTTTGACCTGGCCCTGGCCGCCGCCGCCGCCTACGAGCAGGCGGCCGCCCGCGCCGCCGCCTTGGGCATCGAGCTCGAGGGCATGGTGCTGCTCAAGCACGGCCTCTTCTCCTTTGGGGCCACGGCCAAACAGAGCTACGAACGGATGGTGGCCCTGGTGCGCCAAGCCGAGCAACGCATTGAGTTGGCGCATGGCGCCCAGGCTCCCAGCCAGCCAGCCCCCGGTCCGGCGCCCAGCAGCGCTGCGGCGGCTGTGCTGCCGGTGCTGCGGGGGGCCCTGGCCCGGGCCGCCGGGGCCCAGGGGGCGCCGCTGCGCTGGCTGCTCGACCTGCGCGCCACGCCCCTGGCCCTGGAGCTGGTGAATGATCCCCGCCTGGCCGATTGGGCCGGCCGCGGCGTCGCCACCCCCGACCATGTGATCCGCACTAAAGCCAGTCCGTTGGTGGTGCCCGCCGAGCCCACGGCCGCCCAGATCGAGCAGGCCCTGGCGGCCTATATCGCCGCCTACCAGGCCTATTTCCAGCGCCAGAATGCCCGGGCCGGTGGGATCAAAACCCCCCTCGATCCGCTGCCGCGGCTGGTGGCGATCCCGGGCCTGGGTCTGGTGGGCATCGGCAAGAGCGCGGCGGATGCTTCGGTGGCGGCCGACCTAGGTCTGGCCTGGGCCCGCACCCTGCTGGCGGCCGAAGCCGTGGGCCGCTTCGAGCCCGTCGGTGAGGCCGACACCTTTGCGATGGAGTATTGGAGCCTGGAGCAGGCCAAGCTCGGCAAGGGCAGCGAGAAGCCCCTGGCCCGCCAGGTGGTGCTCGTGACCGGCGCCGGCGGCGGTATCGGCGCCGCCACGGCCCGGGCCTTTGCGGCCCAGGGGGCGGAGTTGGCCCTGCTCGATCGCGATGGCGACAGCGCTGCCCTAACGGCTAAGGCCTGCGGCCGCCAGGCCCTGGCCCTGGCCTGCGACCTCACCGATCCGGCGGCCCTGCGGGAGGCCATGGACCAGGTGGTGGCCCGCTTCGGCGGCCTCGACCTGGTGGTGAGCAATGCCGGCGCCGCCTGGAGCGGCGCCATGGCCAACCTTGCTGACGCTGACCTGCGCGCCAGTTTTGAGCTCAACCTGTTTGCCCATCAGGCCGTGGCCCAGGCGGCCATGGCGGTGTTTCGGGCCCAGGATTCGGGCGACGCCAGCCAGGCCGCCAGCCGGCCGGTGCTGGGGGGCCAGTTGCTGTTCAACGTCAGCAAGCAGGCCCTGAATCCGGGCCCCAACTTCGGCGCCTACGGCATCGCCAAGGCGGCCCTGCTGGCCCTGATGCGCCAGTACGCCCTTGAAGGCGGAGCCGAAGGGATTCGCTCGAATGCGATCAATGCCGATCGCATTCGCTCTGGCCTGCTCGATGACGCCATGATCCGAACCCGTTCCGCCGCCCGGGGCCTAAGCGAGACCGACTACATGGCCGGCAACCTGCTCTCCCGGGAGGTGCGCGCCAGCGATGTGGCCGATGCCTTCGTGTCCTTGGCCCTGCTGGAGCGCAGCACGGGCGTGGTGCTCACCGTTGATGGGGGGAACGTGGCGGCGATGGTGCGCTGAGGGCCGGTTCCCATCTCCGGCTCCTAGGCCCGCCGGCTAGCTAGGGCCAGCCCCAAGCTGGCCCAAACCAGCACCAATCCAAAGCAAACGGCTGTCCAGGCGGGCAGGCCCCAGCTGGTGATCAGCAGGGGGGCCACCACCGTGATCACGCCGCCGGCGAGCAGGGGTTGGAGCAGCAGCTGTTTGATCGAAAAGGCCTGGAGGGCTTCGCTGTGGTCGTTGGGATCGGCCATGCGCAGCAGCAGCAGGCCGCTGGCCGCCACGCCCGTGGCCTGGCCGAATTCGATCACGGCCCGCTCGAACCAGTCCTTGGGCAAGATCCGCGGCGCCAGCAACAAAATCACCGCCAGGTTCCAGAGCAGCCCGGCCAGGGAGAGCACCGAAAGGGGCAGCCAGTCCTGGCGCAGTAGGGCTAGATCCAGCCCCGCCGTGGCGGCGGTGATCAGCAGGTCGGCCGAGAGGGTGCCGGTTTGGCCCTGGATCGGCGCCGATACCCAGCCGTCTAAGTGCAGGCGCTCCAGCACCAGTCGCACCAGGATCGAGCCCACCAGGGCCAGGGGAAACACGGGCAGGGCATCGATCACCAGGGCGAAACCGCCGCCGGTGCGCTCGGCCAGGCTGCGGAGCAGGGCCAGCAGGCCGACGCCCACCAGCACCGCCACCCCGGCCAGGGCCAGATTCACGGCCCAGGCGGCTAGCTGGTGCAGCGGGCCCTGGGGCAAGCGTTCGAGTTGGGGTGCCGCCGCTCCGGCCTGGGCGCTGGGGTCTCGGTCGGCTGGGCCTGGGATCCCCTGGGGGGTTTGGGCCGGCCAGGAACTGATCCAGCCCCGGCTGCGGCCCACCACCACCAGCACGCCGCCCACCAGGGTGGAGGTCAACAGCCCCACCGTGGCCAGAGCTAATCCCAGGGCTTCGCCGCTGGGAAAGCCCAGGCTGGCGTAGCTGGGCCCCATGGCAGCGGCGGATCCATGGCCGCCCTCATAGGCCACTTCAATCAGGCAAGCCATCAGCGGGCTCACCCCGAGCCAGGGTTGCAGCAGAAACAGCACCGCTAGGCCCGCCACCAGAAACTGGCCAAAGGCCAGGGTCAGCGAGAGCAGCACCTGGGCCGAGACCGGTTGCCACAGCCCCGCCAGCTTCGGCAGGGGCTTGGCCAGCAGCAGGGTGGCGAACACCAGGGTTAAGAGCGCTAGGGGCAGGTCGGCCCAGAGCTGCATCACCGGTGCCGGCAGTAGGGGCAGGGGCCCGGAGGGGGCCAGGGCCAGGCCGATTAGGCCGGCCACCAGGGCCTCGGGGATGCCGACCCGCTTGAGCTGGAGCCGCTGGCCGATCGCCCGCCCCAGGCCCAGCAACACCGTCAAAGTGGCCATCGCCAGCAGCAGCCAGGGCAGGGTCCGGGCCGGTTCCTGCAGCCAGCTCGGCAGGGAGGCCACGGCTGCCGACCAGGGCAGCAACGCTGGCTGCAGCCAGGACCCCAACGCCGGCCCCAGGGCTGCCAGGGGTGGTGCTAGCCGGTCCACCAGGCCAGTCGCCCAACCAGTCGCCCATCCAGTCCCCATTAGGCACACCCCAGGCTGAAGTGGTGGCGGAAAAAGGCTTCAGTGGCCTCCAATACGGCCACCCGCACGGCGCCACTGCGGAACCCATGGCCCTCGCCTTCATAGCGGTGCACCTCCACGGGCACACCCCTGCTGCGCAGGGCCTCGGCCATGGAGTCGGTCTGGGAGGGGGGCACCACCTGGTCATCGAGGCCCTGGAAAAAGATCACCGGTGCCGAGATGCGTTCGGCGTGGTGCAGGGGGGAGCGCCCTTGGTAGGTGGCCCGCTGCTCGGGCCAGGGCCCCACCAGGCTGTCGAGGTAGTGGGCCTCAAAGCGGTGGCCATCGGCCACCAGGCCCTCCAGGTCGCTCACGGCATAGCGGCAAGCCCCCGCCCGGAACACATCGCTGAAACACAGGGCTGAAAGCACGGTGAAGCCGCCGGCGCTGCCCCCTTCGATCGCCAGCCGCTGGGCCGAAGCCTGGCCAGAGGCCACCACCGCCAGGGCCGCCGCGGCGCAATCGGCGCTGTCGACCAGGCCCCAATGGCGATCGAGCCGTTGCCGGTAGGCGCGGCCAAAGCCCGTGGAGCCGCCGTAGTTGACATCCAGAACCCCCCAACCGCGGCTGGTCCAGAACTGGATCGCCAGGTTGAGGCCGCAGCGGGCCATGGCCGTGGGGCCGCTATGGCCCTTCACCAGCAGGGGACTGGCCGGCGTAGCGCCCCCGGCTGGGGGGTAGTACCAGGCGTGGGTGGGGGCGCCGCCGAAGCCGGCAAACCAGAGGGGTTCCGGCCGGCTGATCGCCTCGGGCGCCAGGGGACTGGCGGCGGCGGGGCTGTGCCGCCATTGGCCGCCGGCGAGCTCCAGCTCCAGCAGCCCAGCGGGGCTGGTGGCCCCGCTGGCGAGGCAGGCCAGGACACCGTTCTCGGCGCAGAGCCCGCTGAAATCGCTAAAGGGCAGATCGAAGGGAATCCAGCTGGCTGGTTGGGGGCTTGGGGCTAGGGCTGGGGCGCTCGGCCAGCTGATCCGACCCAGCTGCCAGCTCCCCTGAAAGCAGGCTGCGGCCAGGAGCTGGCTGCCATCCCAGGCGGTGGTGGAGAGGCCCAAGACCCACTGGGGTGTAGCAAATTCTGCCTCCATCGGCAGGAGCGGCTGCCAGGCCGGGGGCGGCGTGGAGACCTCCCCAAGGGGCTGCACCAGGTCGGCCGCCGTGAGCGCCTCCGCCGCCGCCAGCCGCTCCAGGTTCCACCAGCCGCTGCGATCACAGGCCACGAGCAGATCGGCTGGAAGGGCCCCAGGGGCGCCGGTCCAAAGGGGTTGGAATACGGAGATGGCCTGGCGGCTGGTGTTGTCTGAGCCCGCCACGGGGTTGCAGGCCGCGAGCCCCTCGCCCAGGCCCTCGCCAGTGCCATCGGCCCCAGCCGCCGCGAAGCAGCCCAGCCAGAGCTGGCTGCGCTCCCAGGGCAGGCAGGGCTGCTGCCATTCCACCCAGGCCAGGTGGCTGCCCCGGGGGCTCAGGGTTGGATAACCGCAGAAATCGGCGGCCTTGTGCAGGGTCACCGGTTCGCCGCCCAGCAGGGACACCGCCACCAGCTGGTCGCGGCCGTCCGCCTCCATCACACCGATCCAGCGGTGGCGCCATCGATCGATCAGGCCACCGCCGAAGGCCCGGGGGGCGGGCCGGGTGAGCGGGATCGGCTGGTTGGGGGTTGCCCCAGCAGGGCCCAGGTCCAGGCGCCAGAGGCAGCGGTCCCGGTCATCGATAAACACGGCGATGGCCTGGCCTGCGTCCTGCCCCAGGGCGCAGGCCCCTCCCCCATAGCCATGGATGCGGCTGCGCAGGTTCCAGTCGCCTGGGGTCAGCTCCTCGGCCGGCAGGTGGGCGGCCGCCCCTCCGCTTTCCACGCCAAAGGGGCGCCGCATGAGCGTGGTGCGTCCCTGTTGATCCGGCCGCTGCTCCAGCCAGTGCAGCTGGCCGGCCAGGAGTGTTGGCTCCAGCAGGCTGGGGATGCGTCCCTCCACGGTGGACGCGGGCAGGCCTGCAGGGATTGGCGTCACCGGTGGTTGTCTGCCGCGGCTCCTAGAATCGCCCCCAGTCGGAACGGGATTGTCCATTGGCCAGCAGCTTCGCCAGGATGGCGCGTTCTGCGGAGCAGTCGAGTAAGGGGGTGCATGTCTCCAAGGAGCCCCTGGACACTCCGCCCATGGCGATCCACACCCTGGGCGATGAGGTGCTGCGCACGCCGGCCAAGCGCATCGGCAAGGTGGATGAATCGGTGCGGGAGCTGGCCCGCCAGATGCTGCTGAGCATGTATGCGGCCAAGGGCATCGGCCTGGCCGCTCCCCAGGTGGGTGTCCATCAGCAACTGCTCGTGATCGACCTGGATCTCGAGAATCCAGCCACCCCGCCCATGGTGTTGATCAACCCCGAAATCACGGCCGAAGGGGGCTCGATCTGCACCTACGAAGAGGGTTGCCTCAGCATTCCGGGGGTCTACCTCGATGTGGTGCGGCCGAGCGTGGTGGAGGTGAGCTAYCGCTGCGAGATGGGCCGCAGCCGCCGGCTCAAGGCCGATGGCCTGCTGGCCCGTTGCATCCTCCATGAAATGGACCATCTCAACGGCGTGCTGTTTGTCGATCGGGTCAGCGATGGGGCGAGCCTGGAGGAAGGCCTCAAGGAGAAGGGCTTTGACCGGGCCCAYGTTCGCTCCCTGCTCTGATCACCTGAATTCCCAAGCCGATGAACCCCCTCGCTGGCCTGTTTTTAGCCCTGGCTTGCCTGCTGGGCATTGCCGCCACAGGCTCCGTCTTTGAACTCGCCTATGGAGACCCCGACCTGGGCGTCACCGCCACCCGCTGGATCCTGGGCGCCTCCATCCCCGGCACCCTGGTGGCCCTGGTGCTGGCGATCCGCCTCAACCAACCGGCCTAATCGGGCTGGCTGCCCGATCGGGCACTTCTACGCTTTCTCCTTAGCCCGAACTCTGACCATGACGCGCCTGGTCCGTCCCCTGGCTGTTTTGTTATCGCTAGTTGGCCTCACGGCGGCCAGCTGGGCCCCAGCGCCCCCAGCCCGCGCCCAGGCCTCGATGTTCAGCACCCAGGAGGTGGACCAGGGCAAATTCATCATCGTGGCGGCACCGATTGGCGATGGCAGCCGCGGCCAGCTCAACATCTATGAGCAACGCAGCGCCCAACGCCCCTGCTATGCGGTGTCCGGCAGCCGGCCGGCGCTGGTGGATCCCCTGCTGGCCAGCTTCGATTTCACCGGCATCTGCAACCGCTTCATCGATGGCAATGGCTATTCGCTGAGGATCGGCACGGCGGATCTGGGCACGGTGTATCGCCTCAGCGTCGTGAAGGACTCGGCGGAAACCCTGCTGATGGCCCAACCCACCCGGCCCGATGCCGGCCCCGAGATGGTGGTGGCGCGCACGGGCGGCCAGGGCAAGGGCTTTTTGCTGCTGGTGGCCGAGCCCGGCTGGCGGGTGATGCGCCGCAGCTTCGGCAGCCGGGCCCTCGGCCATGTCTATGTGTATCGGGACAGCTGGCCCGAGGGGGGCAGCCAACCCCAGGCCCCCCTAGGCGAGAAGCCAGCGGCATCTGGAGCCATGCCAGCGGCCGCGATCCCGAGCTCGGGATCGGGGCCTAGCTCAGGCTCAGTGCCCAGCTCAGGCGCAGTGCCCAGCCAGGGTGTGGTTCCAGCTCAAGGCACACGGCCCACGCAACGCCAGGTCCCTGGCCAGGGGGCAGCGCCGAAACCAGGCCTGGGGGCCTCCGCTCCGCTCCCTACTTCCGGGACCCCCAAGCCGGTTGCTGCCGTTAAGCCAATCGGGCCGGCCAATCCTGTTCAAGGCCCCAGGGCTGGCGCGGCTACGAGCGCTGCCGAACCCGCCAACCGTCCCAGGCCGGTGGCCGCGGCGTCCAAGCCAACGGCTGCCGCGCCCCTTGCAGCAGCTCCCAACCTGCCCGCCCTGCCGGCGGCAGCGCCTGGTCCCGCAGCGGCCAGGCGCTGAGCCAGCGCCTGGGGAGGCTTGCTTTGGGTCCTGTGGGCCCAMGGAGGCCGGCAGGGGCACTTGCTACGATCAGTTCACTGCTGAGCACCAAAGCGCTTCATGACCCAGGTCACCGTCGGCGAAAACGAAGGCATCGAATCGGCCCTGCGCCGTTTCAAGCGCCAGGTCTCCAAGGCAGGTATTTTCGCTGACCTCAAGCGCCTACGTCACCACGAAACGCCCGTTGAGAAGTACAAGCGCAAGGCCCAACAGCGCCGTCGCCGCCGCTGATAGCGGCACACCCACCCTCCGCAGATCGGTGGGGGTGGGGGCTTGGAGCTATTGATGACGACTGCTTCCCCTGGCCTGGCCATGGGTTGTCGATGAATCCGGTCCCCCATCGAGGGRGTGCCGGATTTTTGTTGTATCCGTGTTTCTACCTGTTGGCAAGTCGCCCCGGTCTTTCGAGACTGGGGCTAGTTCTTTTTGGGAGCTGGATCCATGATTCGCCTGTTGGCCCAGTTTGGGCGCTGGTTTGGTGGTTCCCTGGCCCATGCCTTCGGTAATCCCAGGGAAGAGCAGCAGCACCTACCGCCTGCGATTGGCGTCCAGCCCTACACGGGTGAGACGCCACGCCCTGGCCGCTAGGCGCTGCCGTTAAGGGGCCCCTTTGGGGCAGGCTTGGGGGTCGCGATCAAAACTGCGGTAGGTGAGGGCCTCGGCGATGGCTTGGCCGTCCACGTTGCTGTCCCCGGCTAGGTCGGCAATCGTGCGGGCGATGCGCAGCACCCGCTCGCCGGCCCGGGCACTCAGGGCCCGGTGCTGTAGGGCGGAGCGCCAGAGCTGCAGGGCTTCGGCTGCGAAGTGGCCGCACTCCGCCAGGTCCCTGGAACTGAGGCGGCTGTTGGCGCAGCCGCGGGGGTTGCGCG
>NSII01000019.1 GCA_002737305.1 Synechococcus sp. Baikal-G1
AGGCGRTCGGGGCTGGCTGCCGGTTTGGCGATCGGGACCGAGCTCCTGGACGTCGGGCCGGCGCAGGATCACCTGCAGGTCGAGGCGATCGAGCAGGGGGCCGCTGAGCTTGCCCCAGTAGCGCTGGCGCTGGGCCTCGCCGCAGATGCAGGCCCGCTCCGGGTCGCCATACCAGCCGCAGGGGCAGGGGTTGGTGGCGGCCACCAGGGTGACGGCGCAGGGAAAACGCAGCCGCGCCCGGGTGCGGCATATCCACACCTCCCCCTCTTCGAGGGGCTGGCGCAGCTGGTTGAGCACATCGCGGCGAAATTCGGCCAGTTCATCGAGGAACAGCACGCCGTGGTGGGCCAGGGCCAGTTCGCCTGGCCGCGGGATTGGCCCGCCGCCGATCAGGGCCGGGCCGGAGCAGCCGTGGTGGGGTGCCCGGAAGGGCCGCTGCCTGGGGAGCTGTCCCTGGCTGCCAAGCAGGCCCGCCACCGAATAGAGCTGGCCCAATTCCAGGGCCTCCTGCCGTTGCAGGGGCGGCAGCAGGCCGCTCAGGCGCCTGGCCAGCATCGTTTTGCCGCTGCCCGGGGGGCCCACCAGCAGCAGGTGGTGGCCTCCAGCCGCGGCGATCTCCAGGGCGCGGCGGCCATGGGGCTGGCCCCGCACATCGGCGAGGTCCAGGTCTTGGGCTGGTGGCGCCGGGGCTGCAGGGCTAGGGAGGCTGGCCCGGGCCGGATCGGCCAGGAGCTCCAGCACCTGGCTGAGGCTGGCTGCCGGCCAGACGGTCAGTCCCTCCACCAAGGCGGCCTCGGCTCCGTTGGCTTGGGGCACGACCAGGGCCCGGGCCCCCGCCCTTTGGGCCGCCATCGCCAGGGCCAGGGCGCCGCGCACGGGCCGCAGCCGGCCATCGAGGCCCAGCTCCCCCGCCGCCCAGACCCCCACGAGCCGGCTGGGATCGAGTTGGCCACTGGCCAGCACCAGGGCCAGGGCGATCGGCAGATCAAAGGCCGGCCCCTCCTTGCGCACATCCGCCGGCGCCAGGTTCACCACCACCCGGGTGAGGGGCATGCGCAGACCGCTGTTGCGCAGGGCCGAGCGCACCCGCTCCCGCGATTCCTGCACCGCCGCATCCGCCAGGCCCACCATCAGCACGCCCGGCAAACCCGGGGTGATGTCCACCTCCACGGCCACTTCCACCGCATCGAGACCCACCAGGGCCGCACCGCTGCAACGTGCCAACATCAAGCCAGGRGCAGGGTTTCACTGACCAGTGCCACCGCTGTTCCGGGCCTACTTCCCTGCAGGCCGATCCGCCCTCGCCAGTTGCTTCCCCGCCGCCATGGACCAGCCCGCCGATACGATTTTTGGCCGCATCCTGCGGGGCGAGATCCCCTCGGACCAGGTCCACAGCGATGACCTCTGCATCGCCTTCCGTGATGTCCAGCCCCAGGCACCRGTGCACCTGCTGGTGATTCCGCGCCAGCCCCTGGTGAACCTGGCCGACGCCAGCGCCGCCGATGGGCCGCTCCTCGGCCACCTGTTGCTGGTGGCCGCCCAGGTGGCCCGCCAGGAGGGGCTCACGGCCTGGCGCACGGTGATCAATAGCGGCGCCGATGCGGGCCAGACGGTGTTCCATCTGCATGTGCATGTGATCGGTGGCCGGCCCCTGCAATGGCCGCCGGGGTGAGCAATCCCTGGGCCAGCCTGCGCTGCGGGCGCTTCAGCGGCGAGAATGGACCCACTTGAGCGTCATCATGAGTCCCTTGAAGGCCCTCCGCAGCCAGCTCGGCAAGCTGCAGCGCCTGGCCCAGCCCTACTTCCTGCCGTTGGATAACGGCGCCAGCTCCGGCCAGTTCCTGGTGCTGGTGGTGGCCCTGATTGCCGTGGTGGTGGGCTTCACCCTGCTGCTGTTGACGGCKGCAATCGCAGCCAGCAGCGCCTGGATCCCCGAGTTGCAGCTCCGGTTCGTGCCGGGGGTGCGTGAACAGGTGGCCTCGATCTGGTCGGGGCCCTGGGGCAAGGTGGTGATGGTGCTGTTTGGCGCCGGCCTGGCCTGTTTCTGGACCCTGCGGGCCAAGTTGCGCCAGGGACGCTGGTTGCCCTGGCTGCTACTGGGGGTGATCACCCTGCTGATTCTGGTGATCAACGGCATCAATGTGGGCATCAGTTTTGTCGCCCGCAACATCGAGAATGCCTTGGTCGGCTACAAGGCCGAAGACTTCTGGAAGATCGTGGCGGTCTACGCCTTTTGCCTGGTCCTGGCCTTGCCAATTCGGGCCCTGCAGAGTTACCTGATCCCCAAGCTTGGCTTGATGTGGCGCGAATGGTTGAGCGAAAGAATGTTGGGCCGATACATGACAAATCGCGCCTATTATGTTCTCAATCCAAACGATGAAAGCGTTGAGGAAATCGATAATCCCGACCAGCGAATTTCCCAAGACGCGGCAAGCTTCACAACCACCAGCCTAAGTATTACTGTTGAAATAATTTCGGCGCTGCTTACGTTTTTTAGCTTCATTATTGTGCTTTGGAGTATCAATGGCACCCTGGCTCTCTGGCTTTTAGCCTATTCGGTTGGGGGTACTAGTCTGATCATTTTTGCCAGCCGAAAGTTGGTGAATCTCAATTACCAGCAGCTGAAGCTTGAGGCTGATTTTCGCTATGGCCTGGTGCACATTCGTGACAATGCCGAGTCAATCGCCTTCTATCGTGGCGAGCAACAGGAGCAGAAAGAAGGCACCAGGCGGCTTAGCGGTGTCATTCAGAACTGTAATAAGTTGATTGTGTGGGAGGCCTTGATTCAGGTTATTCAGCGCTCCTACGACTATTTCTCCCGCTTCCTGCCGTGGCTGGTGATTGCGCCGATCTACTTCGCTAAAGAAGTTGATTTTGGCGTGTTTGGTCAGGCCAGCATTGCTTTCTCCCAGGTGTTGTTTTCTGTTAGTTATATCGTAAATAATATTGATCGCCTGGCGGCCTTCTCCGCTTCGATCAGCCGTTTGGAGGGCTTCCAGGGCAAGGTAGAGGCGATCAGCGGCGAAATCCTGGCCCAGTCGATCGCCGAGCAGGGTCAGCCCCCCTTGGGCGCGGAATCGGCCTTGGGGGATGAATCACCCGATTCAATCCTGATCAGCCATGTAGATCTGATCCCGCCGCGCGGCAGCCGCCGGCTGATCCACGACCTCAGCTTGGAGGTGGCCCCCAGCCAGCGCCTGCTGGTGGTGGGCCCCTCCGGCTGCGGCAAGACCTCCTTCCTGCGCCTGGTTAGCGGCCTTTGGCCCGCCGGCGTCGGCCGCGTGCACCGGCCCCCCGTGGGCGAGCTGATGTTCATTCCCCAGAAGCCCTACATGCTTTTGGGCAGCCTGCGGGAGCAGCTTTGTTACCCCCAGAGCACCGAACGCTTCAGTGATGACCAGCTGCGCCATGTGCTCGAGGAGGTGCGCCTGCCCGAGTTGGTGCACCGCTATCCCGACCTCGACATCAAGCAGGATTGGCCCAGGCTCCTTTCCCTGGGTGAACAGCAACGCCTGGCCTTTGCCCGCCTGCTGCTGAATTCGCCACGATTTGTGGTGCTCGATGAGGCCACCAGCGCCCTCGATGTGAGCACCGAAAAATATCTCTACAACCTGCTGAGCCAGCGGGAGATGGCCTTTGTCAGCGTTGGCCACCGCCCCACCCTGCGCGACTTCCACGACACGGTGCTGGAACTGGACGGCCAGGGGGGCTGGAGGTTGATTCCGGCCGCCAGCTATGACTTCAACCCCGGAGCCTAAGCGCTATGTCAAGCCCCAATTCTGATGCCAGCCACCCTGACGTACCCCAGGCTGTGGGTTCCCAGGACGTGAGTCCCCAAGACGTGAGTCCCCAGGACGCTGGGGCTAAGCCGGCTCCGGCTAAGCCCGAACCGCCTGCCACCAGCGCCACCACCCTCGATGTGCCCAGCTTCGGCTGGAGTGGCTACGCCGAGCGCATCAATGGTCGTTTTGCCATGGTGGGTTTTACGGCCATCCTGGTGATTGAGGCCTTCAGCGGCGAGACCTTCCTGCATTGGGCCGGGCTGGTGCCTTGAGCTCCGGCTTTGTCAGGGTGCTGGCTGCCTAGGGCGGGTTGGTGTGGCTCAGGGCAACTCCAGCAAGTCCACCTGGCTAAGGCCGCCCCGGCCCACCTCCACGGCCAAGACCCGGCCATCGGCACTCAAGGCCAGCCGATGGGGCACCCCCGCCGGTTCGATCGGGATCAGCTGCAGGCTTTGCAGGGAGCGGCGGTAGAGCACCAGCTCGCTGCGGCCCTCCAGTTCCCGAACCAGGGTCAGCCGTTCGCCCCATTGGTCCACCGCCACGCTCACGGGCCGGGCATCGGGCCGGTTTAGCCCCGGTAGGGGCACCGGCGCCCCCTGGCTCAGGCGCACGAGCCGCACTTGCTCGCGGCCCTCCCGGCCCCCGATCACGGCCAGCCAGTCCCTGCTTAGGGCTGGGTCCCGGTTCACGGCGGTATGGGCCAATTGCTGGTTCAGGCCCATCAGGGGGCGGGCGCCGTTGTCCAGGCAGCCCCCCAGCAACAGGCCCAGGGCCAGGGCAATCCCGGGCGCTACGGCGAAGACCCCCTTGCCCCGCTGGCCAGCGGGGCTCATGGACGGGACCCCGAGGCAGGGGCCTGCCCTAGGGATCCTGGAACCGGATCGGGTTCCAGCCACTCCGCCAAGCTGAACACCTCCACCCGGCTTTGGCCGCCTTCCACGAGCTCCACGGCGAGATGGCGGCCATCGGGGGCGAGGCTCAGCCGCTGGGCCTCCCGGTCGCCCTGCAGGGGCAGGGGCAGGAGCCGGTTGGTGGCCCGGTCATTGATCACCACCTGGCGCCGGCCGCCCCGCCAGACCAGCAGGGCCAGGTAACGGCCATTCCAGCTCAGGGAGGGGGAGCTGTGCGGTTGCTGGCCCCGCAACAGGGGCAGGGGCAAGGTCTGGCCGGAGCGGCGGTCCTGGAGGAGCACCGTGCTGCGGTCCGAGCGCAACTCCAGGCTGGCGAGCAGGCGGCCATCTCCGCTGAGGGCGGGATCTTGACGGCTTTCAGCCCCCAGGCCGGGGCCACCCCTAGGGCTGGGTTGGCGCCGAATTCCCCAGGGCAGCGAGCAGGCCTGCATGAGGAGCAGCAGTCCTAGGAGCGAGGCTCCCAGGAGCGACGGGCCCAGGCTGGGGCTGCCCGGATGGAATCGGCCCGCTCTGGTGGGCACTCAGTCGTCAAACCGGGAACTGTTATCCCGTCCGGGGGTGGTTGAAGCCGCGGAGCTGCCGCCCCGTCCTGGGCCGGATTCGAAGCTAGGGGCTGCCGGGCGACCATCACCGCGGGCGCCAGGGCCGTCGGCGGAAGGGCTTGCCGGGCCTTCAACCTGGCGTAGGGGTCGGAACTCGGCATCGCTCATCGCTGGACCGGACGAACGGCCACTCTCACGGCCACTCTCACGGCCACTGCCACCGCCACTGCGACCGAGGGGGGGCTGATTGGATCGGGGGGCGGAACCTAGGGGGCCAGAACCGTTGCCTAGGCCAGGCTCCGGGCCTGCTCCAGGGCGGAAGCCGTAGGCGCTGGCGCCGGCAATTGGCGATCCCTGGGGCACTGCGCCGCGGCTGCCGAGCGGAGCGACGCCAGGGGCCCCGCTGGGGCTGCCCTCAGGCCGGCGTCCCGAGCGGGGCATGTCGTCGGCGCTGCTGATGGCACTGGGGCGGGTGCCGCGTCGGCCCTCGTCCCTATCGCGGCGACGGGCACCGAAGCCAGGGGCGGCGTCAGCCGATGGGCCAGGGCCGCCACTGCCATAGGCCGCCCTTGGAGCCGGGCCATTGCCGAAGCTGTCGCCGCCAGCCCCTTCCGGGCCATAGCGACCGGTGCGGGGCGGCAGGTCCCTGGGGCCCGCCGGAGACGGGCCAGGGTTCCAGTCATCTGGGGCCGATCCGCGGCCACTGCGGGACACCGCCCGTTCGGGAATGGCGGTCCTAGGGCTGGTGCGGGGCCGGTAGAAGTCCTCCTCATCGGTGCGCTCATCCATGCCCTGGCGGGAGCGAATCCGGCGCCGCAATGGTTCCGGTTCGTCTAAGCGGTCGAGGTCGTTGCCCCAGGCATCGCGGCCGCCGATGCGGGGTCCAACCGAAGCCCCGTCTTCGTCGTCAATAAAGGAGGAGCGGCGGGCCTGCTCGGTGGTGATCCCCCGCAGGCGCACGCTTTCGTAGGCAAAGAAAACGGTGGTGCCGGCAAGCAGAAACTGGCCGAACTGCAGGATCGGATCGAGCCGCCAGCCTTGGAAAAAGAGGATCCCGCCGCAGAGCAGGCCCACCGCCGCAAAAAACACGTCGTAGTCCCGGGCCAGGGCGGGCTTGAAGCTCCTCATGAAATAGAGCAGAGCTCCCCCAACCGCCAGCACGATGCCGACGATGCTGGCCCAATTGAGGCTGGCATTAACCACGGCTTCGACCCCTCAGTCGCAACGCTGAATGACAAGGCCCCAGATCAGGGCGCAAAGGCCATGGTCCGGGGACAACAGTTCAACCCACTGTAGGCCGGTGCCAAGGGGCAACAGGTGATCAGCACCGCGTCGCGATCAAAGGCGACGGTCGAGCCGGTCGTTCTGGCTGATCAGCACTAGGGCGATCGTGATGGGCACAACCACGATCACGGCTCCGTAGGCGAGGCTGCTCAGGAAGTTCGCAAGGGATGGGGTCATGGCACCGGGGGATCCGGCTGGGATCCTAGGCAGTGATGGCGAATCCCTACGATCGAAGCCCTGCTGCTTAGAGCTTTGTGACGGGGATCCCGGTGCCAGCGTTTGCCCCCTTGGCGGCTCCCCTCGCTGAACTGCCCTTGGCAGACGTGCCTTTGCCGGGGGCTGCGGGGGTCGCCATTGCCAGCCTGTTGCCCGGGCTTAACCAGGTGCTGGGCCTGGCGCTTGCCCTCTGGACCCTGCTGTTTTTGTTTCGCATCGTGCTCACCTGGTACCCCCAGGTAGATTTGGGCAAGGGGGTGATGCGCTTGGTGGCGATCCCCACCGAGCCGCTGCTGGCCGTTAGCCGCCGCCTGATCCAGCCGATTGGGGGGGTCGATGTCACCCCGGTGATCTGGGTGGGCCTGATCAGCCTGCTGCGTGAACTGCTGGTGGGCCAGCAGGGCCTGCTTAGCCTGATTGCCCTGCGGGCCCAGGGGCTGGTCGCGGCCGCCGGCTAAGGGGCCTTCACGACCCCTACGCAACGGGGCCTTCCCGGGGACTTTTCGGCTGCCCAGGGGCTCCTCTGCTTGTTGGTGCTCCTATTTGGGGCCGCCGCCGATCTGGTGCAGCATTTCTTCTTCCACAAATTTGGTGTGCACATCGCCCCGCTGAAATTCGGGTCGATCGAGCAGGGCCAGGTGGAATTCGATTGTGGTGGGAATGCCAGTCACGGCACATTCCGATAGGGCCCGGCGCAGGCGCCTTAGGGCGTGGTCCCGATCCACCCCCCACACAATCAACTTGCCAATCAGGGAGTCGTAGAAGGGCGGAATCTCGTAGCCGGTGTACACATGGCTGTCGAAGCGCACGCCAGGCCCCCCCGGGGGCAGCCAGCCCGTGATCTTGCCGGGGGCCGGCCGGAAGTTTTGGCGGGGATCCTCGGCGTTGATGCGCACCTCAATGGCGTGGCCGCAGAGCTTGATTTGGTCTTGGGTGACGCTGATCGGCTCGCCGCCGGCAATGCGGAGCTGCTCCGAGATCAGGTCGATACCGGTCACCATCTCGGTGACCGGGTGCTCGACCTGGATGCGGGTGTTCATCTCCATGAAGTAGAAGCTGCCGCTGCGATCCACCAGAAACTCAACCGTGCCCGCGCCTTCGTAGTTGATCGTGCGGGCTGCAGCGATGGCGGCCTCGCCCATGCGGCGGCGCAATTCGGGGTCGATGGCGGCGCTAGGCGCTTCCTCGAGCAGCTTCTGGTGACGGCGCTGGATGGAGCAGTCCCGTTCGCCCAAGTGCACCACATTGCCGTGGCGATCGGCCAGGATCTGCACCTCGACGTGGCGCGGCCGGTCGATAAATTTTTCCATGTACAGCCCCGGGTTGCCAAAGGCCGCCTCGGCCTCGCCTTGGGCGGCCCTGAACAGGTTGTCGAGCTGGTCGCGGGAGGGCACCAGGCGCATGCCCCGGCCGCCGCCGCCGGCGGTGGCCTTGATCATCACCGGATAGCCCATGGTCTCGGCCAGGCTGGCGGCTTCGGCAGGGTTTTCGAGCAGGCCCTCGCTGCCGGGAATGGTGGGCACCCCGACCCGCTGCATCGTGGCCTTGGCCGTTGACTTATCGCCCATGGCCCGGATCGCCTCAGGCGAGGGCCCCACAAAGGTGA
Organism: Synechococcus sp. Baikal-G1; assembly: GCA_002737305.1. Taxonomy (GTDB): domain Bacteria; phylum Cyanobacteriota; class Cyanobacteriia; order PCC-6307; family Cyanobiaceae; genus BAIKAL-G1. The sequence continues at coordinate 8,342 of NSII01000019.1, forward strand.
TGCCGTGGGCGGCGCAAATCTCGGCGAAACGGTCGTTTTCCGCCAGGAAGCCGTAGCCCGGGTGGATCGCATCGGCGCCGCGGGAGGTGGCGGCGGCAATGATGTTGGGGATGTTGAGGTAGCTCTTGCTGCTGGGGGCTTCGCCCACGCAGACGGCCTCATCGGCCAGTTGCACATGCAGGGCGTTGCGATCCACCGTGCTGTAAACGGCCACGGTGGGGATCCCCAGCTCGCGGCAGGTGCGCAGGATGCGCAGGGCGATTTCGCCCCGGTTGGCGATCAGCAGCTTGCCGATGGACATTCCGTGGCAGTCCGGCGCAATCCGGCGACTCAGGCCGCTGCGGACTGTATCAGTGCTCACCGGGCCCCCCGCCTTGGCCAGGGGAGGTCGATGGGTATATTGCTGGCTGGCAGGGCAAAAGCCCTGATCCAGCCACGCGGATGTGGTGGAATTGGTAGACACGCACGTTTGAGGGGCGTGTGACTTCGGTCTTGCGAGTTCAAGTCTCGCCATCCGCATTCTTTTCCTAAACCAGGTTTGAGCCAGTCAGTCCCGGTTCAACCCCCTGGTTCAGGCGATGCTTTGAGCGCCTCAGGCGCAGTGGTCCTTGTTTGTAATGGCCCGGGCGAACTGAGCACTTGGGTGCGGCCCCTGGCCCTGCGCTTGCATCGCGAGCTCGCCCTGCGGCCCCTGGCCCCTAGCGCAGAGCTGGCCCTCGACCTGGTGTTGGTGCCCTGCCCCAACGCCACCGGCCGCGAACACCAGGTGGCCGCTGGCATGGGCCTGTTCAACCGGATCCTGCCGGCCCGCTCCTTCTGGCGGATGTTGCTCTGGCCGCGGCGTTTCGGCGCCTGGCCGCGCCAAGGGGTGGTGGTGTTCCTGGGCGGTGACCAGTTCTGGACCGTGCTGCTTTCGGCTCGCCTGGGCTACCGCCATCTCACCTATGCCGAGTGGGTGGCCCGCTGGCCCCGCTGGAATGATGCGATTGCGGCGATGGGACCCACGGCCCTAGGGGCCCTGCCCAGGCGCTGGCGCGACCGGGCCACGGTGGTGGGCGACCTGATGGCGGATCTCTCCGAATCGGCCCGCCAGGAAACGCCCCTACCGGCGGGCGAATGGGTGGCCCTGATGCCCGGTTCGAAGCGGGCCAAGCTGCAGGTGGGCATGCCTTTTTTGCTGGAGACCGCCGATCGGCTGGCGCGGCTGCGGCCCCAAGCGCGCTTCCTGCTGCCCGTGGCCCCCACCACCTCGGTGGCCGAGTTACTGGCCTACGCCAGTGCCGCCAACCCCCTCTTTGGCGCCTATGCCGGCGGTGAACCAGAGCTCCTGGACGATGCCCAGGGCCGCCGCCTGCGCACCCCCGCCGGTAGCGAGATCCTTTTGCTGGAGACCCACCCGGCCCATGGGGCCCTGAGCCAGTGCGCCCTGGCCCTCACCACCGTGGGGGCCAACACGGCCGAATTGGGGGCCCTGGGGGTGCCGATGATCGTGCTGGTGCCCACCCAGCACCTGCAGGTGATGCAGGCCTGGGATGGGGGGATCGGCATCCTGGCCCGCCTGCCCCTGCTGCGCTGGTTGCTGGGGGCCGCCCTCACCGCCTGGCGGATGCGCAACCACGGCTTTTTGGCCTGGCCCAATATCTCGGCGGGCCGCATGGTGGTGCCGGAGCGGGTCGGCAGCCTTACCCCAGGGGCGATCGCCCAGGAGGCGGCCGACTGGCTTAACCAGCCCCAGCGGCTGGAGGGAATGCGCGAAGACCTCCGCAGCCTGCGGGGCCAGCCAGGGGCCGTGGCGGCCCTAGCGGCCCTAGTGCGCCAGCTGCTGTCGTCCCCTGGCCCAGGGCCCAGGGCTAGCGCCTTGCCGGCCGCTCCAGCTCCCCACCAGGCTGATTAGCCTGCGGCCACGCAACCGATTGCAGCGGTCCCGATGAGCGATTCCACCAGCCAGGCGCCCGCTAACGGCCTGGAGCAGCCCCTCCAGGAGCAGCCCCTCACCGAGCAGGACTGGCGGGAGCGCCTCACCCCCGAGCAATTCCAGGTGGCCCGCCAGGGCGGCACCGAGCGGGCCTTCAGCGGCATCTACTGGAACAACAAGGCCAAGGGCGCCTACAACTGCGTTTGTTGTGGCACCGAGCTGTTCAGCTCAGCCACGAAATTTGAATCGGGCTCTGGCTGGCCCAGCTTCTGGGAAGGGGCTAACCCAGGCGCGATCACCACGATCAGCGACCGCAGCCACGGCATGGTGCGCACCGAGATCAAGTGCGCCACCTGCGAGGCCCACCTGGGCCATGTGTTTAACGACGGTCCCCAGCCGACGGGTCTGCGTTACTGCGTGAATTCGGCCTCCCTGGCGTTTGATCCCGAGGGTTGAGGAGGCCGCGGCGGGGTTGCGCCCTTAGGCAGCAACGCGGGCCTTGGGCTTCACCAGGGATCGTTGAGGTCCCGGCGACTCTTGGGTAGGGGCTCGCCATCGTCGAGGGGTTCCACGTCGAGGGGCTCCTGGGAGCGGCGATAGCGGCGCTCGGGCAGGGGAGCTGCGGCCCGGTAGGACGGCTCCTGCCCAACCGGCTCGCGGTCGTCAATCGGGGCCTGGTCGTAGGACTGGGGCTCGAAGCGCTGCCGCGGGGCTGGTCGCTCGGCTGGATAGGGATCCCGTTCGCCCCACTCGCCTGGCCGGGGTTCGGCGTCAAAGCGCTCAGGTTCGAACCGTTCTCCGCTATTGCGTTCGCTCTCCAATCGTTCCGGGTCAGGACGTCCCAGCCCAAAACGATCGGAACTAGGTCGATCGGAGCCAAAGCGCCCAGCACCACCCCGTTCGCCCCCGTAGCCCTCCCGGTCATAGCGCTCGTCCTCCTCATCGAGGTAGCGGCGTTGGCGCAGGGGTTCCTGGGAACGGCGTTCCACTTCGATGTAATCGAGTTCGGCCTCGGGCTCCAGCACCCGGCTGGTGGTGGGCTGGATGCGGCGCTGTTCGCTGGCGGCGGGCAATCCGGCGGCGAGCTGGTTTTCGACGGGAACCATATTGAGGCGATAGCGCTCCCGTTCCTCCTGCTCCCAGCCGGGCCCACCGATGCCCAGTTTTTCCAGCAGGCCCGTGCCGAGCTGTTTGAGCTTCTCCTCGGCACCCTCGTACACAATGATCCGATCGGGACCACTGCTGACCACCTCTTCGACGGCCAGTTCCCAGGTGCTGAGCACCCCTTCGCCCAAGAGGGGCACCCCCAGGGCGCCCAGTACCAAGGTGGTGAGATCGCCGGTTTCAATGTCAAAGCTGAAGCCCAAGACCCGGCCCAGCACGTCGCCCGATTCGGTGATCACCTGGCAATTGATCACCTTGCTGTAGCGCTCCGGATTGAAACCTTCGGAGAGGGAATCGGCCGAATCCACCAAAATCACATCGCCCACCTGGCGAATGCTCTCCAGGGGCATCCAGCGCGGCAGGCCCGGTAGGAAGCGGGTCAGGGGGTTATCGCGCAGGCCCAGGGCCACCACCTCGCGCCGGTCAATATCCACCACCACTTCGCCGACGACGCCCAGGCGCCGGCCGGTGTCGCGGGTGATCACCTGGGTCCCCATCAGTTCCGACCGCAGCCAGAGCCGGTCGCTGGGGGGTGGGGTGCCGGCGGGCGTGCCAGGGGGCGTTGTTGTCATCAGGCCATTGTGGCGCAAAGCTCTTGGCCTGCTGCCCCGGAGGCCCCTGGCCAGGCGTCTGCTTGCGGGCCCCCTAGGCGGCCGGGGGCAGGCCCACCACCTGGGTATGGGCGCCGCGGGCCTGGGTTACCCCAATGGTGCGGGTGGCGGCCGAAATCATCGGGCGGCGGTGGCTGACCACCATGAACTGGGCGGCCTCGGCCTGGCTGGCAATCAGACCTGCCAACCGTTCCACGTTGACGCCATCGAGGAAGCTGTCCACCTCATCGAGGGCATAGAAGGGCGAGGGGCGGAAGCGTTGCAAGGCGAACAGAAAGCTCAGGGCCGTTAGCGATTTTTCGCCCCCCGACATCGAGGCCAGGCGCCGAACGGCCTTGCCCTTGGGATGGGCCACCAGGGTGAGGCCGCCGTCGAGGGGCTGCTCGGGGTTTTCGAGTTGGAGATGGCCTTCGCCATCGGAGAGGCCGGCGAAGATCTGGCGGAAGTGGCCATCCACCGCCTGGTAGGCCTCCAGAAAAGCCTCCTGGCGCAGGGTGGCCACGGTTTCGATCCGCAACAGCAGCTCTTCGCGTTCCTTGCAGAGCACATCGAGCCGTTCCTCCAGGTCGGCCAAGCGCAGCTCCAGCTGCTCCAGTTCCTCCAGGGCGAGCATGTTCACTGGCTCAAGCGCTTCCATGCGCTGCTGCAGGCTGCGCAACTCCTGTTGCAGGGCCTCCAGCCCCGCCAGCCGCACCTCTTCGGGAAGCTCGGGGCGGGGCTCGGGCAGCTCGCGGCCCAGTTGCTCCAGCCGCAGGGCCGAGCTGCGTTCCTGCTCGGCCAGGGCCAGGCGCTCTTCCCCCAGGCGCCCCAGGTCCCATTCCTGCTGTTGCAGGGCCTGGCGCTGCAGAGAGAGCCGGCCTTCGGCCTCATCCCGAGCCCGGCGGCGGGCGCCGAAACGCTCCTGTAGGTCCTTTTGGCGTGCTTCCAGCTGGCTGCGCTTCTCCTGGTCGGCCTGCTGCTGTTGTTTCCACTGGTTGCGTTCGGCCACCAGGGCCTGCACCGCCACCACCAGCCGCTGTTCGTCGCTGGCCAGGGCATCAAGTTGGCTCTGCAGCCGCTCGGCGCTGAGGCTGCGTTCCCGCTGGGCGGTGAGCAGGCCATCGTTGCGTAGGCGCGCCTCGCTCAGGCCCCGGTCGGCGGCTTCCAGGTCCTGCTGGAGGCCCTGCCAGCGGCCTGTGTCGCCGGAGGAGCGGGCCTCGGTTTCGGCTTGTTCCAGGGCCTCCAGGTCGGCGCGCAGGGGCTTCAGCAGGCTGGCGATGGTGGCCTGGCGTTCGGCGTCGGCAGCCAGGCTGGCCTGGAGGCTGGTGAGGCGGGCGGAAAGTTGCTGGTGGCGCTCCAGCAGGGGGGCATGGGAGCGCTGGGCGGCGGCCCGCTCGGCCTCCAGGGCGGCGCGGCGTTGCTCGAGCTGGCCCAGCTGGGGCCTGAGCTCCTCCAGCTCCTTGGCCAGGGCGGCCTCCTGGCGGCGGCTGGCCACCAGGGTGTCGCCCAGCTCCAGCAGGCGCCGGCGCAGGGGTTCGGCCTCGTCGTCGTCGCGGCTGACGCCAAAGCTGAGCTGGTTGCTGCGTTGCTGGATGCTGCCGCCGGTCATGGCGCCGCTTTTCTCCAGCAGTTCACCATCGAGGGTCACGGCCCGGGAGCGGCCCAGTTCGCGGCGGGCGCTGGCCAGATCCCGGAACACCAGGGTGTCGCCAAAGACGTAGCGGAACACCTCGCCGTAGACGGCCTCATGGCGCACCAGCTCCACGGCCCGGCCGATCAGGCCTTCGCCGTCGCCAGCGCGCCCGGCGCCTGCGCCCCGATCGAAGGCGGCGTTGGCGCTGGAGCTGCCCCCACCACCGCCACGGATCTTGTTGAGCGGCAGGAAGGTGAGCCGGCCGGCCCGGCGGCTTTTGAGCAGCTCGATGGCCCGGGCGGCGATGCGGTCGTCATCGACCACCACCTGGCCAAGCCGGGCGCCGGCGGCCACCTCTAGGGCCAGGCGGTGGGGCTCTCCGACCTCACCGAGCTGGGCGACCGGCCCGTGGATGCCCTCGAGGCCCGCTTCCAGCAGCAGGCGTAGGGCGCCGGTGCCGCGGCTTTCCTGCAGGGCTTCGCGCCGGGATTCCAGCCGGGCGATCTCCCGTTCCAGCTGGGCCTGTTCCTGCTCGAGGCGGCTGCGGGTGCGTTGCTGCAGGGCCAGGGCCTCCACCAGCTCGCTGAAGCGCTGTTTTTGGCGCTCCAGGCTGGTGAGCAGCTGCTGCCATTCCGCCTCCAGGGCCACCAGGGCGGCCTGGACTCCCTGGCTCTGGCCGGTCTCCTGCTGCAGCTGCTCGCCCAGTTCCAGCAAGCGTTCCTGGTCCTGGCGCAAGCGCTCGCTGAGTTGTTGCTCTTCAGCCACCAACGGGGCCAGCTGGGCCTGGAGCTCCTGGCGCTGGCGGCTGCGTTGCTTCTGCTCCTCCAGCCAGCTGCCAGAGCGGCCCGCCACCTCGCCGAGGCGCCGCCGCGAGAGCTCCACCGCCGCTTCGGCGGTCCGGCAATCGGCTTCGGCCTGGGCCAGGGCGGCGGTGCCGTCGTCCGCTCCGCCGAGGGCCTGTTGTTGGGAGCGCAGCTCCCCTTGCTGCTGGGCTAGCGCGGGGCGCTGGCGTTGCAATTCCTCGGCCCGGCTCTGGTGCCGTTCGGCCTGGCGGGCCAGTTCGCGGTCACTGGCATCGAGGCCAGCCAGTTCGGCCTGGACCGCCAGCAGGCTGTCTTCGCCAAGGGCCTTAACCTCCGCCTGCAGGGTGTCCAGCTCCTGTTGCCCCAGGGCCAGGGCCGTCTGGGCGGCGGCAACGGCGCTGCGGTCTTCGGTTTCCTTCTGGCTGAGGCTCCCCTGACGCTGGCGCAGGCCCACCAGCTGCTCGCGGGCGACCTCAAAGCCGAGCACCTGTTCCTGCAGGCGGCCAAGGTGTAGCCGGTCGCGCAGCTGCTGGTAAGTGCGGGCCTTGGTGCAGTCGCGCTCGAGTTTCTGGCGACCCACCAGCAACTCCTGCTCGACGATGCGGCAGCGTTCCTCCCGCTCTTGCACGTCCTCGAGCTTGGAGCGGGCCTGGTCGATGCGGCTGTCGAACAGGGCGACCCCGGCCAGCTCATCGATCAGGCCGCGGCGATCCTTGGCCCCCATCGACACGATGCGGGTGACATCCCCCTGCATCACCACGTTGCTGCCCTCGGGATCGACCCGCAGGCGCCGCAACTGGGTTTGCAGCTGCTGCAGGTTGCAGGTCACGCCATCGGCGCTGTAGGTGCTGCTGTAGGTGCCGCCTGGGGCCACCCGCAGCCGCCGGGTCACGCTCCAGTGGCTCTGGCCCTGGCGAATCCAGGGTCCCTCCTGGGGGGGCTCCAGCCCGGCCTCGGCCTCGTCGGGCTGCCAATCCGTGAGGTCGAAACGCACGGTGACGACCGTCTCGGCGGCGCGCCCCTCCTTGAGCATGGCGCTGTTGACCAGGTCTGGCAGCCGTTCGGCCCGCATGCCACGGCTATTGGCCAGGCCCAGACAAAAAAGCACCCCATCGAGGATGTTGCTTTTGCCCGAACCATTGGGCCCCGTAACGACCGTGAACCCTTCCTCCAGCGGGATGGTGATCGAACCGCCGAAGGATTTGAAATGGGTGAGCTCGACCTGATTGATGTGAACCAACAGGCCCGCGCGCCGAGCAAGTCCAATCTAGCTGTAGCGGTGACAGGGGCAAGGGGGCTCCCTAAGTTGGGCCCAATCCCCTGCCTGCGAGCCGCCCCATGGAACTGGAGTCCGAGCATGATCCCGCGGCGACCTCCGGGGCCCAGTTCCGCGAGCGCTTTGAGAGCTTGCTCCCCCTCATCCAGAAGGAATGGCCCGGCGTGGCCCGCTCCGCCCTGGAGGCCACCAGAGGCAGCTTTGAGCATGTGGTGGAGGTGATCGCCGAGCAGACCGGCCGCACCAGCGGCGGTGTGCAGGCCCAGCTGCTGGAACTCGTGGCGGTGACGGGCGACCAGGCCAGCCGGCTAGCCGAATCCCTGCGGCCCCTTGAGGAGCAGCTTGAAGGCCTGCTCGATGAGCTCAACAGCAACCTGCGACCCAAAATTGAAAAACCGGTGCGGGAGCAGCCCCTGCTAGCCCTGGGCATTGCCGCCGGTGTGGGCCTACTGGCCGGCTTGTTGCTGGCCTCGGGCCGCCGTTCCGCATGAGCTCCACTAAGGACACCGCCAGGGACCAGGCCAGCGCCGAGGCGGCCAACCAGCGGAGCCAGGCCGGTGCCGGCTTGCCCCGCCAGGCCGCCGGCCGGGTGGCCGCCCTGGTGGGCTCGGTGATGGATCTGCATGTGCGCATCGCCCTGCAGGAGGCCGACCGGGAAAAGCGGCGGTTGATCAGTGGCCTGCTGCTGCTGGCGGGTGGGCTGGGCCTGGTGACCCTGGCCCTGATCGCCGCTGAAGTGGCCCTGCTGCTCTGGATCCAGGGCGCCTGGGGCTTGGGCTGGATCCAGGCGTCCCTGGTGGTGGGTGCCATTGATTTGGTGGTGGCTGGGTTGTTCTTGCGCATCGGCGGCCAGCTCACCAAGGGCCCCTACCTGCCCCAGACCATCGCGGGCATCACCAAAACCACCCGGGCCCTGTGGGGGCGTTAGGCGAGATCAGGGCCGACCTTCAGCGCAGTTCGTACTTGAGCCAGCGGCAGTCGATGCCACCGTTGTTGATCGGCACCCGGCGGCTGGCCTTCATGCGCAGGGCGCCTGTGAGTTCCGGGTTGCCACTCAAGAGCCACAGGGTCCAGCCGCTGCAGCGCTGCTTGACCATGGCGCCCAGGTCGGCGTAGAGGGCTTCAAGCTCGTCCTTTTGGCCCAGCCGTTCGCCGTAGGGCGGGTTGCAGACCAGGATCCCCGGGCCCGGTGGCGGTTGAAAGTCGCGGCAGTCCCCCAGCTGCAGGGCGATCACCCCGGCGACGCCGGCGGCCTGACAGTTGCTTTTGGCCTGCTCCAGCACGGCCGGATCCTGCTCCAGCCCCACGATCGGCGCCAGGGGCTGGCCATCGGCCAGGGAGCCCCCTGACGATCCGGCTTGCCCCTGGCCGGAGCGATCGAGGGCCAAGGCGGCCTGGCGTTCCTGCTGCCAGAGCAGGGGATCGAAATCGGGCCAGCGCTCAAAGCCAAAGGAGCGTCCTAGCCCTGGAGCCCGGCCCAGAACCCCGCAGGCGGCTTCGATCAGCAGGGTGCCGGAGCCGCAGAGGGGATCGGCCAGGGGCACCGACCCGTCCCAGCCGGTGAGGGACACCAGCCCAGCGGCCAGGTTTTCCTTGAGGGGGGCCAGGCCCATGGCGGCCCGATAGCCGCGGCGATGCAGGCTGCCGCCGCTGCCATCGAGGCTGAGCACGGCCCCCTCGCCGCCAAGGTGGAGATGGAGGGCGAGATCCGGATCCTCCAGATCCACCGAGGAGCGTTCACCCCAGTGCTGGCGCTGCCAGTCCACCAGGGCGTTTTTCACCTCCAGGGCGCTGTAGTGGCTGTGGCTCAGCCCCGGGGCGGTGCCGGTGCTGTCGACGCGCAAGCGGGTCTCGGGCGGCAGCCAGCGCTGCCAGTCAGCCGCCTGTTGCACCCCGGCGTAGAGGTCCTGGCGCGAACGGCAGGGGAAGCGGGCCAGCTGGCGCAGGATCCGAAACGGCAGGCGGGCGCAAAGGTGCAGCCGGTAGAAGCAGGCCAGATCGGCCTCAAGGGCCACGGCCCGGCGCAGGGGCCGCAGGGCCGTGGCGCCCAGGGCCGCCAGTTCAGCGGCGGCGATCTCCTCCAGGCCCGAGGGCACGGCGGCAATGCAGGCGAAGGATTCGGCCCGGGCCTGGGAGGACTGGAACTGTTCGGGGATGCCCACTCGGACCAGGCGGCGTGGGGCCATCCTCAGCTGTCACAATGCAGTGGTCCGGTTTCGGCCGGACTAGGTGGTCCACACCAGTGTTTCGGACAGCGGTTCGATTCCGCTCAGCTCCATTGCTCCCCGCCAGCTCGGTGGGGCGCCCTCCCAGCCCCAGGGCTGGGACCTTCAGGGGCTGCAATGGTTTCGACGGGGCATGAGGAGGGTGACTGAAGCCTGCTCGGTAAGAGCAAACACGTAACAGCGAACAACATCGTTCGTTTCTCCCGTCAAGCCGCCCCTGTGGCTGCCTGACYTAGTTAGGGAGATGGGGTGAGATCAGCCTTATCACCCAAATGATCCATGGGGCCTGGAAGGGCCCTTTTTAATGGCTGGYCAAATGGAAGAGTTGGCTTGAACTTTTGGCTGAATCTGTYGATCAATAGGGTCCCATCCGATGGCAGCAATCCTGGGTATTGACTGCCAGCAGTGGGTCACTGCCCCGCCTTAATCAACGCTAAGTCACGGGCCTGCAAC
>NSII01000020.1 GCA_002737305.1 Synechococcus sp. Baikal-G1
ACGCCGCGATGGGAGCCAGTGGATATCGCGATTAYTTCAAGGTGCTGGGCCTGGAGCGGGGCGCCGACGCCGATGCGGTGAAGCGGGCCTTCCGCAAGCTGGCCCGCGAGTACCACCCGGATGTCAATCCCAATAACAAGGAGGCGGAGGCSAARTTCAAGGAGATCAGCGAGGCCTACGAGGTGCTCTCCGATCCCGATAAGCGCCGCCGCTACGAACAATTCGGCCAATACTGGAACCAAGCTGGCGGGGCCAGCGGCGGCGGCGATGTTGATTTCGGCCGCTACGGCAACTTCGACGACTTCATCAACGACCTGCTGGGCCGTTTTGGTGGGGGCGGCGGGCCCGCTAGCGGCGGTTTTAGTGGCGCCCCGGGCGGRTTTGGCTTCTCCTCCGGCTTCCCCGGCGGCGGCTTTCCCGGGGGCTTCCCCGGYGGTGCGGCAGGCGCCGGCCGGGCGCCCCTCAACCTCGATGCCGAGGCCAGCATCAGCCTCAGTTTTGCCGATGCCTTTCGGGGCTGCGAGCGCACCCTGGCCGTCAAYGAGGAGCGGGTGCAGGTGCGSATTCCGCCCGGGGTGAAAACCGGCAGCCGCCTGCGGCTCAAGGGCAAGGGCAACCTCCAGCCCGGCACCGGCCGCCGCGGCGACCTCTACCTCAACCTCAAGCTGCTCGACCATCCCGTTTGGAGCCTGGATGGCGACCTGCTGCGGGCCGAACTCCCCTTGAGCCTCGATGAACTGGCCCTCGGCGGTGAAGTGCGGGTGGCCACCCCCGATGGCGAAGCCACCGTGCAGGTGCCGGCCGGCATGGAGCCGGGCCGCAGCCTGCGGCTTAAGGGCAAGGGCTGGCCGATCAAGGATGGCCGCGGTGACCTGCTGCTCAGCCTCAGCCTGCGCCTGCCCCCCAGCTTCAGCGAGGCGGAGCGCCAACTGCTCGAGCAACTGCGGGCCGAGCGCCGCGTCGATCCCCGCGGCGACTGGATCGAGCAGGCGCGCCTCTGATGGGGGCGACCCCTGCAGCCAGGCTGGCTCCGTAGGATCCGCCCAGCTTGAAGTTCGCCATGGAGCTCACCTACCGCCCCCGCCGGATGCGGCGCACGCCAGCCCTGCGGGCCATGGTTCGGGAGCACCAGCTCCGGGCCGCCGATTTCATCTACCCCCTGTTTGTGCACGAGGGYGCGACCAACGAGCCGATCAGTGCMATGCCCGGCGCCCAGCGCTGGAGCCTGGAAGGGCTGGTGCAGGAGGTGGGTCGTGCCTGGGGCCTGGGCATCCGCTGCGTGGTGCTCTTCCCCAAGGTGGCCGATGGGCTCAAAACCGAAGATGGTGCCGAATCTTTCAACGAAGGCGGCCTGATTCCCAGGGCGATCCGGCGCCTTAAGGCGGCCTACCCCGGCATGATGATCATGACCGATGTGGCCCTCGATCCCTATTCCTGCGATGGCCATGACGGCATCGTTAGCCCTGAAGGGATCGTGCTCAACGATGAAACCGTGGACATCCTCTGCCGCCAAGCCGTGGCCCAGGCCAAGGCCGGCGCCGACCTGATCGGCCCCAGCGACATGATGGATGGCCGGGTTGGGGCGATTCGCGAAGCCCTTGATGAGGAGGGTTTCGAGCATGTGGGCATCATCAGTTACACCGCTAAATACGCTTCGGCCTACTACGGTCCTTTCCGCGAAGCCCTCGATTCGGCCCCCCGGGCCGTGGCGGGCAAGCCGATCCCTAAGGATAAATCCACCTATCAAATGGATCCGGCCAATGGCCGCGAATGCCTCACCGAAGCCCTGCTCGATGAGCAGGAAGGGGCCGATATTTTAATGGTGAAGCCCGGCCTGGCCTATCTCGATATCATCCATCGCCTGCGCGGCGAAACCGAATTGCCGATCGCGGCCTACAACGTGAGCGGCGAATATTCAATGGTGAAGGCAGCAGCTGAACGGGGCTGGATTGATGAGCGTTCGATYGTGCTGGAAACCCTGGTTTGTTTCAAGCGGGCCGGCGCCAATTTGATCCTCACGTACCACGCCTGCGATGCGGCCACCTGGCTGGCCGAGGGGTGAGCCCAAACCCCCAGGGCGTGCCCGTGCTGCCAGCTGGTTTTCGGCTGGCTGGCTCCGCAAGACCTCCTGGGCCCTGGCCGGCAGCCACGCCAGGGCCTGTCGCGGTCAAGAATGGCTCTAGCGCAACGGCAGGGGCACCATGGCGGTAGGGGAGCAGGCAGTCGACGGCATTCAGCCGGCCGGCAGCCAGCAGAAGAGCGGCCCCCCGGGCCGGCAATCCTGGCTGGGGCATGTGGCCCTGCGGGTGCAGGACATGGAGCGGGCCAAGCGGTTCTATGGCGCCATGGGCCTGGAGCTCACCTGGGATGCCAACGATTGGGCCTACCTGCAGCGCCCCGGCGGCGGCGATGGCATCGCCCTGCTCAGCCCCGAGTACAAAGCCGCCGGCCCCCATTTCGCCTTCCATTTCTCTAGCCGCGAGCAGGTGCAGGCCGAGCACACCCGGCTCCAGGCTGCCGGGGTGCCAGTGGGGGCGCTCCACGACCACCGCGACGGCACGGCCTCCTTCTATCTCCAGGATCCCGAGGGCAACTGGTTGGAGCTGCTCTACGAGCCCGCGGCCGGCATTGGCTCGAACCGGTCCTGATCCCCTGCAGACGCCCCAAGCCCCAGCYACCGGTTCCCCTGTTTTCCGCCTCCTCAGGCCGCTTCCCTAGTGCTTCCCCTGGTTCCTTCCCTGCTGCTCTCCGAGCTCCCCGCCGGGGCGACTGACTTGGCCCCTGACACCAGGGCTTCGCAGCCGGCCGGGATGGACCAGCCCATCGGCCAGGAGGCCCTAGAGCTCCTGGAATGGCCCAGGCTGGGGGAGCACCTGGCCACGTTTGCCAGCACCAGCGCCGGCGGAGCCCTCTGCGCCCGCCTGCCCCTGGGCGCCAACCTGGAGGACAGCCGCCGCCGCCTGGCCGAAACCACCGAGTTGCTCGGCCTCGATGGCCTCAGCGAGGGGGGCCTCTCCTTCCAGGGCGTGGCCGACCTGGGCGACACCCTGCTCTTCTGCGCCAAGGGCGGCACCGCCTCGGCCCTGGCCCTGCTGGCCGTGGCCACCACCCTGGCGGCGGCCCGGCGCCTGCGCCGCCAGATCGAAGAAGCCACGATCCGGCCCGTAACCACGGCCCTGGTGGCGGACCTGCGCACCCTGCCCGAGTTGGAGCAACGGCTGCGCTTCTGCCTGGAGGAGGGGGGCCGGGTGGCCGATCGGGCTAGTGCCCCCCTGGCGGAGCTGCGCCGCCAGCTGGCCGCCGCCCGCTCCGACCGGCGCGAACGCCTGCAGGAGCTGATCCGGCGCTACAGCRCCCTCCTTCAAGACACGGTCGTGTCCGAGCGCAACGGCCGGCCGGTGCTGGCGGTSAAGGCCGGGGCCGCCTCCCAGCTGGCGGGCCTGGTCCACGACAGCTCCGCCTCCGGCAGCACGGTGTTTATCGAGCCCCAGGCCGTGATCGCCCTGGGCAACCGCATCGGTGTGCTGGCTGGCAAGGAGCGGGAGCTGGAGCAGCAGGTGTTGCTGGAGCTCAGCGGCCTGGTGGGCGCCGAGCAGCCGGCCCTCAGCCACCTCCAGGCGGTGCTGGTGCAGCTGGATTTCGCCCTGGCCCGGGCCCGCTACGGCCAGGCCTTAAACGCCGTGCGCCCCGAGCTCGAGGCGGATCCCGGTACCCCGATCCGGCTCGAGGGCCTGCGCCATCCCCTGCTGCTCTGGCAGGARCGSCGCCAGGGCGGCCACGGGGTGGTGCCCGTGAGCGTGCAGGTGGGCGCCGAGCTGCGGGTGGTGGCGATCACCGGYCCCAACACCGGCGGCAAAACCGTCACGCTCAAAAGTGTGGGCCTRGCGGCCCTGATGGCCCGCGCCGGCCTGTTTTTGCCCTGCAGCGGCACTCCCTCGCTGCCCTGGTGTGAGCTGGTTCTTGCCGATATCGGCGATGAGCAGTCGCTGCAGCAAAACCTCTCCACCTTCAGCGGCCACGTGCGCCGCATCGCCCGGATCCTGGCCGCCCTGCCGAGCGAAGCCAGCGCCGGCGCCTGCCTGGTGTTGCTCGATGAGGTTGGCGCCGGCACCGATCCCACCGAGGGCACGGCCCTGGCGATCGCCCTGTTGCGCCACCTGGCCGAGCGGGCCCGGCTCACGATCGCCACCACCCACTTCGGCGAGCTCAAGGCGCTCAAATACCACGATTCCCGCTTTGAAAATGCCTCGGTGGCCTTCGATGTCGCCACCCTCTCGCCCACCTACCACCTGCTCTGGGG
>NSII01000021.1 GCA_002737305.1 Synechococcus sp. Baikal-G1
GSCTGGTCGGGTTCGGCCCGCACCTGCACCAGGTGGCTGCCCTCCAGCAGGCGGCAGCTCACCAGCTGTTCATTGCCGAGGGCCTCGCAGTGGGTCACTTCGGCCACAAGGTTGCGGTTGGTGGCGGGSCCGAGCCGCAGGTGTTCGGGCCGCAGGCCGGCGCTGAGGCCCTCCGGGTTGCCCCGCTCCTGCCACTGGGCCAGGGCYGCGCCCATGGGGCCTTCCACCAGGAAGCGGCGGCCCTCCAGCTGCAGCTGGGCACCGCCCACGGCGGTGACGGGCAGCAGGTTCATGGCCGGGCTGCCGATGAACTGGGCCACGAAGGTGTTGGCGGGCCAGCGGTAGAGCTCCAGGGGCGTGCCGAGCTGCTGCAGCTGGCCCCGGTTGAGCACGGCAATGCGGTGGCCCATGGTCATGGCCTCCACCTGGTCGTGGGTCACGTAGATCGTTGTGGTGCCGAGSCGGCGCTGTAGCTCGACGATCTGGCTGCGGGTGCCGCCGCGCAACTTGGCATCGAGGTTGCTGAGCGGTTCATCCATCAGGAACACGGCTGGCTGGCGGGCGATCGCCCGGCCCAGGGCCACCCGCTGCTTCTGGCCGCCGGAGAGTTCCTTGGGCAGGCGATCGAGCAGGGCCCCCAGTTCCAGGGTCTCGGCCACCTGCTCGATCACGGCTTCAATCCGGTGTTCGCGCCGGGAGCGAAAGCGCAGCGGGCCCGGCAGGTTGCGGCTGGCCCGGTGCAGGCCATCGGCCAGTTCCTGCAGGGGGCTGCGCTGGCGTTGGCGCCGCAGGCCGAAGCCAATGTTGTCGGCCACGCTCAGGTGGGGGTAGAGGGCGTAGCTCTGGAACACCATCGCCACATCCCGCTGGGAGGGCCGCAACTGGGTCACGCGGCGATCSCCCACGAACAGGTCGCCGCTGCTGGGGCTTTCCAGGCCGGCGAGCAGGCGCA
This sequence comes from Synechococcus sp. Baikal-G1, assembly GCA_002737305.1. Lineage (GTDB taxonomy): Bacteria > Cyanobacteriota > Cyanobacteriia > PCC-6307 > Cyanobiaceae > BAIKAL-G1. The sequence goes on from NSII01000021.1 coordinate 953, forward strand.
GCAGGGTGCTCTTGCCACAGCCGGAGGGCCCCACCAGCACCAGAAATTCGCCATCGCCGATGGTGAGATCCAGGTCCCGCAGCACCTCAACCGGCGCCGCCCCCCGCCGGGGTGGGTAGGTCTTGCCCACGCGCTGGAAGCGAACCTCTGCCAAAACCAGCCCTGCGACGGCCCGATCCTAGGGTTGGACCTCGGAGTGCCCATCCCTCGACTTTCCCTATTGCAGTTCATTGACCAAGCCCGCATCGCCGTGCAAGCCGGCCGCGGCGGCGACGGCATCGTGGCCTTTCGGCGGGAAAAATATGTGCCCGCCGGGGGCCCCTCCGGCGGCGACGGCGGCCGGGGCGGTGATGTCTGGTTTGAGGGCGACCCCAACCTGCAGACCCTGCTCGATTTCAAATACCGGCGTTCGTTTGACGCCCAGGAGGGCCGCCGCGGCGGCCCCAACCGCTGCAGTGGGGCCGGCGGTGATTCCCTGGTCATCAAGGTGCCCCTGGGCACGGAGGTGCGCGATCGGCGCACCAACATCCTCCTGGGAGATCTCACGGAGAAGGGCCAGCGCCTGCTGGCGGCGGCCGGTGGCCGCGGTGGCCTCGGCAATGCCCACTACCTGAGCAACCGCAACCGGGCCCCGGAGAAATTCACCGAGGGCAAGGACGGCGAGGAATGGTTTTTGCAGCTGGAGCTCAAGCTGCTAGCCGAGGTGGGCATCATCGGCCTGCCCAATGCGGGCAAGAGCACCCTGATCTCGGTGCTGTCGGCGGCCCGGCCCAAGATCGCCGATTATCCCTTCACCACCCTGGTGCCCAACCTGGGGGTKGTGCGGCGCCCCAGTGGCGATGGCACCGTGTTTGCCGATATTCCKGGCCTGATCGCCGGCGCTGCCCAGGGGGCGGGCCTCGGCCACGACTTCCTGCGCCAYATCGAGCGCACCCGCCTGCTCGTCCACYTGGTGGATGCGGGTGGCGAGGATCCGCTCGCCGACCTGGAGGTGGTGGAGGACGAACTGGCCGCCTATGGCCATGGYCTGCCGGAGCGGCCCCGGGTGGTGGCGATCAACAAGATCGAGCTGCTCCTGGGCGAAGAGCTCGAGGAGCTGGCTAGCCGGGTGCAGGCGCACTGCGGCACGCCGGTTTTGTTGATCTCAGCTGCCACCTCCCAAGGCCTGGACAAGCTCCTGGCCCGGGTCTGGCAAGAGCTGGGGATYTAGGCCAAAACCCGGCCAGCCCARCGCCAGCCTTACATCTCAAAAAAAGGGCCCCCTGATCAAGCCAGGGAGCCCTTGGGGTTTGGATTGGCAGAGTCAAGCCAGCGGCCCTAATTCGGGTTAGGCCACCTGGTTTTGGCCGGGTTCAAGGCCCCCTGGATCAGTCGTCATAGATGCGGCATTCGGCCGCTTCGGGGTTGAGGTCGCAATACACCTCGAGCGGGCTGGGGTCGTGGGCGTCTTCCGGGTGGTGGGCCTTGTATTCCTCCAGTCCCTTGAGCTCCTCTTCGAGGTGCCGCACCTTGCCATCGTTACCGATGGCTTTGGCCGCCTCGATCTCGCTCTGATCCTTAAGAATGTGCTCGTCGATCGTGTTCATGGAAGAGGCCGGAAAAGTCCGGCCGCTCATCGTCGTGCACACCATACGGGGGGCCTGCCTGT
>NSII01000164.1 GCA_002737305.1 Synechococcus sp. Baikal-G1
CATCGGCAGTCACGGGCAAACCATTCGCCACCGCCCCAAATTCACGCCGGCCTTTACGCTGCAAATCGGCGATCCCAATGTAATCGCCACCCTCACGGGGATTCCGGTGGTCGCGGATTTTCGCCGCAAGGATCTCGCCCTCGGCGGACAAGGCGCGCCGCTGGTGCCGGCGTTTCACGACGCGGTATTCCGCTCAGCTCGCCGCGACCGCGTCATCGTTAATATTGGCGGCATCGCCAATCTCACCCTGCTGCCACCGAGCTCGGGGCCCGAGCGCCAGGCGCCGATCCAGGGCTGGGATTGCGGCCCGGCCAACAGCCTGCTGGATCTCGCCGTCAGCCAGTTCAGTGGCGGCAGCCTCAACTTTGATGCCAATGGCGCCTGGGCCAGCCAGGGCCAGATCAACGAGGCCCTGGTCAACCAATGGCTGCAGGAGCCCTACCTGCAGCAGGCGCCCCCCAAGTCCACGGGCCGGGAGCTGTTTGGCGCCGTGGATCTCGAGCGCCGCCTCCAGGCCCTGGAGCAGGCGGCCCAGGGGCGGGGCGAAAGCCTCCTGCCCGCCGACGCCCTGGCCAGCCTCACCGCCTTCACGGCCGCGGCCGTGGCCCAGGACCTCGGCCGCGGCCCCATGCCCCTGGAGCTGCTGGTGGCGGGCGGCGGCGCCCGCAATCACCTGCTGATGGCAGAGCTGCGCCGCCGCTGCCGCGGCMTGGCCGTGCGTCCCCTGGCGGAGCTGGGCATCGGCGACAGCGAACGGGAAGCCCTGGCCTTTGCCCTACTGGCCTGGTGGCATRCGCTCGGCCATCCCGGCTCCCGTCCCTCGGTCACCGGCGCCCGCCAAGCCGCGGTGCTGGGGGTCTGCGCCAGGCCCCAAGGCCGGCCCTAGGCCCGGGGCCGGTTAAGGCGCAGGCGCCTGGGGGCTCCGCGCAGGCGCTTGGGCTCGGCCTGATCCTGCTGCTCGAGGGCCTGGCGAAAGTTGTCGGTGTCCTGGGCTGCCGTGGCCGCTGGRGCGGGGGCAGCCGCGGCCCGCAGGGCGGCCTGTTGCTGCTCGTACACCTCAAGCCCCTGCTGGATCAACACCCGGGCCATGTTGCTGACCGTGCGGGCCTCGGCCTCGGCCACGGCCCCAAGGCGCTCGCAAACATCTTCCGGCAGCACCACCTGAATCCGAGGCGACTTGGGTCGGCCACTGGTGGAGTTCTGACGGGTCGCCACAGAGTCAGGCCAAAGCGCGAAGGACAGGGACCCCAGGGAAGGGGCGAAAAGTCGCTCGGGACCCGCTGGCCCCGAGCGGCACCGG
>NSII01000165.1 GCA_002737305.1 Synechococcus sp. Baikal-G1
CGTTTCAGCGGTGATCAGCACCTACCTGCTCACCCATCTGCACCACGTGCTGCAACGGGCCGAGTTCGGGGCCCAGCAGGAGGGCCGCGCCGCCCTAGCCGCCAACTACGCCCAACTGCGCAAGGTGCTCTGCCTCGACGCCCGCACCATGGAAGACGCCTCCGCCAGCGGCCAACCCGAGGACTCCCCCCAGGCCGCCTGAGAACGGGGCTGATCCCAGGCAGCGGGTCCAGCGCCAGGGCCCAAGCAGGCTCCAACTCGTGCTGCTAGCTGTTTCAAATTCGTTTGCACCGGGGCCGACCTGCATAGGCTCAGATGGCGTGCAACCCAGCCATGGCCGAAGACCAGCCAACGCCTACCCCGGGGGGCGCCAAGAGCGCCGCCACCGGGGTTGTCCCTGACACCGTCAGTGACACCGTCAACGGCAACGTCAATGGCAACGCCGCCAGCCTGTATCAACGGATCAGCCAGGACCCGGACCTCACCCAGGCCCTGTTCCGCCAGGCCCTACAAAACCCTTCAGGCACCCTCGAACAGATCTGCCGCCTCGGCGATAACTGGGGCCTGCCGGTCAGCATTGAGCAGGTGAAGGCCCACATCAGCACCCTGGACGACGCCGGCAGCAAGCAGTGGCTGCTGAAGGCCCGCGGGGGCCTCTAGGGCGGAGCGCTGGCGCCGGGGGCCCCCACCTCCCTGGGCCCAGCTGAAAAACAGCCAGTAGCTGACGATCGCCAAACCGGCGGCCACCACWAGGGCGGCCACCTGTTCGAGTCGCTTGATCATGGCYCTGGCCGCAACCGCACCCCTGCAGTCTGCCGCTCAGGGGATGATGGGGGCACGCCTGTAGCCCTGTCCCCGTGCTTCGTCTGGAACGTGTTTCAAAGATTTACCCCACCGGCGAGGTGCTGAAGGACGTCACCTGGGAAGTCAAGGCCGGCGATCGCATTGGTTTGGTGGGGGTGAATGGGGCTGGCAAATCGACCCAGATGCGCATCATTGCCGGCCTGGAGGAGCCCACCAGCGGCCTGGTGGTGAAGCAAGGGGAGCCRCGCATTGCCTACCTGCAGCAAGAATTCGATGTGGACCTGGCCCGCAGCGTCCGCCAGGAGCTATTCCAGGCCTTCGGCGAAGCCGCCCAGGTGCTGAATCGCCAGCGCCAGGTGGAAGACGAAATGGCCAGCGACAAGGCCGCCAGCGACCCGGACCATCTCGATGAACTSATCCACGAACTGGGCCGGCTGCACAGCCGCTTCGAGGCCCTCCATGGCTACGAGCTTGATGCCCGCATCGACAAGCTGCTGCCCACAATCGGCTTCACCCCCGAAGGCGCCGAACAGCCGGTAGGCGACTATTCAGGCGGTTGGCAGATGCGAATTGCCCTCGGCAAAATCCTGCTGCAAGACCCCGATCTGCTGCTACTCGATGAGCCCACAAACCACCTGGATGTGGAAACGATTCAGTGGCTGGAGGGGTATCTAATTGAGCAGACCGTGCCCCTGGTGGTGATCAGTCACGACCGGGCCTTTCTTGATCGGGTCTGCAACCAAATCGTTGAAACCGAGCGGGGCATATCGCGCAGCTACCTGGGCAACTACAGCCAACACTTGGAGCAGAAAGCCTTCGAACGGGAAGCCAGCCAGGCCGCCTTCGAGCGCCAACAAAAGGAACTCTCCACCCAGCAGGCCTACATCGACCGCTTCCGGGCCAGTGCCACCCGCAGCACCCAGGCCAAAAGCCGCGAAAAACTACTCGACAAGGTGGAGCGCGTCGAAGCGCCGGTGGATGCCCTGGGCGGCCCCCGCTTCAGTTTCCCGCCGGCACCCCGCTCCGGCCGCCAGGTGGCCCTGCTTGACAACCTCACCCACAGCTACGGCGATCGCATCCTGTTTCTCGGCGCCGAATTGGAAATCGAGCGGGGCGATCGCATCGCCTTTGTGGGGCCCAATGGGGCCGGTAAATCAACCCTGCTGCGGCTGGTGATGGGCATGGAGGAGCCCCTCGAGGGCAAAGCCAGCCTGGGGGACCATAATGTGATCGCCGGCTATTTCGAACAGAACCAGGCCGAGGCCCTCGATCTCAATAAAAGCGTGATCGACACCCTGTTCGAGGCGGTGCCGGATTGGACCCAAAGCCAGGTGCGCTCCCTGCTGGGCAGTTTCTGCTTCAGCAACGACTCCGTCTTCAAACAGGTAGGCCAACTCAGTGGTGGCGAAAAGGCGCGTCTAGCCCTGGCCTTGATGCTGCTCAGTCCCTGCAATTTGTTGGTACTCGATGAGCCCACCAACCACCTCGACATCCCCGCCAAGCAGATGTTGGAGGATGCCCTAATGGAGTATGAAGGGGCCGTACTTGTTGTGTCYCACGACCGCTATTTCATCTCGCGGGTGGCCAACCGCATCGTCGAATTGCGGGATGGCGAACTGGTGCTGTATCGGGGCGACTACGCCTATTACCAGGAAAAGAAAGAGGAAGAACGACTAGCCGCCCACGAGCTGAGCCTGGAACGGGAGCTGGAAGCGAAACGACGCGCCAGCAAGGAGAAACAAAAAGCCAAGGCCGCTTCAGGCAAGTTGGCCGCGGCCGGCAAGGGCTGAAGTCGGCAAGGGCTGAAGCCGCTTCAGCGGAAGGGTGTCCGGCCTGGCGCTTGTCGTAAGGGCTGCGTCCCGAACCGAAGGGCTGCGAAGCGGCAATCCCATGGCCTGACAAGGCTCGAGCAGCCCCATGGACGCCCCATCGCAAGGGGGACCCTTTATCAAACTTCATGCCCCCGTAGGCATGAAGACCCATTTCGCTGGACTCACCCCAATTGTGTGCATAACCTGACCGTATCCATTGCGACAGTTTGGCCATGGGTTCCCATATCAGCAACGCCTCCTTCCTGTCCCAGGCTTCGCAGAACCGCGGCCCCTATCGGGCCAACCTCGAGCATGGCCAGASCTTGGGCGCCAGCGCCCCAGACCATGTGGACAGCTATTTCGAATGCATCACGGCCTGCTCCCTCGATGACGGCGAGTGCGTCACCCGCTGCGTCGAAACCCTGCGGGACAACAGCTGATCCACCCCAGACCAGCTCCCCCTGACCCGGCTTGCGGGCCTGCCC
>NSII01000166.1 GCA_002737305.1 Synechococcus sp. Baikal-G1
CGCCATGAACGCCCATCCCTACCTGCTTGGCTTTCTGGCCTTCGGGGCCGCCTGCAGCAGCCTCTGGGCCTGGAAGATCGCCCATCGGCGCCCTGCCGGTCCATGATGGATCCAGGCGCATGGGCTGGGATCCCGCCGTCCCGTCGCCGTCACCGCAGCCGATGACTGACCTGCTCACCCACCTGTTTCCCCTGATCTACGGCGGATTTTTCCTGCTGTTGCTCTGGCAGGCCTTCCGGGTGATGGCCCGGGGATTCAGTGCGGTGCCCCGGCCAAACAATCCCCTACCCAGCAACGGAACCGATCGCACCGGACGGCTGACCATCCATCCAGAGCTCCTCGATTCCGAGGGTCAGTTAACCCGGGATGACCTGCTCACCGTGCGCTTCAGCGCCGACCAGGACCCGCCCTTGAGCCCCAGCGACGCCCAGCCTTGAGCCCTTGGGGGAGCAGGCCTTGAGCCCTTCGGGGGGCAAGCCTTGATCCCCAGGGACACGCAGTAGGAGAATCCCTGGAGCACGCCAACTGGTACAACCGTTGGAGTGGACGTGTTTTAGGCGGAGGCCTCATTTGGTGGACCAGAGAACCCGCATCGTGGCAGCAGTGCTTAGCAGCCTGAAGCTGCCCCCCCGCTTCCGCCTGCGCATGGTCAAGGAAGACCCGATGCGCCTAGAGCTGAGCATCACGCCGGCCTATGGCAAGGATCCGATCATGGTGGGGCTGGTGGAATCCCAGGATCTGGTGGCCCGCCGGGACCGGGAAGGCCGGATTCCGCGGGACCTGCAGGGCACCTGGGACTGGACCGTGCGCCACGGCAAGGTGACCACCGGAGGCTGGAATCCCTACCTCAAGGAAGCCCTGCAAACGATGTTTGAAACCGGGCTGCCCGCCATCGTCTACGAAGAAACCACCGGCGAGGCCTACCACCCAGTCGATGGCATTCGCCACGTGCGCTGAACCCATCCGCCGGGGCAGACCGCTGCGGAGGCCCTGGGCCGGTTCCCTCCAGGACGCGGGGAAACCACTTTGGTGATGCCAAGCCTGCCGATTGAGTCCTGCCTGGGCGCGATTGTGGAGGGATTGCCCCCGGGCGGAACCCTGCTGTTGCAGGCTCCTCCTGGTGCTGGCAAAACCACCCGGGTGCCCTTGGCCCTGCTGGAGGCCTGGGGGGAGAACGCCGGCACAATCTTGATGCTGGAACCGAGGCGCCTGGCGGCCAAGGCCGCGGCCGAACGGCTGGCCGCCAGCCTGGACGAACCGGTCGGAGGCCAGGTGGGCTACCGGGTGCGCTTTGAGCAGCGTTGCTCAGCCGCCACCCGCATCGAAGTGGTCACCGACGGTCTGTTCCTGCGCCGCCTGCAGGCCGATCCAGCCCTCGACGGCGTGGCCTGCGTCATCTTTGATGAATTCCACGAACGCCGCAGCGAAGCTGATCTGGCCCTAGCCCTGGTGCGGGAAGCGCGTTCGGTGCTGGCGCCCGATCTGCGCCTGCTGGTGATGTCCGCCACGTTGAACCTGGCCCCCCTGGCCGGCCAATGGCCCGAGGCCCAGCAGGTCACGAGTGAGGGGCGCAGCTTTGCTGTCGAGGTGACCCACCAGGCSCCCCGGCCGCTGGAACCCTTGGCCAGCCAGGTGGTGCGGGCCCTGGAGCAACACTGGCTCGATCAGCGGCAGGTGCGGGAAACGGTGCTGGTGTTCCTCCCCGGCCAGCGGGAGATCTTGCAATGCCAGCGGGCCCTTGAGGCCCGGGACTGGGCCCAGGACCTGGAGATCTGCCCCCTGCACGGCAGCCTGCCCCTGGTGGCCCAAAGCCAGGCCCTGGCTGGGGCGCGCCGGCAGGCCGGCAAAGTTGTGCTCGCCAGTGGCATTGCCGAAAGCTCCCTGACCCTGCAGGGGGTCACCCTGGTGATCGATAGCGGCCTAAGCCGGCGCAGCCGCTTCGATCCGCGCACCGGCATGGATGCCCTGGTGACCGGGCCCGCCAGCCAGGCCAGCGCCGAGCAACGCCGGGGCCGGGCCGGACGCCTGGGGCCSGGGCGCTGCATCCGCCTCTGGTCCGGCGCCGACCAGCAGGGCCGGCCCGCCTTTGATCCACCCGAACTACTGGAGGCCGATCCGGCGCCCCTGGTGTTGCAACTGGCCCAATGGGGCGCCGGCCTGGGGGAAGCCCTGCCCTGGCTGGATCCGCCCCCCCGGGCCAACCTGCTGGAGGGCCAGGCCCTGCTGCAAACCCTCGGAGCCGTTGATGGGGCCGGGGCCCTTACGGGCCACGGCCGCCAGCTGGCGGGCCTGGGGGTGCACCCACGCCTGGGCCAGCTGCTGCTGCGCTCCCGCGYCCTCGGCGCCACCGAGCTGGGCTCTGCCCTGGCGACCCTGCTCAGTGAACGGGATCCCCTCAACCCCCAAACCAACGGCAGTGACCTGGGCCGCCGGCTTGACTGGCTACGCCAGCCGGGGCGGGATCCCCAGCGCCAACGGCTGCTGCAACTCCAGAGGCAACTGCTGGCGCAACTGCAGGCCCTGGGGCCCATCAAGCCCCCCGAACCCGATAGCGATCGCCGCCGCCCAGCCAGTTCCAGCGGTTCCAAGTCCAATCCTCCAGACGTAGCCCAGGCCCCTAAGGCCGACCCCCTGGGCGCCGATGCCCTCGCCGGCGAGCTCGTGGCCCATGCCTATCCCGACTGGGTGGCCCTGCTGCGTCCAGGCAGCCAGGAGCGCTACCTCACCCGCAGCGGCCGGGGCGCCCAACTCAACCCCACCGATCCGCTCAGCGGCTGCGAAGTGCTGGCAATCGCCCGCACCGACGGAGCCGGACGGGATTGCCGCATCCACCTAGCCATGCCCCTCGCGCGGGCGAGCCTGGACGCCTGGGCGGCCCAATCCGGCGCCATGGAGGAACACGTTCGCTGGGATCCCCAGGGCCAACGGGTGCGCGCTGAACGGCAACGGCGCCTGGGGGCCCTGGTGCTGCAGCGCGTCCCCTGGAACACGCCGCCCCCAGAGCTCGTTAAACGGGCCTTGCTGGCGGGATTGGGCCAGGACAACCCGGTGGGCGGCTCCGGCCCCCAGGGACTGCAGCTGCTGCCCTGGAGCGAGGCCAGTCGCAGCCTGCAGCAGCGGCTTGGCCTGGCTCACCAGCACCTGGGCGCCCCCTGGCCCGACCGCAGCGACGGGGTGCTGCTGGCCAGCCTCGAGCATTGGCTCGGAGAGCAACTCGAGGGGATCAGCTCGGCGGCGGAGCTCCAACGCCTCAACCTGGTGGAAGCCCTTTGGAACGGCCTGCCCTGGGAGTTCAGGCGCCAGCTCAACGAACTGCTGCCCGAGAGTGTGCCAATYCCCTCGGGCCGGCTAGCGCGGCTCGACTACAGCTCGGGGGTGCCGGTGCTAGCRGTGAAGCTGCAGGARTTGTTTGGCTGCAATGACGGACCCAGGGTCCTGGGCGGCCGCCTCCCCGTCAGCCTGCAGCTGCTCTCCCCAGCCGGCCGGCCCGCTGCCATTACCAGCGATCTAGCCAGCTTCTGGCGCTCGGGTTATCGCCAGGTACGCGCCGACCTGCGCGGCCGCTATCCGCGCCACCCATGGCCGGAGGACCCCAGCACG
>NSII01000167.1 GCA_002737305.1 Synechococcus sp. Baikal-G1
CCGGCCCAGGCCTGTCAACCCACCGAAATATTTCCTTACAATCTGCTGGTTGACCCCGCCCTCCGATCCATGGCTGACTCTTCCACTCGTTTTGGCTTTGTGGCCTTTGCTGAAACCTGGAATGGCCGTCTGGCCATGCTGGGCTTCGTGATCGGCCTCGGCACCGAACTGCTCACCGGCCAGGGCATCTTGAGCCAGATCGGCCTGGGTTGATCCGCAACCTGTCCCGTTAGGGCGTCCCCTATGGGACGTTTTTTAATGGGCAGCAGCCGGTAAGACCGGCATCGGCGAGACTGCAATGTCCCCCAGTCCAGGAGCTGCCTTGGCACGCCCCATCGCCAAGAACCGCCGTGATGGCGCCCGTCAAATCAGCATTGCCGTGGTGATTAGTGCCATTGGCCTGATTGGCTTCCACCATCCCTTCGGCAAACTGGTGGTGGTTGTGGCCAGCACCATGGCGATCTACTGGGGCGTTGGGTACCGCACCCTGAGCGAGTGACGCCCATGGCTGAGGCCAACGGCCTGCCCCGCTACAGCGTTGCCCAACTCAACCAGGCGATCGGCAGCCTGCTGGAGCGGGGCTTCGCCCCCAGGTTCCTGATTGACGCCACGATCTCTAGGCCCCAACTGAAGAAGGGCCACCTCTGGCTCACCCTGGTGGATGGGGATGCGACCATATCGGCGGTGATCTGGGCCTCCCAGCTGGCCAAACTCAGCCACCAACCCGCCGAAGGCGATGGCGTGGTCGTGGTGGGGAAGCTCAATTTCTGGGCAGCCCGGGCCACCCTGTCGGTCCAGGTGTTGGACCTGCGCCCCAGCCTCAGCACCGTGCTGCGCCAGTTCGAGCGGGTACGCCAAATCCTCGAGCCCGAGGGCCTATTGGCAGCCGAGCGCAAACGCACCCTGCCGCCCTTCCCAGCGGCGATCGCCCTACTCACAAGCGTGCCCAGTTCAGCCCTGGCCGACATGCTGCGCACGGCCGCCGAACGCTGGCCCAGCACGCGCCTCTACCAGGTGGCCATCCCGGTGCAAGGCCAGGTGGAAGCGGAGATCTGCCGGCTCCTGGCCCAGGTGATCGAGCGGGCCGATGGGCTCGGAATCGAAGCGATTGTGCTGGCCCGCGGCGGCGGCAGCCGTGAAGACCTGGCCGTCTTTGATGGCGAAGCCCTAGCCCGCCTTCTAGGCGCGAGCCCGGTACCCGTTGTCACCGGGCTCGGGCACGAGGACGACACCACCATTGCCGATCTAGTGGCCGATTACCGGGCCGCCACCCCTACCGCCGCGATTGTGGCCCTGCTGCCCGATCGGTTAACGGTGCTGCAACGGCTCAATCAAAGCCGAAGCCAACTGCGCCAAGCCCTCGGCTTCAGCTTGCAAGCCAAACGGCAGCAACTCGCCATTTTGAAGGCCCAACTAGAGCACATCCACCCCAGCCGGCTGTTGGCCCACCAGCGCCAGGGTCTCCAGCAACGGCGCGAGCTGCTCGAAGCCCTCTCGCCCCAGCGGCTGCTCCGGCGCGGCTTTGCCCTGGTGCGGTCACCCAGCGGCCAGCTCCTGCGCTCGATCAAGCAGATTGGGTGTGGCGATCCCTTCCTGGTGGAGCTCGCCGATGGCCGCCTCCAAGCCCAGGTCACCGATGTCACCCCCGCGCAAAAGCAGCCGCCCACTTGAAAACCAGGCCCCAGGAATGCCCCCTGATCAGGATCAACAAAGCGTTGGCGATCGGGAGTGGCAAGCCGACGTAGCCCAACTCAGTTTTCAGGAGGCGCGAACGGCCCTGGAACTTTCCCTCGGCCAACTGCAAGCGGCAGACCTGGAAGTGGAAGCGATGGCGGGCCATTACCGGCGGGCCCTGACCTACCTGGAGCGCTGTGAGGCCGTGCTCGCCGAGGTGGAACAGGACGTGATCGAATGGAACCAAGACAGCCCAGCTGCCAAGCGCACCAAACCATGACAAGCCCCCTGTCCAGCAAACCCAGCCCCTGGCTTGCATGGCTTTATTTAGGCCTGGCCGGGGCCGGGGCGATCCTGCCTTGGCTGGCCAACCTCGATTTCATCCGCGAGAGCGGCGGCGCCTTTGATCTGGCCCGCTTCATTGCCCAAGCAAATATTAATCCAGCGGCCCAATCCCTCTCCCGCGATCTCCTGATCGGCGCCACGGCCTTCACGATCTGGATGGTGGTGGAGGCGAAAAGACTGCAAATCAAATACTTCTGGGTCGCCCTGCTAGCAAGCTTCGGGCTGGCCTTTGCCTGCGGGGCGCCCCTATTTTTATTCCTAAGGGAACGGCGCCTGCAGGAGCTTTCAAAAGAGCAAGCAAAGGCCCAGTCGCAGGTTTAAGCGCCCGCCCATACGGGCTCAATCAATAGCAAAAATCAAGGCAACGAAATCACTATCTCAACCTAATAAGCCCGCAGTAAGGTCACCACGTCCAATCCAGGCAACGCCACACCCTTAGCGTTTCCGGCCTTCGTCCACCGATTGGGCGACCACATCGATCGTCACATCACTGGCATCCACCCCAAGCGGCACCCCTTCGGGGCCCTGGCCGCCCTGCAGAGGGGACCCGCATGCTGGGCATTGGCTTTGGCCGATGCTGGTGGTGCCGCAAGCGCTGCAAGCGATCAGGTTGCGCCGCAACCACCACCAACCAATCACGCCGCCGCCGGCCAGCACCAGGGGCACCACCACCACCAACAGGGTGATCCCCTCCAGCACATCCACAAACAGGCGGCCCCCTAAACCAGGCGCCAGCAGCAGCACGCCAGCCAGGACAATCCAGAGCCAAGGGAGCGGACGGGACATCAGCTAGCCACGGGCGATGGGAACGTGGCGTCCATCCTCTCCCCCGGACGGATCAGTCCGGGCGTTGACTGGGTGTGGATCGCCCCCCAGGCAAGAGCTCCCCTATCGCAGGCGCCTTAGCAAAGCCAGCTGGACGGGCTAGAACCACTGAGAGGGCGATGCCGTAATAAAGGATCAGGGCAAGAAGCCACACCCAAAGGGTCAACAGCAGCACAGCTCCGATGACGCCGTAGGCCTGGAAACGGGCTCCTAGGGGAATCAAACTGCTGCCAAGCACCAGGTTCAAACTGGTGAGGGCCAGGCCGACCAGGAGGGCGGCAGGCACCAGGGGGGCCAGGGGAACCCGCCTTGAGGGCAACAGGCGCAACAGGGCCAATGCCACGCAAGAACTAAACAGCAGGGACAATCCCAGGTTGGCCAGCATCGAAAAGGGCAGCAGCTGATGCAACGGTGTCGGTAACAACGAGGCGATCGTCACTTGCCAAGAGTCATGGGCGAGCACTCTCAAACTGGTGGCCAATTGGCCGAACACCAGGAACAACCCAAGCAGGGCAACCAGGGCAAAGGCCTCAGCGCGGGATCGCAGGAACCGCAGCACCAGCCATTGCCACGACTGGTGCTGAAGCTGGAAACGGAAGCCCCACAGACGATCAGCACCACGACGCAGACTCAGATAGGCATTACTTGAGGTTACCAACAGCGAGAGAATACCAACCAATCCAGCCCCATTCCCTTGGCGATAAAACCGCATCAAAGTACTGCGAATCATGGGCAATACATTCTCGGGAAAGATGCTGGCGGCCCAATCCATGATGCTGTCAGTAATGCCATCATCACGGCCCAGGATGCGGCTGGCCACAGCCAGGGCAATCAGCAGGATCGGGAAGAGGGACTGGAGGCTGTGATAGGCAAAGGCAGCACTGAGATCAACGCAATCCTGCTGATCCCAAAGGCGATAGGCCCGCCAGCTCAAGCGGGCGACCGCCTTAAAGCGCTTGCGCCTACTCGGGGGAAGACTGCCCAATCGTGCCGGGTTCAACCAGAAATCAGGTTTAAAGCGTACCCTGCCGCACCCCAGCCCAGGAGCTGGCGCATGACACCGTGACGAGCAGTGCGAAGACGGGATAGCTCCTAAAACCAGGCCAAACCAACCCTTCCCTCCAATAAAATCCCCAACAAAAAAGCCACCCTTGCGGGTGGCTTTTCGTCGCCT
>NSII01000168.1 GCA_002737305.1 Synechococcus sp. Baikal-G1
CCCAAGCAAGGCTGAACAACAATGAGCCATCCCGTTCTGCCCCCCGAGCTCTATATCAATCGGGAGCTTGCTTGGCTCGCCTTCAACCAGCGGGTGCTGGCCCTGGCCCTGGATGAACACACGCCCCTGCTGGAGCAGGCCAAGTTCAGCGCCATTTTCAGCAACAACCTCGATGAGTTCTTCATGGTGAGGGTGGCTTCGCTGAAGTCCCAGGTGGAGCACGGCATCACCACCCTCAGCGATGACGGCCTAACGCCCCAGGAGCAGCTCGACCACATCCAGGCGGCGCTGCAACCCTTGCTGGACCAGCAGCAGGCCCATTACCGCCTCTATCTCAAGCACCAACTATTTGACCATGGTGTGCAACTGCTCGACTACGAACGGTTGAACGGCAATCAGAAGGATTGGGTCAATACCTATTTCAATGAAGCGATCTTTCCGGTCCTAACGCCCCTGGCGGTGGATCCGGCCCATCCCTTTCCCTTCATTAGCAACCTCAGCCTCAACATCGCCGCCCTGATCCGCGATCCCGACACGGGCCAGCTTCAGTTTGCCCGGATCAAGGTGCCCCAGAAGAACCTGCCCCGGTTTGTGCAGATTCCCACCGACCTCTGCGAACGCCGTCCAGCGCCGGTGTTCACCGCCGTGCCCCTGGAGCAGGTGGTGTCCTTCAACCTGCAGCGCCTGTTCCCGGGCATGGTGGTGGAAGGCCACTACTTCTTCCGCGTTACCCGCGATGCCGACCTGGAACTGCGGGATCTCGAAGCCGACGACCTGATGCTGGCCCTGCAGGAGGGCCTGCGCAAGCGCCGCCTCGGTGGCGAGGTGGTGCGCCTGGAGGTGGCCAATGAGATGCCCCAGGAGGTGGTGGACCTGCTGATTGAAGGCACGGCGGTGGAGCCCCAGGACCTCTATCGAATCAATGGTCCCCTCGGCCTCGATGACCTGATGAGCCTGCAGGCGGTGCCCCTGCCCCAGCTCAAGGACAGGCCCTTCATGGGCCGCACGGCCCCGGCCCTGGCCCGGGCCCAGAAGAGCCAACTCGACGATGGCTCGATCAAGCCGGAGGAATTTCGAAGCATTTTCTCGGTGCTGCGCCGCGGCGATGTGTTGCTGTGCCATCCCTTTGATTTGTTCTCCACCTCGGTGGAGGAGTTCATCAACCAGGCCGCCGATGACCCCTCGGTGCTGGCGATCAAGATGACCCTCTATCGCACCTCCAAGAACTCGCCGATTATCGCCGCCCTGATCCGGGCCGCCGAAAACGGCAAGCAGGTGATGACCCTGGTGGAGCTCAAGGCCCGCTTCGACGAGGACAACAACATCCAGTGGGCCCGCCAGTTGGAGCGCTCAGGCGTCCATGTGGTGTATGGGGTGCTGGGCCTCAAGACCCACACCAAGGTGACCCTGGTGGTGCGCAAAGAAAAGGACCGGCTGCGCAGCTACGCCCATATCGGCACGGGCAACTACAACTCAAAAACCTCCAACCTCTACACCGACCTGGGCCTACTCACCGCCAGGCCGGAACTGGGCCAGGACCTGGCCGAGCTGTTCAACTACCTCACCGGCTTCTCGAAACAGCAGAGCTTCCGCAAGCTGCTGGTGGCCCCGGTAACCCTGCGAAACGGCATGGAGGCCCTGATCGAACGGGAAACGGCCCATGCCCAGGCCGGCCGGCCGGCCCAGATCAAGGCCAAGATGAATTCCTTGGTGGATCCCCGCATCATCGAGCGGCTCTATGCCGCCTCCCAGGCCGGCGTGTCGATCGACCTGCTGGTGCGGGGCATGTGCAGCCTGCGGCCGGGCTTGGCGGGGATCAGCGACAACATTCGGGTGTCCAGCGTGATTGGCCGCTTTCTCGAACATTCAAGGGTGTTCTGGTTTACCAACGGCGGCGATGACGAGCTGTATCTCGGCAGCGCCGACTGGATGCCCCGCAACCTCGATCGACGGGTCGAAGCCGTTACCCCAATCGAGGACCCAATTCTGCGGCAACAACTACAAAACCTCCTCAATGCCTACCTGGCGGACAACTGCAGCGCTTGGGATATGGCCCCTGATGGCCAGTTCAGCCAGCGTCAGTCCGACTCTGAGATGCATGCGATTCAAAATGAGTTGATGCAGGGATGGCGCAGTTTTTCGGTGCCGGAGTCCTGACCTCGATCAGCCCGTGGGCCGGACAAGATGGCCAGATTTGCCATTGGCGATCGATGCCAGATGGGCAAATCCGCAAAAAGCAGGCCTGAACCGGGAAACCCTGCCGATTTGACACCCTTGCTAATATCACCTTAGTGCTACATTCCGGCAAAATCAAATTAGGAGGCAGAGGGTCATGGGGACACCTCAGCATTCCGCTGGGTCTGCCGCCCCCCCAGGGATATCCCATGGAGAACTGGGGCATTCAGCGCTACAGGAATCGGCACCTCGCGGATCGGTGCCAGCCCGCAAACCTCTCCCGGCCAAGGCTGCAGCCAGTCGCCAAGGTGGACGACTTGGGGCTGATTCAGTCGGCTGGTATTTGAGCACAATCGGCCGGGTTCCCCTGCTCACCCCCGCCGAAGAAATTGAACTCGCCCACCACGTGCAGGCGATGAAGCGGTTGCGGGAATTGCCGGCCGACCAGATCACCCCCCGCCAGCGCCATCAAATCCGCATGGGCACCCGGGCCCGGGATCGCATGATGGCCGCCAATTTGCGGCTGGTGGTGAGCGTCGCCAAGAAGTATCAGAACCAGGGCCTGGAGCTGCTCGACCTGGTGCAGGAAGGGGCGATCGGCCTGGAGCGGGCCGTCGATAAATTCGATCCCGCCATGGGATACAAATTTTCCACCTATGCCTATTGGTGGATTCGCCAGGGCATGACCCGGGCCATCGACAACAGCGCCCGCACGATCCGCCTGCCGATCCATGTGAGCGAAAAGCTCTCGAAGATGCGGCGCATCAGCCGGGAGCTGTCCCATCGCCTCGGCCGCCAGCCCTACCGGTTGGAACTGGCCCACGCCATGGGCATGCCGCCCCAGGAGCTGGACGATCTGCTGTCCCAGAGCGCCCCCTGCGCCTCCCTCGATGCCCATGCCCGCGGCGAAGAGGACCGCAGCACCCTCGGCGAACTGATCGCCGATCCGGCCAGCGGTGAAACGATGGAGTCGATGGACCGCACGCTCCAAAAGGAACACCTCGGCAACTGGCTGTCCCAGCTCAACGAACGGGAACAAAAAATTATCAAGATGCGATTCGGTCTCGAGGGCAGTGAGCCCCTCACTCTGGCCGAAATTGGCCGTCAGATCAATGTCTCCCGCGAACGGGTGCGCCAGTTGGAAGCCAAGGCGATCTTGAAGCTGCGGATGATGACGAACTTCGAGCGGGCGGCATGATCAACGCTGGCTGAAGCGCAGATGGTTGGCAATTTCTGAGCTGGTTAGGGCGGCTGGATCCGGCCCCCAGGGCCAGAGCCTCGCGATTGCCGTGGTGGGCCTCTATCTGGCTGGGCTGCTGGCCCTGGCCTTGCTGGTGCGCCGCCGTTGGCCCGAGCAGCGGGAGTGGAGCCGCAAACTGGTTCACATCGGGACTGGCCCAGTGGTGTTGCTCGCCTGGGCCCTCCAGATCGAACGCGGCATTGCCTTGCCGGCGGCGGCGGCCGTGACCCTGCTCACGGCCCTGAACCATCGCTTCCGCTTGCTGCCAGCGGTGGAGGACGTGGGCCGGCCCAGCTATGGCACGGTCGCCTACGGCGCCTCGATCACCCTGCTGTTGGCCCTGTTTTGGCCCGCCCAGCCCGCGGCCGTGGCCGCCGGGGTGCTGGTGATGGCCTTTGGCGATGGCCTGGCCGGCCTGCTGGGTCCCCTGGTGCGATCCCCCAGCTGGAGCCTGTTGGGCCAGCGCAAATCGCTGGTGGGCACCGGTGCAATGGCAATCGCCAGTGCCGCTGTGTTGGGCCTGCTCTGGATCCGGCAGGGGCCTGCAGGCGCCGTTTCGGGCTTGGCGGAGTGGGCGGCGGCCGGTCCGCCCCAGGCGGCGGCTGCCATCTTGCTGATCACGGCGCTGGCCGTTGGCCTGGAGCAGCTCAGCGCCTATGGCCTCGATAACCTGAGCGTGCCCCTGGTGGTGGGCCTGCTCTGGAGCCTGCTCAGGCCTTGACCAGACCCCGTTGGGCTAGGGCCACTGCTTCTGCCAGGCCGGCTAGCACCAACCGGGTGGAATCCAGGTCGATGCAGGCGTCGGTGATGCTCTGGCCGTAGGTGAGCTGGGAGAGGTCGGTGGGGATCTTTTGGTTGCCGGCCACCAGGTGGCTTTCGATCATCACGCCCATGATGTGCCGGGTGCCGGCCACCAATTGCTCGCCTACCTGGGCGGCCACGTCGCTTTGGCGGCGGTAGTCCTTGTTGGAATTGCCGTGGCTGCAATCCACCATCAGCCGGGGCGGTAGGTCGGCCTTGGCCAGGGCTGCTGCTGCTTCCTGCACCGCTTCGGCGTGGTAATTGGTGCCGCTTTTGCCGCCGCGCAGCACCAGGTGGCCATCGGGGTTGCCCGTGGTGGTGACGATGGCCGCATGGCCTTCGTGGTTGATGCCAAGGAAATGGTGGGGCCGGGCGGCGGCTTCCATGGCGTTAATCGCCGTGATCGCACTGCCGTCGGTGCCGTTCTTGAAGCCGATCGGCATCGAGAGGCCCGATGCCATTTCCCGGTGGGTTTGGCTTTCGGTGGTGCGGGCGCCGATCGCCGTCCAGCTGATCAGGTCGGCGATGTATTGGGGCACCACCGGATCGAGCAGTTCGGTGGCCGCTGGCAGGCCCAGTTCGGCCAGGTGCAGCAGCAGTTCCCGGGCCAGGCGCAGGCCGGTGTTGATGTCGTAGCTGCCGTTGAGGTGGGGATCGTTAATCAGCCCCTTCCAGCCCACGGTGGTGCGCGGCTTCTCGAAATAGACCCGCATCACCACTTCGAGCTGGTCCTTGTGGAGGGCGTGCTCGGCGGCGATGGCGCTGGCGTACTCCTTGGCGGCTGCCACGTCGTGGACCGAGCAGGGGCCGACGATCACCAGCAGCCGCGGGTCGTCGCCGCGCAGGATCGCCTTGATGCGCTCGCGGGCCCCCTGCACCGTGGCCACGGAGCGCTCGCTTAAGGGCAGGTCCCGGTGCAGCAGGGCGGGGGGAACCAACGGCCGGGTTTCCACCACGTGCAAATCGGAGGTGGGGATCATGGCCGGAGGCGGGCGCTGCAACAGCTAGGGGAATCAAGCCAGCCTACGAAATGGGTCGGGTTTGAGCCGACCTTTGGCAACGACCGCCACCAAACGCCGGCCCCGCGGCCAAGAAGAATGGAAGGATCTGTGAATCCCTTCCGATGGAGGCCTCCGGCATGCTCAGCGCCTATCGCCTGGCGGCCCTGGAACGGGAAGCCCAGGGTGTGCCGCCGCTATCGCTCACGGCGGAGCAGGCCCAGGCCCTCACCGAGCTGCTGCAGGCGCCGCCCGCCGGCGAGGAAGGCGTGCTGCTGCACTTGCTCAGCGAGCGGATCCCGCCGGGAGTGGATGAGGCCGCCTACGTGAAGGCCACCTGGCTCAGCGCCGTGGCCCAGGGCGCTACCACCAGCCCCCTGGTGAACCCCTTGGAGGCGGTGCGCCTGCTCGCCACCATGATCGGCGGCTACAACGTCAGCGCCCTGATCGCCCTGCTCTCCCATGGCGATCCCGCGATCGCCAGCGCCGCCGCCACGGGCCTGAGCCGCACCTTGCTGGTTTACGACGCCTTCCACGACGTGCTGGAGCTGGCCGAAACCAACGCCTATGCCAAGCAGGTGGTGGACAGCTGGGCCGCCGCTGAATGGTTCACCGCCAAGGCGGAGTTGCCCGCCGAGATCACCGTCACCGTGTTCAAGGTGGAGGGCGAAACCAACACCGACGACCTCTCGCCGGCCACCCACGCCACCACCCGCCCGGACATCCCCCTGCACGCCATGGCGATGCTGGAAACCCGCATGCCCGGCGGCCTGGAGCTGATCAGCCAGCTCAAACAACAGGGCCATCCCGTGGCCTACGTGGGTGATGTGGTGGGCACGGGCAGCTCGCGTAAATCGGCGATCAACTCCGTGCTCTGGCACACCGGCACCGACATCCCCCACGTGCCGAATAAGCGCAGTGGCGGTGTGGTGCTGGGCGGCAAGATTGCGCCGATCTTTTTCAACACCGCCGAAGACTCCGGCGCCCTGCCGATCGAATGCGATGTGTCGGCCCTCCATTCGGGCGATGTGATCACGATTCGCCCCTACGCCGGCACGATCGAGCGGGCGGCCGGCCAGGCTGGCGCGGGCGAGATCGTGGCCCGCTTTGAGCTCAAGCCCAGCACGATCGCCGATGAGGTGCGCGCCGGCGGCCGCATTCCCCTGCTGATTGGCCGCTCCCTCACCGACAAGGTGCGCAGCCAGCTGGGCCTGGGCCCCAGTGATCTGTTCATCCGCCCCAGCGCCCCGGCCGACACGGGCAAGGGCTTCACCCTGGCCCAGAAGATGGTCGGCAAGGCCTGCGGCCTGGAGGGCGTGCGGCCCGGCACCAGCTGCGAACCGCTGATGACCACCGTGGGCTCCCAGGACACCACCGGGCCCATGACCCGCGATGAGATGAAGGAGCTGGCCTGCCTGGGCTTCTCGGCCGATCTGGTGATGCAGAGCTTCTGCCACACCGCCGCCTAYCCCAAGCCGGTGGACCTCAAAACCCACGCCGAACTGCCCGATTTCATCAGCTCCCGCGGCGGTGTGGCCCTGCGCCCGGGCGATGGCATCATCCACAGCTGGCTTAACCGCATGCTGCTGCCCGACACCGTCGGCACCGGCGGCGATAGCCACACCCGTTTCCCCCTGGGCATCTCCTTCCCGGCCGGCTCGGGCCTGGTGGCCTTCGCCGCCGCCATCGGCGCCATGCCCCTGGACATGCCCGAATCGGTGTTGGTGCGCTTTTCCGGCTCCTTGCAACCGGGCGTGACCCTGCGCGATGTGGTGAATGCCATCCCCTATGTGGCGATCCAGCAGGGGCTGCTCACCGTGGCCAAGGCCGGCAAGATCAACATCTTCAGTGGCCGCATCATGGAAATCGAGGGGCTGCCCGACCTCAAACTCGAGCAGGCCTTTGAACTCACCGATGCCACGGCGGAGCGCTCCTGCGCCGGCAGCACGATCAAGCTGTCGGTGGACACGGTGAGTGAATACCTGCGCAGCAATGTGGCCCTGCTCAAGAACATGATTGCCCGCGGCTATAGCGATGCCCGCACCATGGCCCGCCGCATCAAGGCGATGGAGGCCTGGCTAGCCAATCCGGTGCTGCTGGAGGCCGATGCCGACGCCGACTACGCCGCCGTGATCGAGATCAATCTCGATGACATCACCGAGCCGATCCTGGCCTGCCCCAACGACCCCGACAACGTCAAACTTCTTTCCGATGAGGCCGGCACGCCCGTGGATGAGGTGTTCATCGGCTCCTGCATGACCAACATCGGCCACTACCGGGCCGCCGCCAAGGTGCTCGAGGGTCAAGGAACGAATGAGGCCCAGCTGTGGGTCTGCCCGCCCACCCGCATGGACGAGGAGATGCTCAAAACTGAGGGCTATTACGCCATCTTTGAAAAGGCGGGCTCCCGCATGGAGATGCCCGGCTGCTCCCTCTGCATGGGCAACCAGGCCCGGGTCGAAGACAACACCACCGTGTTCTCCACCAGCACCCGCAACTTCAACAACCGCCTCGGCAATGGCGCCCAGGTGTACCTGGGCAGCGCCGAACTGGCGGCCGTCTGCGCCCAACTGGGCCGCATCCCCACCAAGGACCAATACCTGGCGATCGCCGCCGCCAAGATCAACCCCCAACAGGCTGAGATCTACCGCTACCTCAACTTCGACCAACTCSCWGGCTTCGAAGA
>NSII01000169.1 GCA_002737305.1 Synechococcus sp. Baikal-G1
GCGGTTGCAGGCAGCGGCTCTCAAGCGCAGGGCATGGTGCACATCCGCGTCGAAGTAAATGGTTGCTCGTTTTGGATCGTCCATGACAATAGCCTAGCGCTTTGACGCTATGACGTCAAGACAGCGGCCAAGGGCCCGGCTTGCTCTTGGGCGCAAGATCTGAGGCGGACAGCCGCTGATTTTGATGGCTAGAGCCTTAGGAATCCGTGTTCCGTGCCTGGGTAGTGGATAACGCCTCCTTGGTTGCTTCGGCGTTTATTTTATGAACGGAAGAACACTGTATTCAACTCGGATGGAGTTGATTGGGCGATCAAGCAGCTGTTCCTATTCCAGGAAGCCCCTGGTCCGTGCAGATACCGTGGGCGTACGCAAGTCGATGGGAAGTGCTAACTGGCCACGAGCAGCGTGGCGGGACGCTGCTCGTGGCGGAGCCACTAAGAATGGCGTCATGAGTGAAACATGGCGAGCTTGTGGATGCCGGCTGTTTGTGCTTAATAGGCTGCCGAGTGCTTCGGCCAGCCTGATAAAAATCACCGCAGGGACGACCCCCGTTGCTGCTTAAGATCCTTTGTCCTGCCTAGTTTCTCGCGGACGAGAGATTCCCGGCCGCCGCATCAGCCACTGCGCCCGTTCCCGCCCGCACCAGCACCGGCACCCGTTTGAAGGCGGGTGTGCCGCTGCGGGCATCGATCACGGCCCTGAAGATGGCGTTCACCTCCGGGTAGAACATCAGCGCCGCCCCGGCGCGGATCTCGCCGGGGATGATCTCCACGTTCTGCAGCTCGCCGGCTTCTCCCTGCACCGTCACCCGCTGGTGGGCCGTGAAGTCAGCGCGGGCGATATCGGCCCGGTTCATCAGAATCGTATTGCGATGCGGCATACCGCGGTACATGTCTCCCTCCTTGTAGACAACGGTGTTGTGCTGGCTGTAGCTGCGGGCGGTGATCAGGGCCAGCACCAGGCCGGCTTCATCCGGCGCCAGGCTGCCGAAATGGTCTGGCTGCGGCAGCTCCAGCGCCGGCAGGGGGGTGATTTCCATCCGGGCCCGGCCGTTGGGGGTGGCAAAGGTGGGTTCGTTGAACAGCCTGCCTTCGACGCTGAACTCCTTGCGGCTGGCATCGATCTGGGCGATCGGGCCGTAGCCCGGCACGGTGCGGGCAATCAGCTCGCGCACGTAGCTGGCGTCCTGCAGGCGGCCCCAGTCGATCGGGTCCGTGCCCAGCAATCGCCGCGCCAGCTCGGCTAGGAAGGCCACCTCGCTGATCAGGTCGGCGCCTTTGAGGTGGGTGCTGCCGGGTTCGTTGAGCCGCACAAAGTTGTTGCCCGATTCGGTGGTGGTGCGGTGGGGCGTCTCGAAGCGGTTGAACACCGGCAGCACCAGGGTGTTGCTTGCCGCCAGCCCGTGGAAATGGCCCTGGTTGGGCTTGGTGGCCAGGTAGATGATCGTGTCGATGCGGGAGAGGGCCCGTTTCGCCTCAGCCGAATTCGGGTTGGCGCCCCAGAGGTTGCCGCCCAGGCAGAGCAGGGTGTCCACCGCCCCGGCGTCTGCGGCCGCGATCAAGGCGCGGGTGTCGTAGCCGGGCACGGGGCTAAGGGGCCGGCCCAGCAACTCCTCCAAGGCCTGCTGCAGCTCCGCCCGCAGCTTCACGGTGACCCCCATTGAGCCAAAGCCCTGCACGTTGGAGTGGCCGCGGATTGGCATCGTGCCCGCCCCGGGCTTGCCCACGTTGCCGCTCAGCAGGGCGGTGTTGGCGATTGCATGCACGTTGCTGGTGCCGTTGGCCTGGTGGGTGATGCCCATCGCCCAGGCGAACACCACCCCCCGGGCCCTGGCAATGGCGGCGGCGGCGTGGCCCAGCTCCTCCCGGCTCAGGCCGCAGCAGGCCGTGATCGCCTCCCAAGGGGTGGCACGGGCCTGCTCCAGCACCGCCTCCCAGCCTTCAGCGTGGGCCGCCAGAAACTCCCGGCGGACCTGGTCGGCCTCCAGCAGCGCCTTCTGGATCCCCACAAACACGGCAACGTCGCTGCCGGGGATCGGCTGCAGGAAGATTGAGGCGATGGAAGAGCCCTTCAGCAGCGAGCGGATCGGGAAGGCGGGTGAGCCGAACTTGAGCAGGCCCACCTCCAGCACCGGGTTGATCACAATCACCGTGCCGCCCCGCTGCCGCAGCTGGATTAGCTCGTTCATCAGGCGCGGGTGGTTGGCGGGGGCATTGGAGCCCACCAGCACGACACAATCGGCCTGCTTGAGGCTTTCCAGGCTCACCATCGAGGTGCCGGAACCGAACACCTCGCCCAGCCCCACGGTGGAGGGGGCGTGGCAGAGGTCGGAGCAATCGGCCAGGTTGTTGGAGCCCAGGGCCCGCAGCAGTAGCTGCAGCAGGTAGGCGGCCTCGTTGGAGGAGCGGCCAGAGCTGTAGGAGGCCAGCCGCTGCGGCGGCCCTTTGAAGGCCTGCTCGGTGAGCTCAAAGACGTCGTTCCAGCCGATCGGCTCGTAGTGGCTGCGGCCCTGCCGCAGGATCAGCGGCTGGCTCAATCGCCCCAGCCGGTCGGCTTCCAGGGAGCTGAGCTCCTGCAGCTGGGCGATGCTGCGCTGGCCGAACAGTCCCTTGGGCACGGCGGCTTGCAGTTCGGCCGAGATCGCTTCCACACTTTTGAGGCAGCGCTGCAGGGGCTCCCCCAACTCATCACTGAAGCCACCGTTCTGGCCGCCCGTGCCCCAGGCGCAGGAGAGGCAGGCGCTTTTGTGCAGCAGCGTGCTCCAGAGCAGGGGCCCTTGCAGCGACAGGCTGGCCTTGGCCCAACCATCAATCACCGGCCAGCCGCCCCCCACCGTGGGCGTGCCGGGTTCGGCGGCGGAGTCGGCAGGGATGGGCTCGTCCGGGCTCTTCATGGCCATCTTTGCGACCCGCAAGGGTGGCAACCTAACCAGATAACGGTGCATAGGACGCCTTGCGCACCATGGCTATCGATCTGGGCCCTGAAGGGGATGAGAGGAATTCAGGCTGTGCCTTATTGGCCCTCAGGCTTGAATCCTGCCAATTCCATGTTCACGGGATCTGCTTGGTTTCGCCACTGTGGGGCTAACGCTGGCCCTGAGTGGCAGGCAAGAAGCTATCGCTTCTTACGAGCACAGGTCGGTGGCCTGTCCACGCAAGGGGTGTGTTAGCCGATTTCACGCGCTTCTCACAGGTCACTCGGCCGTAGACCGGTGCTCTTTGCAACGCGAGACAACATTCTGGGGCCTATTTCCTAACCATCATGGAATGCAAAAACAAAACCTGGAAATCCATCGCGAGCAAGAGTCTTGTAAGAGCCTGACTGGTGCTTTACATGCCATCCGATGGACTGGAGAGCAGCCAGCACCTTTTTGGCTTTTACAGAGGGCCAGCGACTCATGCACTGATGGGGAGCGATAAGCTGATACTCACAGGCTCGGATTCGCCATTTTCAAGCCTGTCGGCAATAACACGAAGAGCCAATATCTCCGCCTTTGACATTGCATCTGCAGCCGTGCCGCCATAAGAGAGAACGCCAGGCAGTTCAGGAACCTCTGCGATCCAGCGTCCATCAACCTCTTGCTCGCACTCTAATGTGAAATTCATGTTCTCTCTACCACTGCCTCCACCTTAGCAACAACACAGGGCATAGGCGCCATCCCCAGTTGCCTTGCTCAGCTACTACGACAGGTATTCGGTTAACGCTGGCCATCACCTGCCCGCAGAAAGCTGCTGGTTCGGGATCTCATTGGGCTACGGGAAGTTGGAGGGGGCGGGTCAGGTGCATGGCCGTGTTAGCCAGGCCTCTATACAGCGAACATCGCCTGAAGAACACCCAGCAGCTCATTGAGCGTAGTCTCCGGCAGTCTCCCCAATTGCTTGACGAGACGTTCCCTATCTACAGCTCTCAGCTGATCAGCCACAACATGACCGTCTTTACCATCAAACGTGCAACGCACTCGAAAAGGGTATGGATGTCCGCCAGTTGTGAGCGGCGCAACGATGAAAGTGCGTAGGTGAGAATTCAGCTCGTCCGGCGAAACGATGACACAAGGCCTCGTCTTTCTGATTTCAGATCCGCGAGTTGGATTCAACGCGACAAGGAAGATATCGCCTCTTGAGACGTGTTCTTCAGTCACCAGGACCACTCTTCATCATCAAACCGAGTAGCGGTCATCTCATCGATAAGGCCCTCCGGCTGGAACGCCGCCCCCGCCTCTGCCCAGCCAGCCCTCGGTTGAGCCAACGGCCTGATGGTCAGAACCCCTGGAGCCACCTCGATCTCGACTTCGTCAGCCAGCCCCGCAACCTCAAGCATCGGCTTGGCGAGACGGACCCCTCTCGAGTTGCCGATTTTGACCAGCTTCGCTCGAACCATGGCCACGACCTGCAGACGTACTCACATTGTAGCCACGCACGCGACTTCCGCGCATCTCCCTGCTCTGGCTAACGCTCGCCATCACCTGGCCGCAAGGTGTTCTCGTCAAAGAAGATGGCCATGCGGTGGCGGCTCAGGTGCATGGCGGTGTTAGACACTCTGATTACCCTAAGACCCTCCTTAAGTAGACTCAGAAATGTC
>NSII01000170.1 GCA_002737305.1 Synechococcus sp. Baikal-G1
GTCGTTGCCGTTGCCAGCGCCCCCCGTCCGCCTCCAGCTGCAAGCGCACAAGGCCAGGGGCCAGCACGCTCACCTGGCGGACCAGGGGGGCGGGGTTTGCCGCGCTCGGCGCTGGGGCGTCGCCTTCCCCGGGGTCAGGCTCCGTCAGCAGGCGGCTCAGCAGCAGGGCGGGCTGGTCACAGGCCAGGTCGGTGGCCTGCTGTTGCGCCGCCCCAGCCCGCACGAGGGCCTGGCTGCGGCGCAGTTCAGCTTCGAGCTGGTCTTCGGCGGCCTTGGCCTGGGCCGCCCCCTGCAGGCTTTTACCCATCCCGGCCATCACCTGCAGGGAGCCGGCGCTGGCCAGGCTGAACAGCAAGCCCGCCAGCAGCACTTCCACCAGGTTCATGCGCCCTCCTGGTGCAGGGCCCGAATCAGGCCATCCGGCAGCGAGCGCTCAAACCGCACCACCCCCTGGCGCTGTTCGCCGTCGCGGCCCTTGATCGTCACCTCCAGGGCGACCAGGCCCGGGTCCGCCGGTTCGCTGGGTTGCCATTGCAGGTGGCCGAGTTGCCAGCCGGCCGGCAGGGCCAGGTCCAGCAGGTCGGGGCCGAGGCGGGCGGAGTTGAGCTCCTCAGGGCGGCGCCCCACCAGGTCAAGGGCCAGCAGTTGGGCCAGGTCGTGCAGGCCGTCGTTGGCCTGGAGCCGGCGGTGCTCGGAGGCCTGGGCCTGGTGGGAGTCCAGGGCCAGGCCCAGCAGGGAGAGGCTGCTGCCCGAGAGCACCAGGCCAGCCAGCAGGGCCAGGGGCAGCACAAATCCTGGCTCGCCCTGGTGCTGCTGCTGCGGCCAGCGGTAACTGGGGGACTGGGCCATGAAGGAACCCTCCAACGGTCGGAGCCATAGGGTTCCCGGTCCTCGCTGCTGCGATCCCTGCGCTCCTCTCCCTGCGCTCCGCTACTTGGATCAGCCCAAGGGCCCTATTGGTTGAGCTTGAGCACGGCCATGAAGGCCTCCTGGGGCACATCCACCTTGCCCATGGCCTTCATGCGCTTTTTGCCCTTGGCTTGCTTCTGCAACAGTTTCTTCTTGCGGGAAATGTCGCCGCCGTAGCATTTTGCCAGCACATCTTTGCGAATGGCGCTGATGCTTTCACTGGCAATAATGCGGCTGCCGATGGAAGCCTGGATAGGGATTTTGAACTGTTGACGGGGAATCAATTCCTTCAGCTTTTCGACCAGGCCCTTGCCCACGTTGTAGGCCTTGTCCCGGTGCACGATCGTGGTGAGCGGATCGGCCTTTTCGGCGTTAATTAGCACATCAAGGCGCACCAGTTCGTTTTTGCGATAGCCGATTAGGCTGTATTCCATCGAGGCATAGCCCTTGGTGCGGCTCTTCATTTGGTCGAAGAAGTCGGTCACGACCTCGGCCAGGGGCATTTCGTAGTGGAGGGTGACCCGGTCGGTGGTGATGTATTTCATATCGATAAACTCGCCGCGGCGCTCCTGGCACAGCTCCATCAGGGCACCGTTGTAGATGTTGGGGGTGTAGATCTCCAGTTTCACGTAGGGCTCTTCGATCGATTCACGCTTCTGGGGATCGGGCAGGGTGGCCGGGTTATCCACCAGCAACACGCTGCCATCGAGCAGGTTCACYTGATACACCACCGACGGCGCCGTCACGATCAGGTCCAGGTCGTATTCCCGCTCCAGCCGCTCCTGCACAATCTCCATGTGCAGCAGGCCCAGGAAGCCGCAGCGGAAGCCAAAGCCCATGGCGCTACTGGTTTCCGGCTCATATTTGAGCGCCGCATCGGAGAGCTGCAGCCTGTCGAGGGCCTCCCGCAGGTCCGGGTATTGGTCGGCGTCGGTGGGGAAYAGGCCGCAGAACACCATGGGCTTGGCTTCGGCGTAGCCGGGGAGGGCTTCTGTCGCCGGGTTGGACAGCAGGGTGATCGTGTCGCCGACGCGGGCATCGGCCACGGCCTTAATCGAAGCCGACAGATAGCCCACCTCGCCGGCATGGAGYGAGTCCACCTGGCGCTGGTCCGGCGCCATCACCCCCACTTCATCAAGTTCATAGGTCTTGCCGCTGGCCATCAGCAACACCTTGTCCTTGCGGGCAATCGAGCCACTGATCACCCGGAAATACACAATCACGCCCCGATAGGCGTCGTAATAGGAATCGAAGATCAGGGCCCGCAGCGGYTCCTCAACCCGATCCGGCGGMGGCGGCACCCGATCCACCACCGTTTGCAGGATCGCGGCCACGCCCAGGCCCGTTTTGGCTGAGCAGGTGATCACATTGGTGGTGTCGAGGCCAATGATCGCTTCGATCTCGGCGGCGATGCGTTCGGGATCGGCGCCAGGGAGGTCGATCTTGTTAAGCACCGGAATGATCTCAAGATCATTTTCCAGGGCAAGATACACATTGGCTAGGGTCTGGGCTTCCACCCCTTGGCTGGCATCCACCACCAGCAGGGCCCCTTCACAGGCCTGTAGGGAGCGGCTCACCTCGTAGGAAAAAT
>NSII01000171.1 GCA_002737305.1 Synechococcus sp. Baikal-G1
CTCCCGCTCCAGCTCCATGTTGTCGAGGAACTGCTCCTGCATGTCCCTTGCCGCCACCGTGCCGGTGGTCTGCAGCAAGCGGTCGGCCAGGGTCGATTTGCCGTGGTCAATGTGGGCAATGATGCAGAAATTGCGGATCCGCTTAACGGGAACGTCGGTCATGGACAGGCTGCGGGCCGGCGGGYCCGGTGGACCGCCGCAAGTGCTCGAATCCTAAGGAGGGCCTGGGGCCGCCCCCGCTCGGGTAAGCCCGAGCCCGTGGCGGCCTGGCTTACCGCCCCTCCCGCCAGGGTCAGTCAAGTCCTGGGGGTGCCTTCCTAAGCTGGGGCCAATCCAAGCCAAGCCCGATGAGCACCGACACCGCTCCAGTCGACACAGYCCCGGTTGTTGCCGATGACRCCGCAGCTGAGCTCGACCCCCGCGCCCTCACCCTCGCCAACGTCGAGCGGACCCTCGATGAGCTGCGCCCCTACCTGATGGCCGATGGCGGCAACGTGGAAGTGGTGGAAATCGATGGCCCGATCGTCAARGTGCGGCTCCAGGGCGCCTGCGGCTCCTGCCCCAGCAGCACCATGACCTTGAAGATGGGCATCGAGCGCAAGCTGCGCGAAGCCATCCCCGAAGTCGACGAAGTCGTTCAGGTGCTCTGAGCTGCAGCACTGCGCTGCCCTGGCGAGGGGATYTGGTTTAAAACCGGCRGATAGTCCAGGGCGGTTCGCCAATCCTCCAGGGCCTAATGGCGGGCCCCGGGAGGCCCCTTAGGCTGCGACTTCCTTGCCCCGAGGCCCGTGCTCGATCAGCGTTTGCTGCGCGATACCCCTGAGCTGATCAGCCAGCAGCTCGGCCGGCGTGGCATGAGCGTGGACCTGACCGGGCCCCAGTTGATTGCCCAGCAACAACGCAATCTCGAAGAACAGCGCAGCAACCTCCAGGCCGAGGGCAATCGGGTTGGCAAGGAGGTGGGCCTGCGCATTAGGGCCGGCGCCGATCCGGCCGGAGCCGAGGTGAAGGAGCTGCGGGAGCAGGGCAACCGGCTCAAGCAGCAGGTGGCAGTGCTGGAGGAGGAAGAAAAGGCCCTCACCCTGCGCCTGCGCGAGCACCTGCTGAGCCTGCCCAACCTGCCCTCCGCCGAAACTCCGGATGGCAACAGCGAAGCCGACAACGTTGAGATCAAGCGCTGGGGCACGCCCCGCCAGGAGCAAGGCCTCGAGGAGCATTGGCAGATCGGCGAGCGGCTGGGTCTGTTTGAAACCGAGCGCTCGGTGCGGATTGCCCAGAGCCGCTTCATCACCCTGCTGGGCCAGGGCGCGCGCCTCGAGCGTGCCCTGATCAGCTTCATGCTCGATCTGCACGCCACCAAGGGCTACACCGAGGTGATGCCGCCGATCCTGGTCAACAGCGCCAGCCTGCTGGGCTCGGGCCAGCTGCCCAAGTTCGCCGAGGAAAGCTTCCGCTGCGCCGAGGACGACCTCTGGCTCACCCCCACCGCCGAGGTGCCGCTGACCTCCCTGCACCGCGATGAGGTGCTGCCGGCGGATCAGTTGCCGCTCAAATACGCCGCCTACACGCCCTGCTTCCGCCGCGAGGCCGGCTCCTACGGCCGCGACACCCGCGGCCTGATTCGCCTGCACCAGTTCAACAAAGTTGAGTTGTATTGGTTCGTGCGCCCGGAGGAGTCGRCGGCGGCCCACCAGCAGATCACCGCCGATGCCGAGGCGGTGCTTGAGGCCCTGGAGCTGCCCTACCGCAAGATCGAGCTCTGCACGGGCGATCTGGGCTTCTCGGCCAGCCGCACCTACGACCTGGAGGTSTGGCTGCCGGGGGCCGGCGCCTACCGGGAGATYTCCAGCTGCAGCACCTGCGGCGATTTCCAGGCGCGGCGGGCGTCGATTCGCTTTAAGGAAACCAAGGGAACCCAGCTGGTGCACACCCTCAATGGCAGCGGCCTGGCCGTGGGCCGCACGATGGCGGCCCTGCTGGAAACGGGCCAGCGGAGCGATGGCAGTGTTGTCCTGCCGGCGGCCCTGGTGCCCTACTTCGGCGCCGAGGCGCTCACGCTGGCCTGAGCCTGCCTCGCGTTCGAGCCCTGCCAAGGCGGTGCTCTGGCGGCCCCGGACCGTCCGACCGCCCCTCGGGCCTAGGCCACCAAGCCTCACAATGGGACCACACAAGGATCCGTGCTGAATGGGTGTTCTCACCGCACTGGCGATCCTGGCTGGCCTGATCGTGGTCCACGAGGCCGGCCATTTCTTTGCTGCCACCTGGCAGGGCATTCGGGTTAGTGGCTTCTCGGTGGGCTTCGGCCCGGTGCTGCTGGAACGGCGTAGCCGTGGTGTGCAATTCGCCCTGCGGGCCATCCCCTTAGGCGGCTTCGTCTCCTTCCCCGACGACGACGAAGACAGCCAGGTGCCGGCGGATGACCCCAATCTGTTGCGCAACCGCCCCCTGCACCAGCGGGGTCTGGTGATTGCCGCCGGCGTGCTCGCCAACCTGCTGCTCGCCTGGACCGTGCTGCTGGCCCAGGGGGCTTTTGTGGGGATTCCCGCCGGCTACGGCGCCAGTGCGGGGGTGCTGGTGGCCGGCGTGGCGCCGGGCCAGGCCGCCGCCGCCGCTGGCCTGGTGGCGGGCGATCGGATCATCAGCATCGAGGGCCAACCGGTGGCCGGCGGCCAGGCAGCCGTGGCCAATTTGGTGAGCCGCATCAAGGGATCGCCGGCCCACACCCTCCAACTCGAGGCCGAGAGCAACGGAACGCGCCGCAGCCTCAGCCTCACCCCCGCCGCCGTCGATGGCATTGGCAAGATCGGYGCCCARCTCCAACCCTTCGGCAGCCAGGCCTACCGCCGGGCCAAGGGCCCCCTGGAGGTGATCCGCCAGGCCAGCCGCGACACCGCTGCCCTAACCAAACGCACCATCAGCGGCTTTGTCAGCCTGGTGACCAATTTCGGCGAGACCGCTAGCCAGGTGTCGGGCCCCGTGAAGATCGTGCAGATGGGCGCCTCCCTCGCCCACCAGGGCGGCAGCAGCCTGTATCTATTCACAGCCCTGATCTCGATCAACCTGGCCGTGCTCAATGCCCTGCCCTTGCCCCTGCTCGATGGCGGCCAGTTCCTGCTGCTGCTGATCGAGGGCCTGCGCGGCCGCCCCCTGCCGGAGCGCCTCCAAACGGCCTTTATGCAGTCGGGCTTCCTGCTGCTGGTGGGATTGAGCGTGGTGCTGATTGTCAAGGACACCAGCCAGCTCCCGGCCGTGCAGCAACTGCTGGGCCATTGAGGCCGGGGCCTGCCGCCGCCATGGACAACGCCGCCGCCCCAGGTCCCCAGCCCCCGAAGGCCGGCAAGCCGAAACGGCCCACGGCCAAGTCAAAACGGCCCACGGCCAAGCAGCGCATGCCGGAAATTTTTGGGCGGCTCGGCGACGCCTATCCAGATGCCACCTGCTCCTTGGATTGGCGCACTCCCTGGGAGTTGCTGGTGGCCACCATGCTCTCGGCCCAATGCACCGATGAGCGGGTCAACAAGGTGACACCGGCCCTCTTTGAGCGGTTCCCCGATGCGGCGGCAGCGGCGGCGGTGGAGAGCAGCGCCGTGGAGCCCTATGTGCAATCCACGGGGTTTTTCCGCAACAAGGCCAAGCACATCGTGGCCAGCTCGCGCCTGTTGCTCGAGCGCCATGGCGGCGTGGTGCCCCAGACCATGGCCGAGCTGCTGCCCTTGCCCGGTGTGGCTCGCAAGACCGCCAATGTGGTGCTGGCCCATGCCTATGGCATTAATGCCGGTGTCACGGTCGACACCCACGTGGGCCGCCTCAGTGGCCGCCTCGGCCTCACTCGCCACAGCGATCCGATCCGGATCGAGCGCGACCTGATGACGCTGCTGCCCCAGGCGGACTGGGAAACCCTGTCGTTACGGCTCATCTACCACGGTCGGGCCGTCTGCAACGCCCGCAAGCCGGCCTGCGAGCGCTGCCTGCTCGCGGATCTCTGCCCCAGCGCCTGAAAGCTGGCGCCTGGGATCAACCCCAAGGGCTGGCCAGGGACGGCCCAGTGAGGAGGTAGGCTCAACCTCCAAAGGACCTGAGCACCAGCCGCATGGCGAAGAAGTCGATGATCGCGCGCAATGTGAAGCGCCAGAAGATGGTGGATCGTTTCGCTGCCAAGCGCGCGGCCCTGATGACCGCCTTCGAATCGGCGGCTGATCCGATGGAGCGCCTCGATATTCATCGCCAGATCCAGGGCCTGCCCCGTAACAGCGCCCCCACCCGCCTGCGCAACCGTTGCTGGGCCACCGGCAAACCCCGTGGTGTGTACCGCGATTTCGGCCTGTGCCGCAACCAGTTCCGCGAGCGCGCCCACAAGGGTGAACTGCCCGGCGTTGTCAAATCCAGCTGGTAGGTGGCCCCGGCGGCGCCTGCGCCGATCGCCATCCCAATTCCCAACCCTGGATGCCCGCCATTCAGGTGCCTGATCAGGCCGAATTAGGGCCCTGGTCGGGCTTTTTTGCAGCTTGCTCGCCACTGCAATGGGGGCCTTCCGCCCTGGCCGTACCAACGGTCAGGAACCCCGGATGCGACAATGGGTGATGACACCAAAACGGACATAAGGTCAAGTGCAAGGACAAACTCAGTCGATCTCCTTCGATGGTCGGGAGATCCGGCTGACCACCGGTCGTTTCGCCCCCCAGGCTGGGGGTTCGGTGTTGGTCGAATGTGGTGATACSTCGGTCCTGGTGACCGCCACCCGCTCCAAGGGCCGCGAGGGCATCGATTTCCTACCCCTCACCTGCGACTACGAAGAGCGTCTCTACGCCGCYGGTCGCATCCCGGGCAGCTTCTTCCGCCGTGAAGGCCGTCCCCCAGAACGGGCCATCCTCACCACCCGCCTGATTGATCGCCCCCTGCGGCCCCTGTTCCCCGCCTGGCTGCGGGACGACATCCAGGTGGTGGCCACCGTGCTGTCCCTCGATGAGCGGGTTCCGCCCGACGTGCTCGCCGTGACTGGCGCCTCGATCGCCTGCCTGCTGGCCAAGCTCCCCTTCGCCGGACCGATGGCCGCGGTTCGCGTCGGCCTGCTGGGCGACGATTTCATCCTTAACCCCAGCTATCGGGAGATTGAGCGCAGTGAGCTCGACCTCGTGGTGGCGGGCACCCCTGACGGGGTGGTGATGGTGGAGGCCGGCGCTAACCAGCTGCCCGAGCAGGACGTGATTGAGGCGATCGACTTCGGCCTCGAGGCCGTGGGCGAATTGATCAAGGCCCAACAGGCCCTGCTCAAGGACCTCGGCATCGAGCAGGTGCTGCCCGAGGCCAAAACCGAAGACCCCACCGTGCCCAGCTTCCTTGAGAAGGAATGTGCCAAGGGCATCGGCGAGGTGCTCAAGCAATTCAGCCAAACCAAGGCCGAGCGGGACGGCAAGCTCGATGTCATCAAAGCCAAGGTGGGCGAGACGATCGCGGCCCTCAAGGACAACGACGCCGTCAAACTGGCCGTGGCTGGCAACAACAAGCTGCTGGGAACCAGCTACAAGAGCCTCACCAAGAAGCTCATGCGCGAGCAAATCATCAAAGAGGGCAAGCGGGTCGATGGCCGCAACCTCGATGAA
>NSII01000172.1 GCA_002737305.1 Synechococcus sp. Baikal-G1
TGGGCACCCCGAGCGATGCCCAGGAGCTGGACGACCTCAACCCGTCCACCGAGAAGTCCTATCTGCACCACTACAACTTCCCCCCCTATTCGGTGGGTGAAACCCGGCCGATGCGCTCCCCTGGCCGCCGCGAAGTGGGCCAYGGTGCCCTAGCCGAGCGGGCGTTGATCCCCGTGCTGCCCAGCAAGGAAAGCTTTCCCTACGTGCTGCGGGTCGTGTCGGAGTGCCTCAGCTCCAACGGCTCCACCTCGATGGGTTCGGTGTGCGGTAGCACCCTGGCCCTGATGGATGCCGGCGTGCCCCTCAAGGCGCCCGTGAGCGGCGCCGCCATGGGCCTGATCAAGGAAGGCGAKGAGGTGCGCATCCTCACCGACATCCAGGGCATCGAGGATTTCCTCGGCGACATGGACTTCAAGGTGGCCGGCACCGAGAAGGGCATCACCGCCCTGCARATGGACATGAAGATCACAGGTCTAGCCATGAAGACCGTGGCGGAAGCCGTGAACCAGGCCCGTCCGGCCCGGCTGCACATCCTCGAGAAGATGCTCGAAGCGATCGACAAGCCCCGCGATGGCCTCTCCCCCCATGCCCCCCGCCTGCTCAGCTTCCGCATCGATCCGGAACTGATCGGCACCGTGATCGGCCCCGGTGGCCGCACGATCAAGGGCATCACCGAGCGCACCAACACCAAGATCGACATCGAGGATGGTGGCATCGTTACGATCGCMAGCCACGACGGCGCCGCCGCTGAGGAAGCCCAGCGCATCATCGAAGGCCTCACCCGCCGCGTCAGCGAGGGCGAAACCTTCACCGGTGCCATCACCCGGGTGATYCCGATTGGCGCCTTTGTTGAAATCYTGCCCGGCAAGGAAGGCATGATCCACATCTCCCAGCTTTCCGAAGCCCGGGTTGAGAAGGTGGAAGACGTGGTCAAGGTGGGTGATGTCGTCACCGTGCGGGTGCGCGAAATCGACAACCGCGGCCGCATCAACCTCAGCCT
>NSII01000173.1 GCA_002737305.1 Synechococcus sp. Baikal-G1
TGCCGCCCGCGGCCCGCAGCACCGCCTCGGGGGCGGCCATGTCCCAGTCCTTGGGGGCGCTGCGGCCCGAGAGCGAGAGGTAGAGATCGGCCTCGCCCCGCAGGATCGTGGCCACCTTGCCGCCGACGCTGCCGATCGCCCGGCTAGCACCCAGGGCCAGATCGGCGACCAGGGCTTCGAGCCGTTGGTCGCGATGGTTGCGGCTGGCCACCAGCACCAGCTCCGGGAGCTGGCTGCGGGAGCTGAGGGCCGGCGCGAAGCGCTCTCCCAGCCGATTTTCGCGCCAGGCCCGCGGCGTCCCGCCCCCCAGCAGGCCAAACCAGAGCTCCTCGGGTTCGGGCAGTACCACCACCCCCAGCACCACCTCCTGGCCCCGCACCAGGGCCAGGTGCACGGCGTATTCGCCCGTGCCCTGGAGGAAATCCTTGGTGCCATCGAGGGGATCGAGGATCCAGAGCCACTCGGCCTCCAGGGGCACCCCGTCGGTGAGCTGCTGCTTGGCCGTTTCCTCACTGAGCAGGGTCCAGGGGGCCGCCGGGAAGGCCTGGGCCAGGCCGTCGAGAAGCCATTGGTTCACGGCCAGGTCGGCCGCCGACACCGGCCCCTCGCCGCCCTCCTCCACGCTCAGCACCGGTGCAAAGCCGTAGGGGGGCTGCTCGCCGCGTCCGTAGGCCCGCAGGATGGCCGCCGCTCCCCAGCTGAGGCGCCGCAGCTCGGCCAGCAGCACCTCCTCGCCAATCCCCTCGGGCAGCCAGGCCTGGGGCACGGGGGCAGGGGGGACCGGGGGCACGGGCGCCATCATGGCAACGGGCAGAGGGGGCATTGTGATCCAGGGCGAGGAACCGGCCGCAGGCGTGCTCTACCTGGTGGGCACGCCGATCGGCAACACCGGCGACCTGTCGCCCCGGGCCCGCAAGGTGCTGGAGGGGGCCAGCCGCATCGCCTGCGAGGACACGCGCCGCAGCGGCCTGTTACTGGCGGGCCTGGGCATCAAAAGCAAGCTGATGAGCTTCCACCAGCACAACCAACTTGGCCGCATCCCCCAGGTGCTGGAGGCCCTCGAGGCCGGTGAAGCGGTGGCGGTGATCAGTGATGCGGGCCTGCCGGGCATCTCCGATCCGGGCGAGGCCCTGGTGGCGGCCGCCCGGGCCGCTGGCCGCACGGTGATCTGCATTCCCGGCCCCTGCGCCGTGACCACGGCCCTGGTGAGTAGCGGCTTGCCCAGCGGCCGCTTCTGTTTTGAAGGCTTCCTGCCCCCGAAGGGCCAGCAGCGCCGCGCCCGGCTGCGCCAGCTCGCCAGCGAAGAGCGCACCCTGGTGCTGTTTGAGGCGCCCCACCGGCTGGTGGACCTGCTGGAGGATGTGCTGGCCGAGCTGGGCGATCGGCCCCTGCAGGTGGCCCGGGAACTCACCAAACGCCATGAGCAGCAGGTGGGGCCCACCGTGGGCGCCGCCCTCGAGCATTTCCGCCACACCGCTCCGATCGGTGAATGCACGGTGGTGCTCGGCGGTGCCCCTGAGGCCGAGATCAGCCGCCCCGATGACGCCAGCCTCCGGCGCGAGCTGGAGCAGCGGGTGGCCTCAGGCCTAAGCAATAGTGATGCGGCCCGCCAGATGGCGGTCGAAACCGGGATCTCCCGCCGGGAGCTCTACGCTCTGCTGCATCAACCGGGGCCAAGCTGATGTTGCTGCGCCTGCGCCTTCTGCTCACCTGCCTGGGGGGAGGGGCCTTGCTGCTGCTGTTGCTGTGCCTGGGGGCCCAGAACCTCAACACCCGGGTGAGCCTCAACCTGGGGGGGGGACGCACCCCCGAGCTACCCAGCGGCTTTTTGGTGGGTGTGGCCCTGGTGATCGGCGTGATCAGCGGCGGCAGTGCCACCGCCCTGCTGCTGCCCCGGGGCGATCAGCTACCTGGCAGGGAATAAAGGGCCCCTTCCACCACCAGGCGGGTCACCCCCTGGGAGAGCAGGTAGGGGGCCGTGCGCGCCAGCACGCCACTGTCGGGCACCTTGATCACCCGTTGGTTGCGGCCGCAGTAGCGCTTCGCCTGGCGGGGGTTGGCATACACCACGAGGGCCTGGCGGTCGCCTTCCCCATCGGGCAGGGCGCCCAGTTCGGGCAGATCCCGCAGGGGCTTGATGTCGAGCTCCACGGTCTTATCGACCAGCATGTAGACGCTGGCGGGTAGGTCGGCGGGCTCTAGGGGCTGAACCGTCAGGCTGGGGCGATCCTCGATCGCCTGGCCGAGGGGCAACACCACAAAGGTTTGGCCGTCGCCAAGGTCCCCATAGCTGCCGAGGAAGCTGTCGCTGTCCTCACCCCCGTCGTCGCTGTCATCACCAGCCTCCTCGGCAAAGTCATCGGCATCATCGAGGGCAAGGGCGGCATGGCCCTGCTCGCCATCGAGGGGATCCTGCAGATCGGCCCCAGAACCAGCGGTGACCAATTCAGGGGCGCTAGTAGGGCCAGCCCCCTCCAGCTCTTGGCGGGCCCAGGCTCCGTATTGGGGCTGGTCCTCTGGCAACCCGGGCTCGGAGGATCGTGACGCCCGGACCCTGGGGGCGATTGTGGGCTCGGCCTTGGTGGCTTCAGCGGTCAGCTCGGTGGATGGCGCGCCCAGGTCCTGGTCGGGGACGCTCAGGCCAGCACCCGTCGCTGTCTCGCCGCTGGGGCTGGTGGCAAGCGCTTCCGTTGCTCCCGATCCTGCTTCGGACAGGGGAAGCTGCAGGCTTGACCCACCGGCGGGGGGCGTAGAGCGTGCCCGTTGGTGCTTTAGCGCCTCGTACTCCTCAGGATCTAGGGCAGTTCTCACCACCCGGCTGACCGTGTTGGCACTGCAGCCAAAGGCTTCGGCTAGGGCCCCAGACGCTTCGCCGCCCCGGAAGCGAGCCACGAGCTCCTCTTTCTGGCTGTCGCTGAGCCGGGTGGCCGCCATGAGAAGAACGCTCTGCAACAACCGACTCTAGGCATCGATCTCCAGGGGTGGCCGTCTGGGGGCTGGCTTTCGGTTCCGGGGCAGGGCGCCCCATCGCCTTGTTGGCCCCCACAACCCCCCGAGCTGCTGGCCTGTGGGCCGCTGGGATGGGCCTGTCACAATGGTTCAGGCCTGCTTACAGGTCACCCGCTCCCTTAGCTCAGTTGGATAGAGCAGCTGCCTTCTAAGCAGCCGGTCGTGTGTTCGAATCACACAGG
>NSII01000174.1 GCA_002737305.1 Synechococcus sp. Baikal-G1
GGCATTTCGATGTCGGCTAGGGACTTGATGGCCATAAAGGGACCGGGGTCCCGGGCTGGATTCCCCTCCCGATCACTGAAACGCACCGCCATCCCCACCGCGCTGGCCGCTTCCAGTTCGGCAATGGCATCACTGACAAAGAGGATCTGCGTTGGTTCCAGTATCAGCATTTCTGCGATGGTGTCGTAGCTGGCGGGCTGTTGTTTGGCGCCGGTGCGGGTGTCGAACCAGTGGTCAAATAAGCCCTCTAAGTTGCCATTGCTGCTATGGCGGTAGAGGAGTTGCTGGGCGGCCACCGAGCCCGAGGAGTAGGCCGCGAGGGTGTACCCGTGCCGATGCCAATGCAGCAGCGTTGGCGCTACATCGTTAAAGAGGGGGGCGACCAAATCGCCGCAGCCAT
This sequence comes from Synechococcus sp. Baikal-G1, assembly GCA_002737305.1. Lineage (GTDB taxonomy): Bacteria > Cyanobacteriota > Cyanobacteriia > PCC-6307 > Cyanobiaceae > BAIKAL-G1. Next base: position 401 of record NSII01000174.1, read on the forward strand.
AGCCTGCTGCCCAAATGTGTCCCTGTAGATCCTTTAGCGCTGGGAGTTTGATGTCGTGATCAATGAGCCAACGCAGGTAGGCCACGAGCTGGATTTGTTCTTGGGCTGCGTTGCTTTGGTTCGGGTTTGATGAGGTGATTGGGGCTTGGTAAAGGGCCCGGACTTCTGGGTTGGGATCGGCCGCAAAGGCGGCCTGCGTCGCTGCCACTAGCGCCCGCACCTTGGGATCATCAAGGTTGGTTTCCAAGTAGCTGGCAAGCCGTTCCCGGGCGTAGGGAAATAACACCGAAGCCACGAAGTCCACCGGGCAGGTGGTGCCCTCAATGTCCAGGAGGATGCAACGAATCATGGGCTCAGCCATGGGAGATCGCTTGTCCTGGTTCAGGACGGGCCATTAGGGCGTCGAGTAACAACTGGCGCCACGATTGTTCCAGCAGGAATTCAAGGATTTCTAGGTGCCGGATGGCCTGGCTGAGGGATGGGCCCCAGGCGTAGAGGCCATGTCCTGCAATCAGCAGTCCCTGGGGTGCATCGCCGAGCAGGGGGCCGGCCCGTTGGCTCAGGCGGGGCAGGTTCTGGTCGTTGGCCAGCACGGGAATCTCGATGCTGGTGGCATGGGTGCTGATGCCTTCCAGTCCCTTGAGCATCTCCATCCCTTCGACCAGAACGACCCCATCGCCCTTGGATTCTGGGCCCGGCCGCCGGTTGGGGGCTACCAGGGAATGCCGGGACAGCAAGGTGGCGGCCTGGGAATGGGTGTGGAGCACGGCGCCGGCCCCGCAGCGGCCCACGATCTCCAGGTGCAGGGCCGTTTCGGCGCTGGCCTTGCCCGTGCCCTCCAGCACCTGGCCGGCACCATCAACCACGATCAGGTCGGCCGGTTGCACCTGGCCCTTGTCG
>NSII01000175.1 GCA_002737305.1 Synechococcus sp. Baikal-G1
CCATGGCAGCGGTGAGCTCGTCGGCCAGGGCCATCGCGCCGGGGGGCTAGCGGGGATGAGCACCATCGAACCATGGAGGTGGGCGGTTCGGGCTGCGCTGCGCTGCTTTCCGCGCCCAAGCCCTGGTCTTTAGCTCTGGCAGCTGGGGCACCAGTGGCTGCTGCGGCCCCCTAGCCGTTCCCGTTCGATCGGGGTGCCGCAGTGGCGGCAGGGCTCGCCGGTGCGTCGGTAGACCCAGGCGGCCTGGCCGTAGTTGCCATTGGTGCCGCTGAGGTCGCGAAAATCGCTGAAGGTGGTGCCGCCGGCGCCGATGCTTTGTTCGAGCACCGTCACCAGGGCGTGGCGCAGGGCTTCGAGCCGCTGGAGGCTGACGCTGCCGCTGCGGGTTTGGGGGCGGATGCCCGCTACGTAGAGGGATTCATCGGCATAGATGTTGCCGCAGCCCGCCACCAGGGCCTGATCCAGCAGGGCATTTTTGATCGGCCGGATCGAGCCGGCCAGCTTGGCCTTGAGGTAGGGGGCGTTGAAGGCGTCGCTGAAGGGTTCGGGCCCCAGCTTCTGCAGGCCCGTGATCACGGACTCCACCGGCGTTCCCGGGGGCACAAACCACATCTGGCCGAAGCTGCGGGTATCGACGAAGCGCAGTTCGGCGCCAGCAGAGTTCCAAAGGCGCACCCTGGTGTGGCGACAGGGCTCCTGGGGGTCGTCGAGCCAGAGGAACTGGCCAGTCATGCGCAGGTGCACACCCCAGTGGCCCGCATCCGCGGCGCCGCTTGGGCCTGGGCGGCTGAGGCTGGCGATTAGATACTTGCCGCGCCGCTGCCAGCCCACCAGCTGGGACCCTTGCAAGGCCATGCAAAAGGCGGCGGGCTCAGGCGGTGCCGCAATCGCCCGGGCCCGCAGCACCTCCACCCGGTCGATCTCAAAGCCCAGGGTCTGGCGCTCCAGGCCCCGGCGCACCGTTTCCACCTCCGGCAGTTCAGGCAAGGTTGGGGGGCCGGCAGGACTTCAGGTTGCCATGGCAAAGCCCTGATCCCGAGGGGACCAGGGCTTGGGAGGGACCGGGGCGAACCTCAGGCCGTTGMCGGGGAGGGGCCTGGCCGGATCAGGCCTTGACCAGCTCGCTTTCGGCGAAGTTGTTGGTGTTGATGCCACCGTCGGTGCCGCTGTAGCCGTTGTAGTTGACCTTCTCAAAGCGCACCACCACGGGGTAGCGGATGCCGGAGGTGTCGACCGTGGCGACGGTGCCGACTTCGTTGAACCAGTAGGACTCAGGACGCTTAATGCGCACCTTGTCGCC
>NSII01000176.1 GCA_002737305.1 Synechococcus sp. Baikal-G1
TTCGACCTGCARACCGAGATCTGGCGCGGCCGCATCCTCAAGGCCGTGCGCGATCGCGAGCGCCGCGGCGGCGAGGGCCGGGGCACGGGCTTTCTGCAGTGGTTGCGCGAGCAGGAGATCAGCAAGACCCGCGCCTATGGCCTGATCCAGTTGGCCGAGTCGGCCGAAAGCCTGGTGGAGCAGGGGCCGCTTGATGCAGGCAGCGTGAACCAATTCTCGAAGCGGGCCTTCATGGAAACGGCCCAGGCCGATCCGGAGGTGCAGCTGCTGATTAGTGAGGCCGCCAACGGCGGTGAGCAGATCACCCGTAAATCCGTGCGGCGCCTCACCGACGATTTCACCTCCGCCACCAGCCCCCTGTTGCCCGAGGAGATCCGCCAGCGCACGGCCAACAATTTGCTGCCCTCTAAGGCGGTGGCGCCCCTGGTGCGGGAGCTCTCCAAGTTGCCGGAACAGCAACAGGAGGACCTGCGGCGGGTGTTGCGGGAAGAACCGGAGCTCGAGCGGGTGAAGGATGTGACCTCCACGGCCCGCTGGCTGAGCAAGGCGGCCGAGGCGGGCCTGGCGGTGCGGGCCTTTCAGCAGGGCGAGCTCAATCTTGAGAAGGCGATGCAGGAGGCCCAGCGGCTCGATGTCCTGGGCCTGCTGGCCGATGCGGTGGGCCAGGCCCAGCAGCTCGAGAGTGCCGTGCTCAAGCTGCACACCAGCTGGCGCCGCCTCGGTGGGCTGCAGGAGCGGCTCTGGGTGGAAAGCGGCAGCAGCACCCCCCACCTGCGGGAGCTGCTCAATGCCCTGCAAGGCCTGAGCGGCAGCACCATGCGGGTGTCCCTGGGGGAGCTGGCCGGGGGCAAGCGGGTGCGGCTGCAACTGGTGGAGGAGGCGCCCGAGCAACTGGAAGCGCCCGCCCTCCCCACCACATTTAGTGCCGGTTAGGGTCAGTTCTCTCTAGGGGTGGGGGATCGTGGAGTTGCTGCCGTCGGCTCCGCCCCAGATCGGCCTCGACCAGCCGGGCCCGTTGCCCCAGCCCGATCCCCTGCTCCAGGCCCTCGAGCGCCATTTCGGYTGGACMGAGTTCCGGCCCGGGCAACGGGCGGTGGTGGAAGCGTTGCTGCAGGGGCGCGATTGCCTGGCGGTGCTGCCCACCGGCGCCGGCAAGTCGCTTTGCTATCAGCTGCCGGCCCTGGTGCGCCAGGGGCTGATGCTGGTGGTGTCGCCCCTGGTGGCCCTGATGGAGGACCAGGTGTTGCACCTGCAGCGCCGCGGCATCCAGGCGGCCTGTCTCCACGGCGGCCTCGACCCGGGCAGTCGCCGCCAGCTGCTGGGTCGCCTGCGCGATAACCGGCTGCGCCTGCTCTATCTGGCCCCCGAGCGCCTGCAGGGGGAGGCGACGCGCCGGTTGCTGGAGGAGATCCAGGACCAGGGCCACCTGGTGGGGCTGGCCGTGGATGAGGCCCACTGCATCAGCGCCTGGGGCCACGATTTCCGGCCCCATTACCGCCGCCTCGGTGAGCTGCGCAGCCTCTGCCCGGGGGTGCCCCTGGTGGCCCTTAGTGCCACGGCGGCGCCGCGGGTGCGGGCCGACCTGATCCGCATGCTGCAGCTGCGCCGGCCGTTGTTTCAGGTGCATTCGGCCCGGCGCGACAACCTCTCKTACGCCATGCGGCGCCGWCCGGCCGATCCCCTGCCGGACGTGCTGGCGGCCCTGGCCGAGGCCCGGGGGGCCGTGYTGATCTACGCCCGCACCCGCCGCTCGGTGGAGAGCTGGGCGGCCCGCCTAGGCAGYGCCGGCATCGAGGCGAT
>NSII01000177.1 GCA_002737305.1 Synechococcus sp. Baikal-G1
GTTGGTGCGGCGCCTGGTGCAGGAAGACCTACTCAGCGAAAGCGATGACGGCAGCCAGAGGCTCTGGCTCAAGCCCGCCGGCATCCGCTACCTGCGCCAACCCTGGCCCCTGCGTTGGGTGGCCTGAGGCGGGCTCCAGAGCCGATCACCAAGGGATCAGGCGCCCTTCTCCCGGCAGAAGTCCTTCACCAGCTGCTGCTCGTAGTCGGTGCTGGGCAGGTCCCAGGTTTTCCAGGCTCCCGAGGGGCCGGTGGCATTGATGCGCTTGGCGCTGCAGTTCACGGCCAGATAAAACGATTGGCCGGTGGCATTGAGACCTGRGGCCACAAAGCTGCCGCCCATCGGTTGCCAGTTGGCCCAGTCCACCTGCAGGGGACCGAAGCTGCGCCAGTCGGGTTTGGCCGGTTTGGCGGTGGCCGCCTCTGCTTTCGCCGGTTTGGGGGTCGGATCCGCCTGGGCAGTGACCACAGCCTTCACCGCTGGTTTCGGTTCCGGTTGGACGGCTTGCGCCGCTGGGACGGCCGGCTTCTCCACCACTGGTTTTGCCACCACTGGCTTGGTTACTACCATTTGGGTCACAACGGGCTTGGCTACCACTGGCTGGGTCACCACCGGCTGGGTTGCGACCGGTTGGGCCACGACGGGCTTGTTGACGGCAGGGCTGGTGACCTCAGGCTGCGTTGCTGCCGGTTTGGTCGCCCCAGGCTTCTCGGCGGTGGGCTTGGGGGTGGCGAGCTTGGGAGCGGCAGGCTTGGGGGTGGCGGCCATGGGGGCCGAAGCTGGCTTGCTGGCGGGTTTGGCGGCGGGCTTGCTGGCGGCCTTGGCGACCGGCTTGGGCCGCGGGGGTGGGTTGCGCAGCTTGAGCTGGGTGTCCGGCACCAGGTTGTCCGGGTCCTTGAGCCCATTGAGGGAGGCGATCCGCTCGAGCGGCACCCCATAGGTGTTGGCGATGTCGGAGAGGGTGTCGCCGGGGCGCACGGTGTGGCTGAGGGCCTTGGCCTGGGCGGCGCTGAGGGCGGGCAGCACCGGCGGTTTGGCGGGCTTGGCGGGCCCGGCGGTGGGCACGGTGATGCGGCTGCCGGCCTGGAGGCCCTTGGCGTCGCGGATGCCGTTGAGCTCCAGCAGGCGGTTGGTGCTGATGTCGTAGCGGTCGGCGATTTCGGAGATGGTTTCGCCCGATTTCACCGTGTAGTTGGCGGGCCCGCGGCTGGCCGAGCTGGAACTGCCACCAGCGCTAGCGGGTTTGGAGGCTTTGGCCGGGCCGGCGGTGGGCACGCTGATGCGGCTGCCGGCCTGGAGGCCCTTGGGGTCGCGGATGCCGTTGAGCTCCAGCAGGCGGTTGGTGCTGATGCCGTAGCGGTCGGCGATTTCGGAGATGGTTTCGCCCGATTTCACCGTGTAGTTGCCCCGGCCGCCCCCTGCCTGGCCGCTACTGCCTCGGCTGGAACTACTGGGGGCACCCGGCACCGTGAGTTTGGTGCCGATCTGGAGGCCCTTGGGATCCTTGATGCCGTTGAGTTGCAGCAGCCGATCAACGCTGACGCCATAGCGGGCGGCGATGTCGGAGAGCGTTTCGCCCGGCTTCACCACAACCTCACCCGCCAGCCCGGGCAAGGGCAGCAGCAGGGCCAGGGCCAGGGCGACAGCGGAGCGGCGCATGGAGGGGGAAACGGCTGGATGAACCTTACGGAGAACCGGGGAGCGCGCTAGTGCCTTGGGCACCGATTCAGCAGCGAGATCCCCGTACCCGCCCTGGCGAGGGCCGCCGCCTGGGCCCGACTCCTCAGCCCAGCAGGCGCTTCACCAGGTTGAACTTGTTGCCGTAGGGCGGGTAGCGGAAGGGCACATCGAGGGCAAAGGGGCGCCGCAGCAGGCTGCGTTGGTGGGAGAAGGTGTCGAAGCCCGCCTGGCCGTGGTAGCTGCCCATGCCACTGGTGCCGACGCCGCCGAAGGCCAGCTCCGCCAGGCCCGCCTGCATCACCACATCGTTGCGGCAGTAGCTGCCGGAGCTGGTGCCGGCGAGCAAGTGGCGCTCGGCGTCATTGCTGCGGCTGAATAAATAGAGGGCCAGGGGCTTGGGCCGGCTGTTGATCGCCGTGA
>NSII01000178.1 GCA_002737305.1 Synechococcus sp. Baikal-G1
GGGGGCGATGCGCAGCCGCTCCGGGTCGCTCTGGCCGCCAAAAAGGATCTGGCCCCTCTGACGGGCGCCCTCGAGCAGGGCCGAGAGCCGCTCAAATTGGGCCCGGTTSACGATCCGGGCCAGGTCGGGCGATTGCAGGGGATCGGCGCCGAAGCAGGCCGTAATCCGGCTAGAGAGCCGGCCGACCAGCTCCTGGCGAATCGGCTCCTCCACCAGCAGGTGGTCGGGGGCGACGCAGGTTTGGCCGCCGTTGATGGATTTGCCCCAGACCAGGCGCTTTGCGGTGGTCTCCAGGTCGGCATCGGCGAGCACCACCGCCGGACTCTTGCCGCCCAGCTCCAGGGTTACGGGGGTGAGGTGGGGGGCTGCGGCCGCCAGCACCAGCCGGCCAACCCGCTCGCCGCCGGTGAAGAAGATGTGGTCAAAGCGCAGCTGCAGGAGCTSCTGGGCCACCTGGCCATCCCCCTGCACCAGCCGCACCACGCCCGGATCAAGGTGGCGCGCCACCAGCTCCGCCAGCAGGGCCCCCGTGGCTGGGGCGTGCTCCGACGGTTTGAGCACGGCCGTGTTGCCCGCCGCCAGGGCACTCACCAGGGGTTGGAGCAGCAGGTGGAAGGGATAGTTCCAGGGGCCGATGATCAAAACGCAGCCCAGGGGCTGGGCCTGGGTTTCGGCCCGGCCGGGTTGGAGGCTGAGGGGCACGGCCGCGGGCCGGGGCGCCAGCCAACGGCGCAATTTCGCTCGGGTGAGGCGGATCTCCTGGCGCACGGCCACTAATTCAAAGAAGGCCTCCACCGGCGGCTTGCCCAGGTCGGCGGCCAGGGCGGCCAGCACGGCGTCTTCCCCCTCGGCGCAAAGCGTCTCCAGCCGATCGAGCTGCTCCAGGCGCCAGGCCAGGGGCAGGGTGTCCCCCTGGGTCACCCGCTGGCGCAGGGCCGCCACGATTTCGCCAGTCCCGGTTTCGCCAGTCATGGAGGTGCCCGTAGGCGTGGCACTGCTAATCAAGGGTGCCCCCGGTGCTGCTGAGGGCTCGGATAGCGGCGCTGCCGACATGGCGGAGGACGGGGGCTGGGCCCAAAATTCTGGCGGGTACGGGGCGC
>NSII01000179.1 GCA_002737305.1 Synechococcus sp. Baikal-G1
ACGGATCCAGCGTGGGTGCCACCCTGGGCRCCACCGGGGGACCCTCCATGGAGGTGCTGGAGCTGTTCCCCCGCTATGTGCTGAAGGGCAGCCTGCCCCCGGCCCTGTTGGCGGCCCTGCTTGAGCTCGCCAAGGAGGTGCTGAAGGCGCCGGAACGCAGCCCCGATGCCTCGCGCAAACTGGCCGGCCAGCTGGCCCTGCAACTGGAGCTCGGCCCCCAGCAACCGGCGGTGCAGGAGCTATGCCGCGAGGTGATCCTGCCGGGCTGTGAGCGTTGGATTCGCCATGTGATCGATCGCCAGCCGCCCCAGGGCCGGGGCCCCTGGACGGAGGGCCGCTATGGCCTGCAGATCATTGATGTGTGGCTGAATGTGCAACGGGCCGGCGATTACAACCCCACCCACACCCACGGCGGCAGTTTTTCCGGGGTGCTGTATCTGCAGGTGCCCCCCCAGATCAGCGGCGCCAGCTTCGATGGCCAATTGTGTTTCCATGGCCCGGAGGAATGGCACATCCAAAGCTTCCGCACCGGCATGGCGGAATACGTGCTGCCAATGCCCGGTGAGTTCTATGTGTTCCCCGCCTGGCAACCCCATTCGGTGCCGCCCTTCCGCGGCGAGGGCGAACGCTGGTCGTTGGCCTTCAATGTGGTGGCCGTGCCCCAGCCGGCCGGCGCAGCCAGGCCCGCCCAAATGCCCCTGGTGACGGGCTTGCCGAGCGGTGGCGCTCATCCGTTTGCGGCTAATCCTGCGGGCCAGCCTGGCAATGTGTCGTTGTCGAGCGGGCGCAAGCGACCGCCAGGGTTTTAGGGGAGTTGCGGCCTGGTTTCCAGTAATAAGAAGATAGGAGCCGTTGGGGAGCAGGAAGTTCGCAGCACCCTAATGGGACTTAGTTTCAAACAGATGGCCCAATTCCGTAAGGCCCATGGAGAGGGCCCGCCGCAGGGCCCGCTGGCGATTATTGGTTCCTAGTTTCTGCAGTAAATTGCCACTGTAGGTTTGGATGCTGCGTACGGAAAGCCCCGTTTTTTCTGCTGTTTCCCGATTGCTCATACCAAGGGCATAGGCCTCGAGTAATTGCTACTCCCGTGGCGTAAGGGTGATCGTGCCGGGATAGACATCGGGGGCTCTTTGTTCAAGCTGTCCTAGGCGCTGATGAATGGATGGGCTGAGGTAACTGGTGTTGCTGATTAGGGCCATGGTGGCAAAAGTGAGCGTATCGGGATGCCCCAATACATCCGCCTCAGCGATCACAATTGGGCAATCTGGATAGCCAAAGAATGCATCCAGCTTGGTGACCCATCCAATGATCCGCATGCTTGGGCGCATCTGCTTCGCCTGGCTAATCACGCTCGACGCGCTCTGGTCAGGCAGGTTATCGTCGATTGCCAAAATATTTGGCATGAGCCTAGAAACAAGCTCCAAGGCTTCTTTGCCGGTGTCGGCTGCACCTAAAAAGTGACGCTTGATGGGCATGCCACGATAAGCATTTGTTATCAATAGATGGGATTTGCAAGCGATGGCAATCGTGGGCTCAAATCCACTGGAGAGGTAGGCGAGACGAAAGCGATTTTCAAAGCTTGTTGTGGCATTGGCAAGCTGTTTGGCGCTGAAAATCATGATTGGCTGTCGAATATGGGGGTGACGACGAACCCCCTGCCAGAGAAAGGGGAGCCAATTAATGGCAATGCAGCAAATTCTACTCGAAACAGCAGCAGCTTTGCCTCAACCAGGGCCGAGGGCGAGGGCTGCTCCCCCGAAGCCAGCTCAAAGCGTGGCCTAGCAAGCCAGTCCTGCTGCCATCTCAGCGGCAAAAAGGATGGCGGCCTAGGGGCCGGAGGCGGCCGGCCCAAGCCAAGAACTCATAACGCTATCGCGATAGGAGAATCAGGTGAAAATATTTCCTGCGGAGGGCCAGGTGGTCCTTTGGCGAAAACTATCGACCTATGCCGCTGATCGATGTCATTGGCGCATTGTGGGCCCCGCCCGCCCCATTGGGATCGGCCAAGACTTTCTGCCGTTGTCTTTTATCCCCTGAATCGCTCTGGGCTGGCCCGGTTCTTGGTGACCATCTAGAAGCATGGTCGATCGGTTTGGCCTGGTGGGACGGCTCACTGCAATCGACTTGGCGTCCCCTGGGCGGGCCCATGGGGACGTGTTGTTTCTGTGGGTGGTTGAGGAAGCGATGCCAACGCCTGCGCTGCAGGCCCTCAACTTGCTCCTGGGCGCCTTTGGTTTGGCCTACTTCGTCTATGGAAAAAAGAACGGCGCCCTGGTACCCCTGATTTGTGGGGTTGGTTTAATGATGTTCCCCATCGTCATTGCTGGCCTTGGGCCCCTTGTCGTGGTGGGACTGCTGCTGATTCTGCTCCCCCGCTTCATCCAAATTTGAGTGGATGTGCTGGCGTCCTAGCCGTTGACAATTCCGGTAGAGGCCCTGAAGTAACAGGAGGGTGCCTTGGCGCCTGTGGCAGCTTGGAAAGCCCTTGACGAGATTTGAACTCGTGACCTCTCCCTTACCAAGGGAGTGCTCTACCACTGAGCTACAAGGGCATGTGGAAAGGTGGGCCGGGTTGGATTTGAACCAACGTAGGCAGAGCCAGCGGATTTACAGTCCGCCCCCATTAACCACTCGGGCACCGACCCGAACCACACCCAAAGAACTTACCAGTGCACTACCCCCGCGCCTACGCTTATTAAAAAAAGACTGTTGCCATGCGGATTTTGGTACTGCACGGGCCGAATTTAAACCTGTTGGGAAGCCGTGAACCGGGGCTTTATGGCAGCTTCAGCTTGGAGCAGATCAACGTTGAATTAAGGCGGCGAGCTGATGGATATGGGGCGGCTCTCAGTTGTGTGCAGAGCAACCATGAGGGGGTCTTGGTGGATCAAATTCAGCTTGCTAGGGGTGAATTTGATGGGATCTTGATCAATGCGGGCGCCTACACCCACACTTCTATTGCTTTGCGTGATGCCCTGCTTGCGGTGGCGTTGCCCTATGTGGAGCTTCATCTGAGCAATGTGCACGCCCGGGAACAATTTCGCCATAATTCCTATCTAGCTGATAAGGCGATAGGAGTGATATGTGGA
>NSII01000180.1 GCA_002737305.1 Synechococcus sp. Baikal-G1
CTGGTGGTCAATTACGACATCCCGTTCGACTCCGAGGCCTACGTCCACCGGATTGGCCGCACGGGCCGGGCCGGCCGCACCGGAGACGCCATCTTGTTTCTCACCCCGCGGGAGCGCCGGTTCCTCGGTGGTCTGGAGCGGGCCGTGGGACGGCCCATCGAACCGATGGAGGTTCCCAGCAACGCCACCATTAACCAGCACCGCCTCGACCTGCTGCGCCTGAAACTCACCACCGCCCTTAATCCTGGAGAAGACAGCCGCCGCGAGGAGCTGGCTCTGCTGGCCGAAATTCTGCAACGGGTGAGCCAGGAACAGGATGCAACCCCCGATCAGCTGGCCCTGGCGGCCCTGCGCCTAGCCGTGGGAGACGCCCCCCTGCTGGTTCAAGGCGATGAAAACTGGATGCGCCAGCAAGCCCCCATGGGCCGCAACGACAGGGGCAACGACAGGGGTGAGCGCGGCTACGAGCGGGGCGGCGATCGCCGTGATCGCGGCGGCGAGCCCCGCACTCGCGTAGGTCAGGCCGGCGCAGCCCCAGCCCGCGGCGGTTTCCGCTCGGAGGACAGCCAGCCGGAGGAGAACATGGAGCGCTTCCGCATCGAAGTGGGCTGGAGGGATCGGGTGAAGCCCGGCAACATCGTGGGCGCCATCGCCAATGAGGCTGGCCTCGGCGGCCGCAGCATCGGCCGAATCCAGATCTTCGATGGCCACAGCACCATCGACCTGCCCAAGGGCATGCCTGATGAAGTGTTCAACTCGCTCAAACGACTCCGTGTGATGAACAAGGAGCTTCAGATCAGCCGCCACCAGGATTAAAACGCCAAGGGCTGGAGACTTCTCCCCCCATCCCAGAACTCCAGGGGCCAGCCCCTGGAGCCGCAGTCCCTGGCTGATCCCCCAACGCGGTTGGCCTGGGATCAGCTAGCGCGGGGCCGAAGCTGGGGTTCAGGAGCAAAAGCTGGGGTTCAGGAGCAAAGGCTGGTGACATCAACGGAAGCCAGCAGGCTGTAGTTCTCCACAACCAGCTGCTCCACCGCCCTGATTAACACGTGTTGCACGCTGGCGCTTTCGCAGGCCACCAGGCACTGGAGCAGGTCAAGTTGGTCTTGGGGGGCGAGGTCGCCGTTATCGCTCCAGGCGAGACTCCAGGGGACGGGTGCCGTCATCAGCAGGGACCGGTAACGGGTGAGGATTTCCTGACAATGACCCATTCCAAAAGGGCGCGGGCCCTTCTTCCGCTTCCCTTCGGATCCGCTTCACAGAACGTCATCAAAGCCCGCGAACCCCGGTCATCGGGACAGGGCGAGGTTGTAAGGTTGGGCCGATTCAACGCTTTCTGGCTCCCAACGGAACCGCAGCATTCACGAATCAGTTCCAGGTTCCGCTAAAGGAATGACCATTTACGTAGGCAACCTCTCGTTCCAAGCCGAACAGGAGGATCTGCTCGATCTCTTCGGCCAATACGGCGAGGTCAAGCAATGCAGCTTGCCCCTCGACCGGGAAACCGGCCGTAAGCGCGGCTTCGCTTTTGTCGAGATGAGCAACGACGCCGATGAGCAAAAAGCCATCGACGATCTCCAAGATGTGGAGTGGATGGGTCGGATGATCCGCGTCAACAAAGCAACTCCCCGTGAAGGCGGCGGCGGCGGCGGTGGCCGGGGCGGCTACGGCGGCGGTGGTGGTGGCGGCGGCGGTGGTCGCGGCGGCTACGGCGGCGGTGGTGGTGGTGGCGGCGCAGGCCGTGGTGGTGGCGGCGGCTATGGCGGTGGTGGCGGCGGTCGTAGTGACGACGGCGGCGGCTACGGCGGTGGCGGCGGCAACCGCTGGTGAGATCAAGGCCGGACCGCTCCCCGGACCGGTCCCTGATCCCAGCCTCAATCCCCAGTTCTTGGCTGAATCCAAATTTCCTGTCCTGGTGCCCCTGCTTGAGGCCGCCAGGATTTTTTGTTTGAGCCGCAGCTTCCGCCCCCTGCCAACCGCGACCTGCCATGGTTTCCCTTAACTCCTCCCCGCCAACGGCCGCCGGGCTCGGCCCAGGCGAGGACCACCCGGACCGACCTGCAGGCGCCGGGCGGCCGCCCTTGGCTCGGTTGATCGCGGCCCTGGACCCGCACCGGCGCCAGGTGCTGCTGGCGGTGACCTGCTCGGTGCTCAACAAGCTGTTTGACCTGGCGCCACCGGTATTGATCGGCCTGGCGGTGGATGTGGTGGTGCAGCAAAAGCACTCCTGGCTGGCGGCCTTTGGCGTCACCTCGGTGCCCGGCCAGCTGGGGGTGCTGGCGGTGCTCTCCTTTGGGATCTGGAGCGCCGAATCCCTGTTCGAATACCTCTACGAGCTGCTCTGGCGCAACCTGGCCCAAACCGTGCAGCACGAGCTGCGCATCGAGGCCTACGACCATCTCCAGCACCTCGAGATGGCCTATTTCGAGGCGGGCAGTTCCGGCCGGCTGATGGCCGTGCTCAATGACGACATCAACCAGCTGGAGCGCTTTCTCAACAGCGGCGCCAACGACCTGCTGCAGCTGATCACCACGGTGCTGGCGGTGGGCGGGGCCATGGCCTGGCTCTCCCCCCAGGTGGCCGGCGTCGCCTTTTTGCCAATCCCCGTGATTCTCTGGGGCTCCCTGGCCTTCCAGAAGCGGCTGAGCCCCCGCTACCGGGAGGTGCGCGAACGGGCCGGCGACATCAACAGCCGCCTGGCCAACAACCTGGGCGGCATGCTCACGATCAAGAGCTACGCGGCTGAAGCCTGGGAAAAGCAGCGGCTTAGCCGCGATAGCCAGGCCTACCGGGCCAGCAACCGCCGCGCCATCCGCCTCTCGGCGGCCTTCATCCCCCTGATCCGCTTCGCGATCCTGTTTGCCTTCCTGGCGATCCTGGTGATCGGCGGCCTCCAGGCCTGGCAGGGGGAGATCGCCGTTGGCAGCTACAGCTTCCTGGTGTTCATCACCCAAAGGCTGCTCTGGCCGCTCACCACCCTCGGGCGCACTCTCGACGACTACCAGCGGGCCATGGCCTCCACCCAGCGGGTGCTGGACCTGCTCGAAACCCCGATTGCCATCGCCAGCGGCAACCGGCCCCTACCCCTGGCCCAGGTGGCGGGCGAGCTGGAGTTCCGCCAAGTGAGCTTCGCCTACCAGGGCCGCGACCCCTTGCTGCAGGGGCTGGACCTGCACATCCCCGCCGGCAGCACCCTGGGCATCGTTGGCGCCACGGGGTCAGGTAAGAGCACAATCGTGAAGCTGCTGCTGCGGCTCTATGCCATCCAGGCAGGGGAGATCCTGCTCGATGGCATGCCGATCCGGGAACTGCGGCTTGACGACCTGCGGCGGGCGATCGGCCTGGTCAGTCAGGAGGTGTTCCTCTTCCACGGCAGCGTGGCCGAAAACATTGCCTATGGCAGCTTCTCGGCCAGCCGCAATGCGATTGAGCGCGCCGCCCAACAGGCAGAAGCGGCCGCCTTTATCGAGGCCCTACCCCACGGCTACGACACGCTGGTGGGCGAACGGGGCCAGCGCCTCTCCGGCGGTCAGCGCCAGCGCATCGCCCTGGCCCGGGCGATTTTGAAAAATCCGCCGGTGTTGATCCTCGACGAGGCCACCGCCGCCGTGGATAACGAAACCGAAGCGGCGATCCAGCGCTCCCTCGACCAGATCACCGCCGAGCGCACCACCTTGGTGATCGCCCATCGGCTCAGCACCGTGCGCCACGCCGATCGCATCGTCGTGATGGACCAGGGCCGCATCGTCGAAGCCGGCCAGCATGGGCAGCTGGTTCAAGCGGGTGGCGCCTACGCCAACCTCTGGCGGGTCCAGGCCGGCCTGCGGCCCGGAGAGGCCCTAGGGACCTAGGCGCTGCTGGATCCGGTGCCCCAGCGTGGGGCCCGTTGCCACGCTGGGGCCGTCCCGGAAGCGGGCACGAACCGAACCAGACTGGAACGGGAAATCCCCCCCGGGCACCCCTTGGAGCCCGGGGACGATCTCCATAGGCTCAAGGGACGTTCCGATTCCCCAGCCCATGGATGGCCCCAATGGCCGGCCTGAGCCTGGCTACAACCCTGAGCCCAACCAACGCCCCCAGACGGGCGATACCCCTACAACCAACTCCCCCGGGGCCCCAGCCCCAGGGGGTACGGCCATGCCGGAGGCGATCAGCTTCCGCCAGCTGGAGGCCCTGCGGCAAAGCGCGATCGAGGCCGCTCGAAGCTCCGGCCCCACGGCAGGCTCCTCCGATTCGCCAGTTGCCAGCTTGCTCCAGGGCACCAGCCCTACCAAGGGTCAACTCCAACCTGAGCATCACCAGCCCTGGGGCGACGATCTCGAGGAACTGGAACAGCTGCTAGGGGCCTATGGCCAAGTGGGCGAACAGCTCCTGCAGCAGCTTGCCCGCCAGGGGAGCGCCTTGGAGCAGCATCGCCATCCCCAGCAAGTGATGGCCCTCGGAGCCCTGGGGGCCCATATCCGCCTGGGACTGCAGGCCCTCGCCGCCAGCCGCCGATAAGGCGGCAGGCGAGTGCCCATCTGGTCAACCGACAAACTGACCTGTCTTACCGGCGACAGCTACCGGTAGCCCAGGGAATTGCCATAGGTTCCGAGCAGGCATTCAGGACGAATGAAGCATTCCGTGCCCCAGGCCCGCCGCCGGGACCAACGCCTGCCCGTGCTGCTGGCGATTGGCATCGGCTTGGCCGGCGGTTTGGTGCTGGCCGGCCCCCTGAATGACCTGCTCAAGGGCGATGTCTTCAAACAAGGCCAGGAGCTGCTCAACCCCTTCACAGCCTGGATCGGGGCTGGCGACCAGGACCTGCTGGTGATGGGCACCGACAGGGGCAGCAACACCGATGTGATCGCCACAGTGCGCATCAAGGACGGCGTGACCAAGATCACCCAGGTGCCTAGGGACACCTATATCGAGTCACCCGACTACGGGCCGCTGAAAATCAATGCCCTCTACAGCCTGGGGGGACCTAAGGCCGTGAAGGCGGAACTGGCTAGCCACCTGGGCCGGCCCCTTAGTCACCACATCCTGGTGGACCTAGCCCTGGTGCGCCGCCTCGGCGATGCCCTCGGCGGCCTGGAGGTGACGGTGCCAAAACGGATGTATTACAACGACTACAGCCAAAAACTATTCATTGATCTCCAACCCGGCCCCCAAACCCTCAAGGGCAAAGATTTAGAGGGCTTCCTGCGCTTTCGCCACGACGAAATGGGCGACATTGGCCGGTTGGAACGGCAGAAACTGGCGGTGCAGGCCCTCTTCAACAAACTGACCCGACCTGAAACCATCTTGCGCTTGCCCCAGCTGATGGGTTTAGCGGGCCAGGACCTCAAAACAGACCTGGGCCCGATGGAAATTGGCGGCCTGATCACGGCCATAGCCGGCACCAAACTGGAGATTGAACAGCTGCCTGGGGTCCCCAATTACCGCAATGGCATCAGTTACTGGGATGTGAGGTGGCCGGCTCCAGCAAGCACCAGCAACGATACCAACAACAATCGTTATCGCTTTTTATTCTAATTTTATGGGTGGGGCGATCGCCAGCTGATTGAATGAATCATGCCGGAATTGTTTGGCCTGGATTGCTTGAATGCGTGGGCAAACGTGCCGCTCAAGGCAACGCTTGCGGGCCACCGGCATGGGCATCAGCCCGATAGGCCCTCGGCACGAGCACCAGAAACAACCACCACCACAGCAGCACCAGGGCGGCGCAGGGGATGGTGATCCAGAGCCGGCCCAGCAGCAACCAACTGCCAGCGATCGCGGCAATCCCGCTCAGCAGGATGGACCAGGGCTGGCACCACCAGGGCTTGAGGGCCCAGAGGTTGGGCTCCTGCCCAACAGATGGAGCACTGGCTGCCATTGGACCGGGTTCAACCATGGGTTTTGGGGTCTGGGCAGGGAGCGGGAAGCTCCCTGGGGTCGGTGGGGTCGCCACTGCTGGGCTCCCAACTGGCGGGTTCGTGGCGGGAGAGGGTGATCAGGGCCAGGATCAGGGCCGCCGCCGCCAGCACCGGCGTGGAGGCAGCCACGGTGACCCCCAAGGAGGCGGTGAACCAGATCGAGGCCGCACTGGTGAGGCCATGGACCTGGGGACTGCGTCCCTTCTTGCTGCCCTGTTCCACCAGGATTTCGCCCGCCCCCAGGAAACCCACCCCCGTGGCCACCCCCTGGATCGCCCGGCTGCGGGCGCCCAGGTCGGGCCCGGCCGCAGAGAACCGCCAGGCCCATGCGCAGCAGGGCCTCTAGATCGGGAGTGAGGTGGAGGGGAATCACTTCCCCATGGTCGGACAAAGCCGGGCCAGCTGCCAACCCCAGGGCCGCCTGAGGCGAGCCCGCTCTAGGACCCCGCCCCAGCCTTCAGCTGGTCGGCCAGGGTCTCGAGCAGGGGCGGCAGGGCGGCAAAGGGGGCGCCCACCCCGGCGCAGACCCACAATCCCGGGGCGTCCGCCACCGGACCAACGAGCGGCACGCCGCTGGCCGTGAAACTCACCGGCACCTGGTGATAGGTGGCCGGCAGAGAAGCCAGCTGGGGCCAGACCTGGGCCAGGCCGGTGCGCAAGCGAGCCTCCATCCAGGCTGGATTGGGCTCGGGATCGTGCTGGCCCAGGGGATTCACCAGGCTGATCTGGCCCAGCAACCAGGCGGCTCCCCAGGGGGCCAGTCCCGCATCGACCACGGCCCGGCCTTCCACCAGGCTGGAGGTCTGCTGCTCCAGGGCCTGGCGCTGGCCCAGTAGGGGCATGACAATGCCGGCACCTGCCCCAGGCGGCAGGTCGCTGGCGGCAAGATCTTCAGCGCTGAGGACCAAGACTCCGGCCCAGCTGGTGGCCAGCTCTGGCGTCAATGGGGGCCAAAGCTGGGCGCATGCCGCCCCCGCCGCCAGCAGCACGGTGTCCGCCTCGAGGGCGCCACCCCCCTCGAGCCGCACCTGCCAGGGCGCTCCCCCCGCAGACTCCAGGGCCAGGGCTGACCCCGTTCGCCGCCCAACCCCGGCCCGCTCCAGGGCCGCCGGCAGGGCCGCCGCCAGAATCGAGCTATCGACCCGCCCATAGGGCAGCTCCAGGCCCAGCAGCTGGTCTTGGTCGTCCCGGAGCTCCAGGCCTCCCTCTCCAGCCGCAGCCAGGAGGGCCATGACGCCAGTGCCTGCGGCCGCCAGAGCCGGGGGATTGGCGCCGCCTCCATGGAGCGTGAGCTTGCAGCTCTGCCAGCCCAGGGGGCCATGGCGGCGTTCTAGGGCCTGCCAGATCTCGGGTGCCCTCGCCAGGGCCGGCGCCGCCCACCAGGGCACACCGCCATAGCTGAATTGGCTTGCTGTAGCCCAAGACGGCGCCTGGCTTAGCAGGGTTACGGGCAGGCCCCGCTGCCGCAGGGCCAGGGCCGACAGGCAGCCGGCCAGCCCCCCACCGATCACCAACACCATCAGCCCTTCACCATCGGCCCACCACGATCACAGCACCGACTTTGGGCCAAACCTAATGGCCCCAATCCCGGGCCAACCCCATGGGCCAACCCGTTCAAATCTGCAGGGTGAAGGAGGTAATCACCTGGTGGAACAGGGTCTTCACCTTCGGCCAGCGCAGCTCGTTGGTGCTGGCCGCCAGGGTGTACAACCGGCCGCGATCGATCACCACCGTGGCCAGTTCATGGCGATCGCGGTCGTTGAGATGGACCGCATATTCGAGGTCGTAGAAGGTGTGGCTGCCGTCCTGGCGCTCCACGGCCTCCACCAAGGTGGCGTCGCGGCCACTGCCCACCGGCGCAATCACGACCCGGGCCAGCCGTTCGCCCACGGCGACGGCGCTGCCCAGGTTTTCGAGGTCGTTGGTGGCATTCACATCGGAGATCACCAGGCTGAGGGTTTCATCGCTGTTGATCAGGTCGTGGAACACCACCTGGGGCCCCTCACTCACCTGCACCCGGGTCCAGCCGGTGGGATAGAGGAAGGCATAGCGCCCATCAGGGCTCTGGAAGGAATTGAGCCCGGCGGCGGCAGCGCTGCAGCCCACCAGCAGCACGGCCAACAGGGCGACCAGCAAACGCGGCACCCGGGTGCGAAGGCTGGCCATGGGGGAAGGAAGGGAGATGGCAGCTATTGTCCCGTCCCGCCTCCCCAAACGGACGATCCAGGCGCTCTTAGATTTCGCTGACCTGCGAGATCCAACCTGAGCGGCTTCACGCGCCCCCTGGCCCGCTTGATCGACCAGTTCGAGCGGCTGCCGGGCATTGGTCCGCGCACGGCCCAGCGGCTGGCCCTGCACCTGCTGCGCCAGCCGGAGGAGCAGATCCATAGCTTTGCCGATGCCCTACTGGCCGCCCGCAGCCAGGTGGGCCAATGCCAGAGCTGCTTCCACCTCTCGGCCGAACCCTTCTGTGAGATCTGCCGCAACCAGGAGCGCCACACCGGCCTGCTCTGCGTGGTGGCCGATTCCCGCGACCTCCTAGCCCTAGAGCGCACCCGCGAATACAAGGGCCAATACCACGTACTGGGCGGCCTGATCTCGCCGATGGATGGGGTGGGGCTTGAGTTGCTGCACATCCAGCCCCTCGTGAACAGGGTCGATCGCGAACAAATCAGCGAAGTGATCCTGGCCCTTACCCCCAGCGTCGAAGGCGACACCACCAGCCTCTATTTGGCCCGGCTGCTTAAGCCCTTCACCCAGGTGAGCCGCATCGCCTACGGCCTACCCGTGGGCAGCGAACTGGAGTACGCCGATGAGGTGACCCTGGCCCGGGCCCTGGAGGGACGCCGGCGCATGGAGTAGGCCACCCCACCCCCAGCCAGCAGGACACCAGGACAACGCTCCCCATCCCCGACCATGGTCCGCCGCCCCAGCCGCTACAGCGCCATCGCCCCGGCCGAACGCCTGCCGGCCTGGCTGCGGATGCCGATTGGCAATGCCAGCGAGCTGGAACGGGTGCAAGCGGTGGTGAAGCAGCAACGGCTGCACACGATCTGCGAGGAGGGCCGCTGCCCCAACCGGGGGGAGTGTTACGCCAACGGCACCGCCACCTTCCTGCTGGGCGGCCCGATCTGCACCCGCAGTTGCGCCTTTTGCCAGGTGGAGAAAGGTGAGGCGCCCAGCCCCGTGGATGGGGCCGAAGCCGAACGGGTGGCAGGCGCCGTGATCAACCTGGGCCTGCGCTACGTGGTGCTCACGGCCGTGGCCCGCGACGACCTGAGCGACCACGGCGCCGGCCTATTCACGGCCACCATGGCCGCCATCCGCCAGCGCAATCCCCTGGTTGCGATTGAGGTGCTCACCCCGGATTTCTGGGGCGGCCAGCGCGACGAAGCCAGCGCCGTTCAGGCCCAGCGCCAGCGCCTAGCCAGCGTGCTGGCTGCCGAACCAGCCTGCTTCAACCACAACCTGGAAACGGTGCAACGGCTCCAAGGGGAGGTGCGCCGGGGCGCCACCTACGAGCGCTCGTTAGCCCTGCTGGCGGCTGCCCGGGAGTTGGCGCCCCCTATACCCACCAAATCAGGCCTGATGCTGGGACTGGGCGAAACCAGGGAGGAAGTGGTCGAAGCCCTGGCGGATTTGCGCAGGGTTGGTTGTCAACGCCTCACCCTCGGGCAATACCTGCGGCCATCCCTGGCCCATATCCCGGTGGCCCGCTATTGGAGCCCCGCAGAGTTTGGGCAGCTGGGCGCAATCGCCAGGGAGATGGGATTCGAGCAGGTGCGCAGTGGGCCGCTAGTGCGCAGTAGTTATCACGCGGGAGAGGAACGGAACTAGGGGTGAATCTCCCCAGGGCTGTTGTTAAACAACCACAGCCAATCCGCCCCTAAGCGCTCCAGTCCTTGCAGGTCCCACTGCGGCGCCCCATTCACATCCACCAGCCCCAAATCCCCCAGGGGCGTGCGCGCCGCCACACCCCCTAAAAGCTTCGGCGCAACCACCGCCGCCAGCTGCTGTACGCAGCCTTGCTTCAGGGCCTCTGCCGCCAAAGGCGGCCCGCACTCCCACAGCACCTGGTTGCAGCCCCGCTGGGCCAAAGCTTCCAGCAGGGTTACGGGAGTGCAGGGATCCAGCTCCAGCCGCTCCACCCCTATCTGGTCGAGGAGTTGCCGCCCTTGGAGACTGGCTTCGGGGCCATGCACCACCAGGGTCGGCGCCAGGTCCTGGTCCCAGAGCTGGCGTTGCGGGGGCAGGTCCAGGCTGCGCGACAGCACCACCCGCAGGGGCTCGCAGCGGCCCAGGCCCCGGCTGGTGAGCAGGGGGTCGTCGGCGCGCAGGGTGCCGCCGCCCACGATCACCGCATCGCACTGGCCGCGCAGGTGGTGGACCCAGGCGCGGGCCTCGGGGCCGCTAATCCACTGGCTGGAGCCATTGGGCAGGGCCGTGCGGCCATCGAGGCTCATGGCCCATTTCAAAAGGCCCAGGGGCCTGCCGGTGCTGACCCGATGGATAAAGGCCCGGTTCAAGTGCCTGGCCTCAGCACCGCACACACCGGAGATCACCTCAACGCCGGCCGATCGCAGTTGCTCCAGGCCCTGGCCCGCCACCCGGGGATCGGGATCCACCATCGCCACCACCACCCGGCTAATTCCTGCCGCCAGCAGGGCCTGGCTGCAGGGGGGGGTGCGGCCGTGGTGGCAGCAGGGCTCCAGGGTCACGATCGCCGTGCCGCCTTCGGCCCGCGCGCCCGCCTGGCCCAGGGCGCCCACTTCGGCGTGGGGGCGGCCGGCTTGGGCATGGAAGCCTTCGCCCACCAGCTGGCCACTGGCATCGAGCACCACACAACCCACCATCGGGTTGGGGCTGGTGCGGCCCTGGCCCAGGGCTGCTAACTGCAGGGCCCGCCGCATCCAGGGGCGCCAGCGGGCGGCCTGCTCAGCCGTGGGCTCTATTAGGGCAACTGGGCTCAAGCGGCCTCGGCCCCACCGGCCGCCTCGACCCAAGCGGGCAGGCTGCGCCATTCCGCCACCACGTAGGGGGGCACGGGCAGCTCCACAAATACGCCGGGCAGCCGGAGCCGCAGCGGTCGGTTTTGCTGCAGGTCAGCCAGCAGCGGGCCCAGGTCAAATTCGGCAGCGGCATCGCGGCCATCGCGGGCCAGCTTGGGGTTGGCGGTGGTGATATCGGCCAGGTCCCAATGGCTGCGGCCGGAGCTCACCTGCAGGGGGATGGGGTGGTCGAGCCGCACCCGCCCCGGAAAACTGACGATGCGTAGGCGCAAGGGCCCCCCGGGCGGCCCCTCGCGGTAGGCCACCAGTTGCCAGCTTTGGTCGTCCAGGTCGCGCAGGCTGTCGAGGCTGCGCACGACCTGCCCGCCGTTTTCATCGCCATGGCCGTGGATTTGGGCCTGGGCAGGCGCCCCGGCCAGCAGCTGGATGGCGAGGGTGAGGATCAAGCCCATGAGCAGGCTCCAGGGGCCTGGGACCAGGGGGTTGGTGGCCCCACCCAGCCCTGCGCTTCTTGAGTTGCGGAGCATTCTCAAGCCGCCCCCCGCTCAGCGCCAGGGATCACCTGCCACTGGGTGTGGGTGGCCCAGAGGGCCCAGATCGCCATGGCCCGCAGGTAATGGCAGGCCCGGAAGGTGTTAACGCCCGTGATCGCTTCGGGGGTGCGGAACTGGAGGCCGCCGCTGTACACCTGCTCAACCACCGCGCCGCAAATCGCTAGGGCCGTGTCGCCCTGATCCATCAAGCGGTAGTAGGCGGCCAGGCCGAAGTTGATGCCGGTCCACACCTCCAGGGGGTGGGTGCCGTTGGGATCAAGCGGCGTGCCATCGCGGCGCAGGCCATTGGCCACGCCGAGCTTGCCGCCCTGGAAGCCCTCAAAGCAGGCCTCCTTCACCGCCCCTAGTGCCGATCGGGCCCGCTCATCGGCCACCACGCTGGGCAGGCCCAGCAGGCGGGCATAGAAATCGCCGCAGAGTTGGTCCGCCATCACCACCGGCGTGCCGCTCTCGGCATCGATCTTGTAAAACTCGCCATTCCAAAGAAGGAGATCAAAGTTGGACCTCGATTGCTCCAGCCAGCTGCCGAAGGTGCGTTGATCCCCGGAGGTATCGAGGCCCAGGTCGAGTTGCAGGCGCTGGGCCATGGCCAGGGCCGCCTCCAGGGCGGCAATCCAGAGGGCGCCGCAGTAGGCGCTCACCCCTTTTAGGGGCCAGTCGTCGAAGGTTTGGTCGGGGGCGCCGCCGTTATCGGGCAGGCCGTCGTTGTTGGTGTCGAAGGCCTTGAGGTAGTGGAGGGCCTGGACGGCGGCGGGCCAGCAATCGGCCAAAAAGCGCAGGTCTTCGCCATTGGGGGCCAGCTTGAAGGTGCGCCACACCTGCAGGACAAAATCGCTGGCCAGGTCTTTCCAGAGGTTGCAATCCTGGTAGGCGGTGTAATTGGTGGCTTCAAACGGCCGCTCGTTCGGGGCACCTAAATCGTGGGGGGTGGCACCGGCCAGCTTGCGGGCCGCCTCGACCCGGCCCTTGCCCTGGGTGAAATACCAACCGATCGGCCGGGGT
>NSII01000181.1 GCA_002737305.1 Synechococcus sp. Baikal-G1
CAGCTCCAGCTCGATCTCCTCGATCGCCATCAGCTCCTGCACCTGCCGGCCCAGGGTGATCTCCTGCTCATGGCTCAGCAACGGCACCCGGCCGATGTCCCGCAGGTAGGAGCGCACCAGGTCGCTGCCTGCCGCCATCGAGCCGGAATCGGAATTAAAAACGGGCAGGGAAGGCATGGCGCCGGTGAATTACGAAACCTTTTCGTTTCGCAAAGGTACCACCATTTTTAAGCTTTCCTTCCGGTGCGTCCCCGGCCCCCGGGGTGGGATTACCGGCCAGCCGGAGGGGGTTTGGGCCTGTCGCTGGATCCCCTCGCTCGAGCCTGGGCGGGCGGGCGGCGCCCAGCCAGAATGGGATGAAGCGCCTTCATCGCCGGCCCCCATGCCCATTAGCGCCGAGACCGGCCCCTTGCAGGCCCCTGCGCCGGCGCGGTTGCTGTTGGTGGAAGACGACGAAACGATCCGGGAGACGGTGGCCGAGGCCCTGGGCCAGGAGGGTTTTGCGGTGGAAGCCTGTGGCGATGGTCTCCAGGCCATGGCCCTGCTCAATGGCAGCGGGCCAGGCCAGGACGAGAACGGCGGTGCCGGGTTCGATTTGTTGGTGCTTGATGTGATGCTGCCGGGGCTGGGCGGTCTCGACCTGTGCCGCCAGCTGCGCCAACGCCAGAACGGGATCGCCATCCTGGTGGTGAGCGCTCGGGATACGGAAACCGACCGGGTGCTGGGGCTCGAGGTGGGCGCCGACGATTACCTGGTCAAACCCTTTGGCATGCGCGAGCTGGTGGCCCGCTGCCGCTCCCTGCTGCGTCGCAGCCGCCAGCAGGGCGAAGCCCAGGGCCCGGCCGCCATTGACGGCGCCAGCGTGCTTCTGGCCGGGGATCTGCGCCTATTTCCAGAAGAATGCCGGGTCACCCGGGCCGACCAGGAGGTCAACCTGTCCCCCAAGGAATACCGGCTGCTGGAGCTGTTCATGCAGAACCCCAAGCGGGTCTGGAGCCGGGACAAGTTGCTCGAACGGATCTGGGGGATCGACTTCATGGGCGACAGCAAAACCGTGGATGTGCACATCCGCTGGTTGCGCGAAAAGATCGAGACCGATCCCTCCGCCCCCAAGCTGATCCTCACGGTGCGAGGCTTCGGCTACCGCTTTAGCTAATTTCCCAGGCCCATGGCCCTACTGCTGGCCCTTTTCATCGGCCTGGCCCTGGGCTACGTCCTGGCCCGGGAGCCCAACGGCCGCCCCGCAGCGAAACGGCCCCGCCGCAGCCTGCCCAGCCGCCAGCGGGTCAAGCCCGCCCAGCTGCAGGCCTGGATCGAGGCGGCTCCAGTGGGCTGGCTCAGCCTCGATGCCGAGCTGCGCATCCATGACATCAACCCCCGGGCTGAAAAGTTGTTGAAGCTGCCCCCAACCCAGCTCACCCGCGGTCGCCTGCTCAGCGAAGCGGTGGCCGTGGCTGAACTGGAGGCGATCGCCCGGCTGGCCCAGGCCCAGGAGCGACCCCAGCGGGTGGAATGGCAGATCGACAGCGATGCCCTCGAGGCCTATGCCCTGCCGGGCGAAGAGGGCTGGGTGGCCCTGTTGCTGCAGAGCCGCCGCTCGCTGGAAGCCCAGCTGGAGCAGCAGGAGCGCTGGGTCAGTGACGTGGCCCACGAACTGAAAACGCCGCTCACGGCCCTGCTGCTGGTGGGCGAGAGCCTGGCCAGCCAGGTGGAGGACCGCCACGGCCTGCTGGTGCAGCGGCTGCAACGGGAATTGCAACGGCTCCAGGAGCTGGTCAGCGACCTGCTGGAGCTCTCACGCCTGGAAAATCTGTTGCCCCGCGAAGAAGGCCGCTACGACCAGGTGGAACTGCGGGAGCTGGTGGAGGCGGCCTGGGCCAGCCTGCGGCCCCTGGCGGAGCAACGCCAGATCGAGCTGGCCCTGGCCGGCCCCTCCCCCTGCCCGGCGAGGGGTGATGGGCCGCGGCTGCACCGGGCCCTGCTCAACCTGCTCGATAACGCCCTGCGCTACAGCCCCGAGGGCTCCGCCATTGAGGTGGGCCTGCGCAGCAGCGGCGATTGGTGGTTGATCGATGTGCGCGACCATGGCATGGGCCTCAGCGACGAGGACCGCAGCCACATGTTTGAGCGCTTCTACCGGGGCGATCCCTCGCGGGTACGCAGCCAGAGGGCTGGCAGTGGCCTGGGCTTGGCGATCGTGCAACAGATCGCCGTGACCCACGGTGGCCGCATCCAGGGCCGCAACCATCCCCAGGGCGGCACCGTGATGGAACTGGTCCTGCCGAAGGGCGATTGATGGGCAGGCTGATCCCAAGCTGATGACAGAACAACGGCTGCAGAAAGTGTTGGCGGCGGCTGGCCTGGGCTCCCGGCGCCAGGTGGAGGCCTGGCTACGGGATGGCCGGATCCGGGTCAATGGCCTGGTGGCCCAGCTGGGGGAGAAGGCCGATCCCCAGCGGGACCAGATCAGCCTGGACGGCCAGCCGATCGCAGCCGCCTGCGAACCGCTGCTGATCCTGCTCAACAAACCAGCCGGGGTAGTGTGCAGCTGCAGCGACCCCGAGGGGCGTGCAACCGTGTTGGACCTGCTGCCAGGCGAACTAGGCAAGGGCCAGGGGCTCCACCCCGTTGGCCGGCTCGACCAGGAAAGCCGGGGTGCCCTGCTGCTCACGAACCAGGGCGACCTGACCCTGCGCCTCACCCATCCCCGCTTTGGCCACCGCAAGACCTACCGGGTGCGGGTGGCCGGCGACCCGGAGGACCGGATGCTGGAGCAGTGGCGGCGGGGCCTGCCCCTAGACGGGGAGCCCTCGGCGCCGGTGCAGCTGCGCCGGCTCCAGCAGGGCCCCTGGGCGGGTCGGCCCTCAACCCTGCTGGAGCTGGTGATGCGCGAGGGTCGCAACCGCCAGATCCGCCGCACCGCCGTGGCCCTCGGCCATCCGGTGCTGGACCTCGAGCGGGTCGCCATCGGTCCGATCCGGCTCGGCCCCCTGCCCGAGGGCCGCTGGCGCCGGGTGGACTCCCAGGAGTGGGGCCGCCAGGACCCCCTGGCAGAAGCGGATCGGGCCGATTAGCCGCCGATTAGCCCTGGAACTCAGCGGCTACCCCGGCCGTAATGGCGAGCCATCTGGCCCAGGCCCAACAAGGGACCCTGCAACGAAGCGATGGGGTCCCGTAGGCGCCATTGCCAGTTGCCCTCGGTCGTGCCAGGGGTGTTGAAGCGGGCGCCGTCATCGAGGTGGAGCAGGTCTTGCAGGGGCACCACCGCCAGATCGGCGGGCGACTCCAGGGCCAGGCGCAGCAGTTGCCAGCCGGGGGCATGGACCGCCTCCCCCAGGCAGGCTTCGACCCGGCGCCGGTGCTCCTCCTCCAGGCTGGCCCACCAGCCGATGCAGGTGGCGTTGTCGTGGGTGCCGGTGTACACCACCCAGTTCGTGCCCTTGTAGTTGGCTGGCAGGTAGGCGTTATTTGGATCGCCATCGAAGGCGAACTGCAGGATCTTCATCCCCGGCAGCTGGAAGTCATCGCGCAGGGCTTCGACGCCGGGGGTGATCACGCCCAGGTCTTCCGCCACCAGGGGCACCACCGCAGTGCCGGCGGTCTGGAGGACCCGCCGTCGCAGCCCCTGGAGCAGGGCCCGCCCCGGCGAAGGCCGCCAGGTTCCGCGTTCCGCCGTGGGATCCCCCCCGGGCACACACCAACTGGCATCAAGGGCACGGAAGTGGTCGAGGCGCAGGCAATCGAACAACTCCAGCTGGCGCTCGAGCCGCTGCAGCCACCAGGAAAARCCGCTAAGCCGRTGCCACAACCAGCTGTAAACAGGCGTGCCCCAGAGCTGGCCGGTTTTGGAGAAATAATCGGGCGGCACGCCGCTCTGGGAGCGCAGGGAGCCGCGCGAGCCCAGCGAAAACAGGCGGCGATGGCTCCAGACATCGGCACTGTCGTGGGCGACATAGAAGGGCAGATCGCCCAGAATCTCCACCCCCAGGCTGCGGGCTAACGCCAACAGCCGCAGCCACTGGACCTGCAACTGCCATTGCACCAGGGCCTCCTCCAACAGGGCATCGCCCTGGTCGCGCTCGAGCTCGGCCAGGGCCCGGGCCTGGCGGCGGGCCAGGGGGGCGGGCCACTGCCACCAGGGCGCCTGGCCGTGGAGCCGGCGCAGCACCATGAAGCGGCAATGGTCCTTGAGCCAGAACTGCTCCTTCAGGCACCAGGCCTCAAAGGCGCGGCGCTGGAACTCGGGTTGCTCCGGCCAGCGCTCGAGCAGCAGCCGGGCCAAGACCTCGGAGCGCTCGGCCGCCGCCGCCAGGTCGAGGCCGGCGCTGGTGCCCGCAGGCAGGTCCTCCAGGTCGAGCTGCTCCAGCAGGCCGTCCTCCACCAGGCGCTGGCCATCGAGCAGCCAGGGGTTGAGGGCAAAGCCGCTGGGGGAGCTGTAGGGGGAACCGCCGGCATCGGTGGGGGCCAGGGGCAGCAGCTGCCACACCCCCACACCCTCGGCGGCGAGCAGCTCGATCCAAGCTGCAGCGGCCTCACCGAAACTGCCGCAGGCCGGGGTACCGGGCAGGGCCGTGGGGTGCAAGAGCACTCCGCAGCGGCGGCCTGGGGTTGGGGAAGGAATCACAGGGTCGGCAGGCGATAGCGGCTGATGATCGTTTTGGCGAAGGAGGGGATGTGCTGCTCCGCCTTTTCAGGGTGGTTCCGCCGCAGCCAAATGGCATTACGGGTGAAGTGGGAATCGATCGAGAAGCGGCCGTATTCGAGACCCTTGGGCCCGACGCGCTGGACGATGAAGCCCACCAGCTCGGCCAGCCAGCGGGGCAATTTCACGGCCTTGTCGTAGGCGCCGATGCCCTGCTGCACGGCGGCGCGGCGGTCGCCCTGACTCTCCACCGGCCCCACCTCCAGCTCGGCCTCCACCAGATCGAGCAGCTCCTGGCCGCGGGGGTTGCGCACGGTGAGCCATTGGCGGCCGAAGCTGGCGCCCATGTAGCCCACCACCAGGTCGGCGCCGCCATTGACGTAGTCGAAACAGCTCAGGCAGCTCGGCGCAAACACGTCCTTGAGGGCGGGCGTGTCGAGGCCRAAGAAGGGCAGGGTTTCGCTGTGGCCGTCGCTGTGGCGGAAGTGGATGCGGAAGTCCTGCATGAATTCGTAGTGCACCACCGTGGCCGGTGAGGCGCTGGCGCTCTCGAGGAAGGTCTGCAGGCCGGCGCGGCTGACGTTGTCGACGCAGGGCAGGCCCAGCACATAGAGCTGGTCGAGGGGCAGGCTGGCCTGGACGGCCCGCAGGGCCTGGACCTGGCAGCCCACCCCAATGGCGAGCAGCCGGCGAATGCCACTGCCCGGTAGCTGCTCGAGCACCTCCAAATTGGGCGAGAGGGTGGGCTTGTTGACCCGGGCTGCCAACACCTCGGCGGGGGTGCGGGCCAGCACGGGCATGGGCGTGAAGCGGTCGTCCGGGCTCTGCTGCACGCAAAGCACCGCATCGACCAACCCCGTTTCCAGGGCGCGCACGCCGATGCGGCTGACGATGCCGGTCCACTGGGCGCCCTCGATCGGCTGCTGCAGCCGGGCGCTGAGCATGCGCTGGCTGACGCCGAAATAGAGCTCGTCCTCGTTGGCCTCGTCGCGGGCGCGGCCGTGGGCGGCCGTTTCCATCGCCCCGAAGCGCTGGTTCAAAAAGGCGCAGGCTTGGCGCACGTAGGCCACCCAGCGGCTGTCGCAGAGGCCGCAGTCGCTGCAGAGGTCCTTGGCGGGCTTGGCGCTGCCCTTAGCCAGGGGCCGGGCCCGCTCGTGGGGCGCCAACGGAGCCGGCTCAGGCGAGCTGGAGACAGCGGTCACAGGCGGGCTCCAGCCGGTTTGAACATCCAGTAGCCCACCCTATGGGCCCATGGCGCCACCAGCCGGGAGCCCCTGCGGCAGCCGGGCCGCTGGGCCCGCCGATTTGGGTGGGCCAAAGTAGCCCCACTCCCAGCGCAACGCCGCCATGGTCCCCCCCGGGGAATCTGCCAACCGAGCGGGCCGCCCCCGCCGCAACCGCCCCAAACCGGCTCCGGCCCAAAGCTGGCGCCTACGGCTGCGGGCGGCCCGGCGGCTGGGCCTGGCGGCCGCGGCAATGGCCGCCGGCATCAGCCTGCTGGGCCTGGTCTGGCCCCAAGGGGATCCGGCCGACCAGGCCGAGGGGGGATCGCGCCAGGGCCTGAAGGCCGAGCTGCCCAGCCGGCCGATCAGCGTGCTGGTGATCGGCTCCGATGCCGACCGACTCGGGGCCGCCAGCAACGGCGCCGCCCCCGCCGGTGCAGCCAACAGCGATGCCCTGATGCTGGTGCGGCTGGCACCGAAGCAGCCCCTCGATGTGCTGGTGGTGCCGATCGAGGCGGCGATCAAGCTGCCGGGTGAAACCCAGCCGGTGGCCCTGGGCAGCCTCTACCGCCGCGGCGGCGCGGCCCTGGTGAGCTCCGTGATCGCCGAATTGATGGGCCTGCCCAAGGGCCAACCGGACCGCTACCTGGTGGTGCCGCGCCTGGCCCTGCGCCAACTGGTGGACGGCCTCGGCCAGGTGGAGATCGCCCCGGAGCGGGCCATGCTTTACGGCGACAAGAGCCAAAAGCTGCAGATCGACCTGCAGCCGGGCCTGCAGCTGCTCGATGGCGCTGAACTGGAGCAACTGCTGCGCTTCCGCGAGGCCGATGGCAGTGAGGAGGGCCGGCGCCAACGGCTGAAGGCCAGCTTGCCGGCCCTGCTGCTGCAGATGGGCCAGCCCCGGCAGCTGCAGCAACTGCCTGACCTGCTGCGCTCCCTGCAGGACAAGGTGGAGACCAACCTGAGCCCCAACGAGGCCCTCTCCCTGGTGGCCGCCGCCCTGCAGGCCGGCAGCACGCCCCGGTTCCACAGCCTGCCGCTACTGCCGCCCCTTAGCGCCCCCAAGGCCGGCGCCAAACCGGCCCTGCGCCAGCTGGCCGGGCCAGTTGGCCAGAGCGACTGGCCCCAGATCTGAGCCGGCCGGGACCGGTTAATCCAGGTCGAGATGGTGGCTCGCGAGCTGCAGGGCCCTAGCCAGATCGACGGCGGCCTCCCAGGCCTGGTCCTGGTCCTGGTTCTCGAAGGCGGCCGAGTCCTGGGGATCGGCGAACCAGCCCAGCCAGGGCAAGCCATCACGGCGCCGGTCGGCAGCCAGCCAGGGGCCACCCCACTGGATCAGGCCGAGCACGGGCACCCCCTGGATCTGGAGCAGGGCGTGGTACGCCGCCGCCGGCCCCGTGGCGGCGGCGGCGGCCGGGATTAGCAGCAGCGTCGGCTGGCGCCAGGCGCCCAAGGCTTCGGCCCAACTGCCTTCGGCGCCCAGAAAGGCGCCGGGATCCGCCGCCAGGGGCCACAGCCAGGGTCCGGGCTCCTGGGCCAGGGCGGCCAGCAGGCGCTGGGGCTGGGTGCAAGCGTCAGCCACCGGCCCCGAATCGGAAGACTTTCGGGAAGCTTGGGCCGGCCGATCGGGCCGGCCGGCCGCGCCAAAATCGCCCGCAGCCGCCCCGGCAACCAGGTCTGCCGCCAGCAAGCGGCGCGCGGGAGTGAGGCTTAGAAGCAGGGCACCTAAGGGCGCCCGGGCCGCTGGAGGCACCCCCGCCGGGGCCACCACCACCCAGCCGCGGGCCTGGCCGGCCTGGGGATCGGCGGTTGAGTCGACTTTGGACTCAGCTCTGGACTCGGCCATGGACTGCAACGACCCCAACGGATAGGTCCGATCTGCACCGGATGGCTCGTACGATCAAAGGCAGCCGATCACGCCAGCACCCGCCGTGACCAGTTTTCTGACCGCCGAGCGGGTTGAACAAATCAGTGTCAACCATGACACCCGCAGGCTCAGGCTGTTTAGCGGCACCTCCAACCCGGCCCTCGCCCGGGAGATCGGCGATTACCTCGGCGTGCCCGATGGCCCGCGGGTGATCAAGCGCTTCGCCGACGGCGAGCTCTACGTGCAGATCCAGGAGTCGATCCGGGGCTGCGATGTGTTCCTGATCCAGCCCACCTGCGCGCCGGTCAACGACCACGTGATGGAGCTGCTGATCATGGTGGACGCCTGCCGCCGCGCCTCAGCCCGCCAGATCACGGCCGTGGTGCCCTACTACGGCTACGCCCGAGCCGACCGCAAAACCGCCGGCCGCGAATCGATCACGGCCAAGATGGTGGCCAACCTGCTGGTGACCGCCGGCGTGGACCGGGTGCTGGCCATGGACCTGCACTCGGCCCAGATCCAGGGCTATTTCGACATCCCCTGCGACCACATCTACGGCTCCCCCGTGCTGGTGGACTACCTGATGGGCCGCGACCTCGGCGAAGTAGTGGTGGTGTCCCCCGATGTGGGCGGGGTGGCCCGGGCCCGGGCCTTTGCCAAGCAGATGCACGATGCGCCCCTGGCGATCATCGACAAGCGCCGCTCGGGCCACAACATGGCCGAAAGCCTCACGGTGATTGGCGATGTCGCCGGCAAAACGGCCGTGTTGATCGACGACATGATCGACACCGGCGGCACGATCTGCCAAGGGGCCCGCCTGCTACGCAAGCGCGGCGCCAGCCGGGTGATTGCCTGCGCCACCCACCCGGTGTTCTCACCGCCGGCCCTGGAGCGGATGGCTGAGCCAGGCCTGTTTGAGGAGGTGATCGTCACGAACAGCATTCCGATTGCGCCGGACAAGCTGATCCCCCAGTTGCAGGTGCTCTCGGTGGCCAAGATGCTGGGCGAAGCGATCTGGCGCATCCACGAGGAGAGTTCGATCAGCTCGATGTTTCGCTAAGCATGGCCCTGGCCCTGCGACGCCGGCGGCGCCGGCTGGCGAGCGCTGGCTGGGGGGTGCTGTCCGCCCTGCTGGGCCTGGGCCTCCAGGGCTGGCCCCAGCCAGGGCAGGCCTTGCCCCGGGTGGGCGTGTGGCTGACCAATAGCCCCAGCCCCCTCTACTACGACGCCGGCCGGCTCGATCGGGCCGTGGACGAACTGGCTGAGGCAGGTTTCAACACCCTCTACCCGAATGTGTGGAGCCGGGGCACCACCTTCCACACCAGCCGTTGGGCGCCGCTGGAGCCGGCCCTGCGCCAGGCCAACGGCGGGCTCGATCCAATTTGTCGCCTCACCCAGGCCGCCCACCGGCGCGGCCTGCAGGTGATCCCCTGGTTCGAATACGGCCTGATGGAGCCCGCCGAGGCCGAGGTGGTGCGCCAACACCCCGAATGGGTGCTGCAAAAACGCGATGGCTCCAGCCTCACCACCATGCATGGCCGCAACGACCGGGTGTGGCTCAACCCGGCCCACCCGGGCGTGCGCCAACGCTTCATCGGCCTGATTAGCGAAATCGTGCAGCGCTGCGGCGTCGATGGCATCCAGCTCGATGACCATTTCGCCTGGCCGGTGGAACTGGGCTACGACGCCTTTACCCGGGAGCTCTATGCCAAGGACACGGGCCGTCAGCCCCCGGACAATTACACCGATCGGGCCTGGATGGGCTGGCGCCGCCACCGGCTCAGCGACCTACTGGCTGAATTGCGCGAAAGCCTCAAACAGGCCGGCAAGGGCCGGGTGTATGTGAGCCTCTCGCCGGGCCCCTTTCGCTTTGCCTACAACAACTGGCTCCAGGACTGGGAGATCTGGGCCCTCGGCGGCCAAATCGAAGAACTGGTAGTGCAGAACTATGCCTATTCCCTGCCCGGCTTTATTAAAGATCTCGACCAGCCCGCCTTGCGTAAGGCCCGCACCTGGGGCATCCCGGTGGAGATCGGCGTCCTAGCCGGCTTCGGCGGCCGCACCACCTCCCTGCCGATGCTGCGCGACAAGGTGCAACAGGTGAAAGAACGGGATATGGGCGTGATCTTTTTCTACTGGGAAGGGCTGTGGGGCCAATACTCGGGGCCCGAAGGCCCCCAGCTGCGCCGCGCAGGCTTCCGGCAGATCAACGGCCTGGGGGGATCGGTGATTGGCCCCGGGGAGTTGCCGGGTTTGCCGCGCTGAAGGGCGAAGCCTGCCAATACTTGAGCACCCCCAACCCGCAGCCCCCCACCACCGGAAGGGCACCCCAAGGGATGCCCCAATCCATCAACGTCCGTTCACAATCACCGGGCTCATTGAGCCAGCGCCCGTACCAGGCAAGGCTGGCACCACGGAGGTTTGGCCATCCCACTTATCGAGGAAGAGCTTGTAAAGCACCTGGTTATCCAGGCTGGAATTGAGGGTTTGATAGCGCTTGGCCTCCTGCTCGGCAATCAGAACTTCCGTTTGGGCCCGCAGGAGTTGCTGTTCGGCGATTTGCTTCTGCTCGATGGCGGAGCGATACTCCTCGGCAATCTGCAAACCGGTGAGATCTAAACCCTGCACGGTGACATAGCCAAATTTCTGCAGTTCTTCAGCCACCTTGTCTTGCACCTGCTCAGAAATAGAGTTCCACTCGGTGGCAATCGTGATCAACTCATACTGGGAAAAGACCGATTTCAAGGCCTTCAACAGGGAAGGCTGGATCACCCGCGGATAGATCTGCTGGTCGTCGGTGGCGATCGTTTCGAAGACCCGACCCGCCTCCTCCGGCTTCATGGCGTACTTCACCGTGGCGGTGGCTTGAATCACCTGCAGGTCCTTGGTGAGTGTGGAAAATTGCTCCGGCTTCACCTGGGTTCGCACGTCAAATAAAGAGGTTGCCTGCACCAAGGGCGTCTTGAAATTTGGACCCGGCAGGCGGGGCGTGCCGGTCACCTTGCCCAGGGTGGTCACCACGGCCACGGTGCCGGCGGGCACGATGAAAATTGCCTGGCTGATCAGGATCAGGGCCAGCAGCAAGCCAATGCCCGCCAACTGCAACCAATTGGATTGGCCACCAAAGGG
>NSII01000182.1 GCA_002737305.1 Synechococcus sp. Baikal-G1
GGGGATATCGAACACGGTGCGAAATACGCCAAAGGCACCGGGATCCAAAGAAGGGATGCGAATCGCCTCCACCAGGGCCTCATCAACGTTGGTTTTATCGATATACACCTGGTTGAGGGTGCGGCGGATCGTGGCGGGGCGGCGCAGGTTTTCAAACAGCAGCCGCTGCAGCACCGGGCTTTTCAGTAGGGCCGAACCAATCGTGCGGCGGGCGATCGCCCCCCAGCCCTGGGGCTCTTTGCCCTCCCCGCTGAAGGGTCCGGCGGCATTGAGCAGGGCCACCCCGGCCGCCAGGGGCCCCAAGGCCGCCCCCGCCGCCAGGGCGGAGTAGCCGCCGAGGGAATTGCCCACCAACACCGTGGGGCGGCCGATGCGCTCCTGCACGTAGGCCACCAGCTGGTCGCGCCAAAGGGCGCCGCCATAGGGCAAGCCCGCTGGCTTGACGCTGCGGCCAAAGCCGAGCAGGTCGAGGGCATGGACCTCGTGGCGCTCGGCCAGCACCGGAATGTTGAAGCGCCAGTGGTCGGTGGAGGCACCAAAGCCATGGACCAGCAGCAGGGCCGGACCGACCGGCTGCTCCGGGCAGCGGCTGAGGCTGTGGACGGCATGGCCCTGGTAGCTCCAGGGCAGCTGCCCCACCCCTTCTGCTGGCAGGGACAACACCGGAGCGTTCACAGGGGCGGGGGCAGGGAGGGTCGATGCTAGGAAGCGCCCCCCGCCAGTGGCCCCCTGTTGGATTGGACGCCCCTGCTGCCAGGCACCGCCCTCTGGGCCCTGGCCCTCTACCTGCCCTTAAGCCTGCCTTTGGGCCGCTTCGAGCAAGCCCTGGCCGCCATGGGCCTGCAGGAAGACTTGCAACAGCTGGCCCTGGTCGTGGCCAGCCTGGCCCTGGCCCTGGCGGTCGGCGCCATCACCAACCTGTTTCTGGGCTGGATTTTGGGCCCGGGCTGGGGCACCAGCATGGGCCTGATCGCCGTGTTGGCGGGGTTTTTCCTCGCCCTAGGCAGTCGCAACGACGCCAACTGAGAACGACGCCAACAGGGGCAGCCAGGCCAGGCCCCTGCTCAGTGGCGCCAATCCAGCCAGGGCAGGCCGGGAATGATCGCTGGCGTGGCGGCCCGGTAGGCGGGGTAATCGGGGTGGAGCGGCAGCAGCTGGCCCTCCTCGCGCCGGGCCTTGCCGCCCAACACGGCCACCAGGGCCAACAGCAGCGCCAGGTGCAGCAGGCTGCCCAGGGCCAGCACCACCCCCAGCGAGCAAAGCAGGATCGCCTGATACAGGGGATGGCGACAGCGCCGGTAGGGTCCACGCGTCACCAGGGCAGCCCCGGGCTTGGGATCGGGCAGGGGCGTGAGGCTGGCACCCAAGCCCGTGAAAGCCTGCAGGGCCAGGGCCAGGCCCACCAGCAGCAGGGCGACGCCCGCAATGGCGAGCGGCAGGGGCCAGGCGTAGCCCCAGGCCCCCGGCGCCGGCCAGGGCGGCAGCAGGTGCAAGCCAATCAGCAATAGCTGGGCCAGCAGCCACCACTCGCCGTGGCGGTTGTCGAGCCAGCCACCCCAGCTGAGGCCCCAGCCACGCCAGGCGGCCCAGGGGCCCGGGGGCTTGGTTTGGGCGCGGGCTTGGGAATCGCTCGGATCAGCTGTTCGCTTCGGCAAGGGTCCCCCGTCCGGCTAGCACCAGTCTGAGCAGCACCGGCGCCAGGAAGGTGGTGCCAATCACCATCAGCACAATCGCCGCCTCCAGGGACGGGCTGAGCAGGTGGGCCTGGGTGCCGAGCCCCAGGAAGATCAGGCCCACCTCGCCGCGGGGCACCATGCCCAGGCCCACCAGCCAGCGGTCCGTGGGCTGGGCGGAGAGGAAGGCCCAGCCCGAGGCGATCTTGCCGGCGATCGCCGCCAGCAGCAGGAAAAGCGCCACCACCAGGCCGCTGCGGTTGGCCGGATTGGTGGGATCRAGCACCGAAAGATCGATGCCGGTGCCAATCAGCACAAAGAAGATCGTGGCGAACAGGGCCACCACAGGTTTCACCGCCTCCTGGATCGCCTTGGTGTGGCGGGAATTACTCAGAATCAAGCCACCGGCAAAGGCGCCCAGGGCCGCCTCCAGGCCGATGGCCGTGGCCGCAAAACAGCAGAGGCTGAGCACCACAAACGAGGCCACGATCACCTCCCCAGGGGCCTTGAGCTGGTCCAGCAACCAATCGAAGGCCGGCGCCGCCGTGCGGCTCAGGCCGATCGCCACCACCACAAACAGCACCGCCGCCGCCACGAGCTTGAGGATGGGTCCAACGCTGAGGCTCTCCCCGGCGGAGAGGGCCACCACCACCGCCAGGATCACGATGCCGAGGATGTCATCGAGCACGGCGGCACCGATCACAATTTGGCCTTCGCGGCTGCGCAACATCTTCAGCTCACCAAACACGCTCGCCGTGATGCCAATGCT
The DNA here is from genome assembly GCA_002737305.1 of Synechococcus sp. Baikal-G1. Lineage (GTDB taxonomy): Bacteria > Cyanobacteriota > Cyanobacteriia > PCC-6307 > Cyanobiaceae > BAIKAL-G1. The sequence goes on from NSII01000182.1 coordinate 2,443, forward strand.
GGTGGCCGTCATCGAGGCGCCAGCAAAGATCGCCGGGATCGGCTCCACCCCAAACAGGCCCATCAGGCCAAAGGTGCCCAGGGCAAAGGGCAACAGCACCCCGGCCAGGGCCACGGTGATCGCCTGGCCCCCCACCGCCACCAGCTCATCGAGTTCACTTTCGAGGCCCGTGAGGAAGAGCAGGGCATAGAGCCCCAGCCCCGCCAGCAGTTGCAGGCTGGGGAAGGTTTCGTTGTAAATCTGCTGCACGGCCGGAAGCGGCACATCGGCCAGGGAGCCCAGCAGCTGCAGCAAGCCCCCGCTGAGCTGGGCCTGGGTTTCCGGCGGCACAATCCARTGGAGGCCGGAGAGGCCCAGGAGCACGCCGGCGAGCAACTCGCCCAGGATCGTGGGCAGCTGCAGGCGCACCAGCAGCTCAGCAAACAGCCGGGCCRCCACCACGATCACCAGCAAGCGCCCCACCCACACCAGGGTTTCGGCCACCTCCAGCTGATGGGCCCCCAGCTCGAGCAGCAGGGGCGGCAAGGGCAGGGGCAGCATGCGGGGCTGGCAAGTCTTCCGAGAGTCTCGGGCCCGACGGCACCCGACGGCACCCTTCGGTGACCATCGCTACGGTCTACCCAGAACGCGGATGCCAACCGCCATGGTCTCCCCCCCCATTCCCATGGGCGCGGCATGGATGCGGACGAAGTCACCAACTGGCGCTGGACCACCCCTGAGGAGCATTGACCATGGACACCATCCAGCCCCGCAACCTGAAGCTACCCACCCCCAGCTGCTACACCGACCCGATCAGGAGTGGCCTGGGCGCCAATGACCTGTTCGACGGCATGGCCGAACACCTCTTCTTTACCCTCGGCAAACTCGCCCCCAACGCCAGCCGCCACGACCTCTACCTGGCCCTCAGCCATGCCGTGCGCGACCGGCTGATGACCCGCTACTTGGCGGGGATCGAAGCGATCAACGCCACCCCCCAGCGGGTGGTGGCCTACCTCTCGGCTGAATTTYTGATCGGCCCCCAGCTGGGCAACAACTTGCTGATGCTTGGCATCCAGCAAGCGGCAGAAGAGGCCCTGCAGCGCTATGGCATCGACAGCCTCGATGAGATCCTCGATGTGGAAGAGGAACCGGGCCTAGGGAATGGCGGCCTAGGGAGATTGGCGGCCTGCTACTTGGAATCCCTGGCCTCCCTGGAGATTCCCGCCACGGGCTACGGCATCCGCTACGAGTTCGGCATCTTCGACCAGCTGATCCGCGATGGCAGCCAGGTTGAAATCACCGATCGGTGGCTAAAAGGCGGCTGGCCCTGGGAGCTTCCCCAGCCCGACCAGGCCATTTTCGTTGGTTTTGGCGGCCGCACCGAGACCTATCTCGATGACCAGGCCCGCCATCGGGTGCGCTGGATTCCCGATGAACACGCCATCGGCATTCCCCATGATGTGCCGGTGCTGGGCTATCGCGTTAACACCTGTGATCGGCTGCGGCTCTGGCGCGCCGATGCGGCCGAATCCTTCGACTTCCATGCCTTCAACATCGGCGATTACTACGGRGCGGTGGAAGAGAAGATCGGCACGGAAACGATCTCCAAGGTGCTCTATCCCAATGACGGCACCGATGAAGGCCGGCGCCTGAGACTCAAGCAGCAACACTTTTTTGTGAGCTGCAGCCTGCAGGACATGCTGCGCAGCCTGGACCTAAGGGGCATCCCGGTGGAGCACTTCCCCGACAACTGGGCCGTGCAGCTCAACGACACCCATCCCTCGATCGCCGTGGCCGAGCTGATGCGGCTGCTGATCGATGACAAACAGCTCGAATGGGACGCCGCCTGGGACATCACCAGCCGCTCCCTGGCTTACACCAACCACACCCTGCTGCCGGAAGCCCTGGAGAAGTGGGGGCTGGCGCTCTTCGCCAGCCTGCTGCCCCGGCACCTGGAGTTGATCTACGAAATCAACCGGCGCTTCCTGGCCGAGGTGAAGCTCCACTACCCCGGCGACAACCAGATCCTGGCCAAGCTCTCGATCATCGAYGAGGAGGGCAACAAGGCCGTGCGCATGGCCAACCTGGCCACGGTTGCCTGCCACCACGTCAACGGTGTGGCGGCCTTGCACAGCGAGCTGGTCAAAACCCAGCTGTTCCCCGAATTCGCCGAACTCTGGCCCGATAAGTTCACCAATGTCACCAACGGGGTCACCCCAAGGCGCTGGCTGGCCCTGGCCAATCCCCATCTGGGCCGGTTGTTGCACGACTGCATCGGCGACGACTGGATCCGCAACCTCGACGAGCTGCGGCGCCTGGAGGCCTTCCAAAACGATGCCGCCTTCCTGCAGCGCTGGGACCAGATGAAGCTGGCCTGCAAACGGGACCTGGCCCAGTACATCCATCGCAAGAATGGCCTACTGGTGGATCCGGCCTCCCTCTTTGATGTGCAGGTGAAACGGATCCATGAATACAAACGCCAGCACCTCAATGCCCTGCAGGTGATTGCCCACTATCTGCGCATTAAAAATGGGCTGGCCGCTGATGAGGCGCCCCGCACGGTGATTTTTGGCGGCAAGGCGGCGCCCGGCTATTACATGGCCAAACTGATCATTCGCTTTCTCAATGGCATTGCCGAAACAGTCAACGCCGATCCGGCCATGGATGGGCGCCTGCGGGTCGTGTTCCTAGCCGATTACAACGTCAAGCTGGGCGAGCGCGTCTACCCGGCCGCCGACCTATCTGAACAGATTTCCACCGCCGGCAAGGAGGCCTCCGGCACYGGCAACATGAAGTTCGCCATGAACGGGGCCCTCACGATCGGYACCCTCGATGGCGCCAATGTGGAGATCCGCGAGCAGGTGGGCGCCGAAAATTTCTTCCTGTTTGGCAACACCGAATCGCAGATCACGGCGCTTCACGCAGGGGGCTACCGCCCCTGGGAACTGATCCCCACCCTGCCGGAATTAGGCGAGGTGCTGAAGCTGGTGGAGCAGGGCCATTTCAGTGGCGGCGATGGCAACCTGTTTAGGCCCCTGCTCCAAAACATCACCGGCAGCGATCCCTACTTCGTGCTGGCCGATTTCAGCGACTACCTACGGGCCCAGTCGGCCGTGAGCMGCGCCTGGGCCGACCGGCAGCAGTGGAACCGCATGTCCCTRCTCAACAGCGCCCGCTCCGGCTTCTTCTCCTCAGATCGGGCGATCCGCGACTACGCCAACCGCATCTGGGGCGCCGAACCCTTCCCAATCACRATCGCCTGCGACTTCAACTGAAGTAGGGGYAAGGGAGCCAGCCCACTGCCGAGGCTGGGCAAAACACAAAAACCAAAACRGGCCTCAATCTTGCTACTGAGGCCTTTATTTCCCATCCAGGGATCGATTCAGCTGCGATCGGGCAGGTCGGGCGTTTGGTGCAACAGGCGATTAAGCCGCAGGCGATCCGCATTGAGGGGATCGGGGGCCAATTCGCCGGCCATCTCCTTGAACTTCTGCTCCACCTCGTCGGGAACGCGCACGTCAAAAATGCGCTCCATCAAGGCCTCGATCGAGAACAGATGGGCGTTGATGTTTTCCAGATCGCCGATGGCCTGCTGGATCGCATCCGCCTCGGTCTCATCGCCATGGCCTGATCCGGGCGGCACGGCTGGAGCCAAGGACGCGGSGGAAGGGGGCGCGGTTTCGCCGTCGCCATGGATTTTYTGCAGTTCTTCGAGAGCCCGACCGGCCAAGGTTCGGAACGACTGCAAGGCGGCCCAATTGAGTTCCTGCTGCTGGCGCAGCGTGGGATTCTCACGGATCAGGCGATCATGCTCTCGGTAAAACCGCTGGCAATCAGGGCATTGGCAGGGCTCTTCCGGCACCGCAGTCCCTTATCTATTCAAATTCCATCATGGCACCAGGGCAGCCCAGCTGACGGKCTCAAGCGGCCATGGGGCCGAAGAAGCTCTCGCCATCGCYCTCCCATTCACCGTCATCGAGCTGGTCGTGGGCGCCGGGCAGGGGGATCTCGATCGAGCTCACCACCTGGATCACGTCCCGCAGCCGCATCGAATCGGCAAACCAGCCCATGGCCTGTTCCACATCGCCGCGGCGCTCGGCRTCACTGGCCTGGTCCTCRTGGGCCTCGGCCAGCAGGGCCAACCAGCAGAGGCAGCGGGCCTGCACCACCGACAGGTCGAGGTCGTCGGTCTGGGACTCGGCGATCCGCTCGCTCTCCTGTTGCACCAAGAGCCGCAGGCGCAGGTCATGCAACTGGGCCATGGGGGCGATTCAACTGG
>NSII01000183.1 GCA_002737305.1 Synechococcus sp. Baikal-G1
CTGGACGCAGCCGGGCCCGCAGGTAGCGGGGCGTCAGGGCCGGGCGCTGACCTGAGGCCAACGCCTCGGTGCCCAGGGCCGAAACCACGCTGGCGTCGCCATAGGCGAGGAAATCGAAGACCACGTCCTCGCCGTCGTCGAAGCAGTTGACCGTGTGGAAGCAAAAAAAAGTGTCGGTCTCGTAGGTGCTCCAAAGGCCGCTCTGGCGATCGAGCAGCCGCAGGCGGGTGCCCTGCTCCGGCTCCCAGCGGTGGTGCTCCATCAAGGACCGGTTCGAGAACAGCATCGAGAGACCGCTAATCCGCAGCGGGTGGTCGATCAGCACCACATGGCGCTCGCTGACGCCGAAGTCGTGGAGGTAGGGCGAACGCTCCAGGCTGAGGCTCCCCTCGATCTGGCGCTTGGACTCGCCCGGTTTCTGGTGGAACACCAGGATCTGGTTGCGGCGGCCCAGGCTCGTGCCCACGTTGACCAGGGCCTTGCTGGCGTGGTCGAAGTGGGGGTGGGCCGTCATCATCAGCCCGGCAGGCAGGCCGTCCTCGTAGTGAACCAGGCCCCGGGACGCCAGGTCGTCCGGGTCAATCACGTGCTGGTGCTGGCTTTCGGTGAGGGCCAGCCAGGCGCCCTGCCAGGGGATGACATTGACATTCGTGTTGTCGGTGGCCTAGGGCACGGGCTGGAGCAGGCGCCCGATCCGGCTACGCCGGGTCCGGGTGCCGAAGCTGGCCAAGCGGTTCTGGCCCTGGGCCGCATCGGCCGCCACCTGGGAATCCAGGAGCCGCTGGCGGAAGCTCACCCCTGCAGCGTCAAAGCGAAAGCCGTAGAGCAGGCCGAGCCCGTCGAACCAGTGGTCGGCCCGCCAGCCGTTCTGCTCAAACAGGGCCGGGGCGGTGCGCACCAGGTCGCCCCGCAGCCAGGCCGGCACCGTGCCGCGAATCCGCACCGGCAGCTGGTCCTGGCCTGAACCAGTCCAGCAGAACGGGGCCCGATCCAGGCCAGCCAGGGAGGGGGCTTGGCCGGGGCGAACGCCCCCAGAGGAGGCGGCCGAGGGGGCTGACGAAGCAAGGCCTGGGGCAGGGGTCGGAGCCATCGGCAGCTCAAATCTTGACAACGTCAAGATCATGGTCGCCTATCTTTCTTCTGTCAAGACTGAGCCTGGTCGATGCCGGCAGCCAAGCGGGACTCCCCAGCCGCAAAGCGCAATTACCACCACGGTGACCTGCGGCGCGCCCTGCTGGATGCCGCCTGGCGCCTCGTGGCCGAGAAGGGCCTGGCCGCGCTGACCCTGCGGGAGCTGGCCAGGGCCGCGGGCGTCTCCCACGCCGCTCCATACCACCACTTCCCCAGCCGCACGGCCCTGCTCGACGCCCTGGCCGAGGAGGGCTTCGCAGGTCTGGACCGGGCCATGGGCGAGGCCAAGGCCGGCCCGGCGGCTGGCGGCCCCGCCGAAGTGGGCCAGCCCCCCCGGCCGGTTGATGGGACCGACGTGATGGTTCGCATCGGCCGGGCCTACGTGGACTTCGCCTGCGCCCACCCGGAGCAGCTGCAGGTGATGTTCCGGCCGCGCCACCACGACAGCGAGGGGCCGCCACCCCCAGCCCTGGCCGAGATCGGGGCTAAGGCCTACGGCCACCTGGCCGATGCGGTGCGCGTCTGCCAAGCGCAGGGCTTAGCCCCAGCGGGCGACGCTAACGAGTTGGCCCTCAGCGCCTGGAGCCTGGTGCACGGCTTCGCCAGCCTCTGGAGCCAGGGCCAGCTCCGGGCCCTGATCCCCGAGCCGGAGCAGTTCGCCCGCCAAAGGGATCAGCTGCTTGTCAACCTGCAGGCGGGCTGGCAAGCCACCGCCGCTGACCCAGCGACACCAGCGCTCCAGAAGCGGTAGCGCCCCGAACCGTATAAACGAACCCAGAAGAGTCAGCTATACTCATGGCTGCAACTTTTTAGCCATGGCCCTGCGTCGAGTCACCCTTCTCTCCGATTTCAAAGACTTCATCAATAAGGGCAATGTGGTGGACCTGGCTGTTGCGGTGGTGATCGGCGCCGCCTTCGGCAAGGTGGTGGATGCGGTGGTGAGCCTGGTGATGACCAACGTGCTGCAACCCGTCCTCAAGGCCATCCAGGTGGAGTCGATCCAGGCCTGGCCGGCGGGGGCCGTGATCGTGGCCCTGATCAATTTCCTGGTGATTGCCTTCGTGGTGTTTTTGATCGTGCGGGCCATCGAGGCGCTCAAGCGCAGCGAGAAAGCAGTGGCCCCGCCCGACACCCAGGCCCAGCTGGCTTCAGCGGTGACCCGCCTGGCCGATGCCCTCGATCGCAAAGGCCTCTAGGCGGCGACAGGGGGCCTGGGTGGCTGGCAGGGTCTCCGGGAGCCAAAGCTCCTAGACGGCCAGCCTCAGCCCAGCTCCGCCAGCCGCCCCCGCACCAGAGCGGCCTGGGCCTCGGCTTCGGCCAAATTCGCCTGGCATTCGGCCACCACCTCGGGCGGCGCCTTGCCGGCGAAGTTGGGGTTGGCCAGGCGGCCCGCCAGGCCGGCAATCTCCTTGTCTGCCTTGGCCAGATCCTTCTCGAGGCGGAGCCTCAAGGCATCGAGGCTCTGCTGGGGCACGGTGATGCCCACTTGGCCGTCGCTGTCGACGATGCCAAGCAGCTGGCCGGGGCTGGGCTCAGCCGCCCAGAGAAGCTCGGCCGCCCCGACTAGCCGGGAGATCTTGGCCTGGTTGGCCGCCACAAAGGCGAGGCGATCGGCCTGGCTGGTGACGATGCCGATGGCCAGCTTCTCGCCCGGCTTCACCCCCGAGAGGGCCCGCAAATTGCGGATGGCGCGCACGGCATCAATGCCGAACTGGAAGGCCGTTTCATGGGCGCCATCCACCCAGGCGGGATCGGCCTCGGGCCAGGCCTGCAGGGCCAAAAAGGTGCGCTCTTCGGCGCCGGTAACGGCGTGCCAGAGCTCCTCGGTGAGGTGGGGCATCAACGGATGCAGCATCACCAGCAGGGCCTCCAGGCTGGTGGCCAGCACCTGGCGGGCCGTGCGGCGGGCAGGGCCGTCCTCACCGCCAAGCCGGGGCTTGGCCCATTCGATGTACTGGTCGCAGAGGTCGTTCCAGGCGAACTCATAGAGGAGCTTGGCCGCTTCACCAAGGCGGTAGGAGCCGTAGAGATCGGCGCACTGGCTGCTGGTGCGGGCCAGGCGCGAGAGGATCCAGCGGTCCTCACTCTCGAGCTGGTCCAGCGCTGGGCCCCCCAGGCTGGCTGGGGTGTCGCCGCCCAGGTTCATCAGGGCAAAGCGGGTGGCGTTCCAGAGCTTGTTGGCGAAATTACGGGCCCCCTCCACCGTGGCGGAGGTGTCACTGGCGCGGTCGTAATCGAGGCGGATGTCTTGACCGGCGCCGGCCACCTCGCGCACCAGGGCAAAACGCAGGGCATCGGCGCCATAGCGCTCAATCAGTAGCAATGGATCGATGCCATTTCCAGCTGATTTACTCATCTTGCGGTTTTGTTCATCCCGCACTAGGCCGTGGATATAAACATCTTTAAAAGGCATTTGGCCGGTAAATGCACCGGCCAGCATCGTCATCCTTGCCACCCAGAAAA
>NSII01000184.1 GCA_002737305.1 Synechococcus sp. Baikal-G1
GGTGGTGCCGGTGAGCCAACCCCCCAGGGCCAGGTAGGCCGTGGGGAACAGGAGCAGGCCGGACCAACCGACAAAAACGAAGCGGTCGCGCTTGAGCCAGTCGTCGAGGATGTCGAACCATCCACGCTGTGGCGCGCGCCCTAAGGCGATCGTCATGAGAGGCGAACTTCATGAAGCGTTACAGATCGACTGTACGGGGAACCGGGGCTGCTTGGAGGGTGTACCGCCAAACTGGGCCCCAATCCGGGGCATTTAGGCAAAAACACCTAGCCGGCCAGCGGGGCGGTCCATTCGCCAGAGTGGGGCCTGGCCGTGAACCTGATCCGTGTACGTCATCGAGCTCTCGCTCAAGCTCAGCCCCATGCCCGTTGCCGTGCAACGCAAGGAGCAGGACGCCGCCCTGGCCCTGTTTGCCCAGGTGAAGCAGGCGATGGAAAGCGGTGAACCGCGCCTGCTCGAACTCAGCTGCGACAAGGAGGAAGACAAGCGGATCGCCCTGCTCAGCAGTGAGATCGTGGCCGTGCAGACCTACGAGAAAAGCGCCGGCGGCTCCAGTGGCAAGCGCCCCGGTTTCTCCTTCGACGGCTGAGCCTTGGCGGCTGATCCCCTGACCACCAGCCCCGGGGCCGGAGCCTGGAGCCAGGCCGATCTGCCCCTGCAGGTGGATCGGCTGTGCTTTGCCTGGCCTTCGGGCCAGGTGGCCCTGGATGACTGCAGTTTTGCGATTCCCCGGCCGGGGCTCTGGATGCTGGTGGGCGGCAATGGCAGTGGCAAAAGCACCCTGCTGCGCCTGATCGCCGGCCTGCTCGAGCCCAGCTCGGGCCAGCTCCTCTGCAACCGCAAGCCAGCCCTGGTGTTTCAAAATCCCGACCACCAGCTGCTCCTGCCCAGCTGCGGCAGCGATGTGCAGCTCTCCCTGCCCCCCGGGCTCAGCGCGCCTCAGCGCCAAGGGCTGATCGCCCAGGCCCTGGAGCAGGTCGGCCTAGGCGGACTGCAACAACGGCCGATCCACAGCCTCAGCGGCGGCCAGAAACAACGGCTGGCCGTGGCCGGAGCCCTGGCCAGCCGGGCCCAGCTGCTGCTGCTCGATGAGCCCACGGCCCTGCTCGACCAAGGCAGCCAGCGGGATGTGCTCGCCCTGGTGCGCCAGCTCTGCAACCGGGCACCGGGGCCTGGCCCTGGCACGCCCGACGGGGCCCTGGCAGGGCCGATCACGGCCCTGTGGATCACCCACCGCCTCGATGAACTGGACCAGTGCGACGGCGCCGCCCTCGTCCGCCATGGGCGCGTCGGCCGCTGGCAGAACGGATCAGCCCTGCGCCAAGACTTGAATCGCTTGCCCCTGGGGAGGGGCGAGGGGTAAGTTCATCAAGGTCCCATTCCTCGGTAGCTCAGCGGTAGAGCGATCGACTGTTAATCGATTGGTCGCAGGTTCGAATCCCGCCCGGGGAGCTTTTCCATACCCCAGCCTCGGCTGGGGTTTTTTTATGGCTACCGCCAGGGCCAGGGTGCTGCAGCAGCAAGGCCGATCCGCAGCAACTGGCTTTGGCTGTAAACAATTCCGTCGAATTGGCAACGGCCTCAGCGAAAGAAATTCTAAAGGTTTGCCCCAGTTCGGAAGGGGCCTGGCAGGGAAACCCCTTGGCCCCATTGCTTTTTCCCCTTTCCGACCGAAAGATCTAGCTCGCTAGACCCTCCCACGACCGGCCCAATTAGGGAGGATGCCCAAAATCATTCGGTGCGGGAGCGTTTGTCTGACCGCCTCAAGCCCCTTTAGATCGACCCATGAAGCCCTGCATCCTGCTGATCGAAGACGACAGCGACATGTTGGACCTGGTGGCAGGCCACCTGGAGCACAGCGGCTTTGAGGTGCAGCGCGCCGCCGACGGCATCAAGGGCCAGGCCCTAGCCCTGCAATACGGGCCAGACCTGATCCTGCTGGACCTGATGCTGCCCCACGTTGATGGCCTGACCCTCTGCCAGCGGCTGCGCCGCGACGAACGCACAGCAGCCATCCCGATCCTGATGCTCACGGCCCTGGGGGGCATCAAGGACAAGGTGAGCGGCTTCAATTCCGGCGCCGACGACTACCTCACCAAACCCTTCGACCTCGAGGAACTGCTCATTCGGGTGAAGGCCCTCCTGCGCCGCAGCGTGCGCACCCCCGTGTCGAGCCAGCACAACGAAATCCTCAACTACGGCTGCCTCACCCTGGTGCCCGAACGCTTTGAGGCGATTTGGTTCGAAGAGCCGGTGCGGCTCACCCACCTGGAATTTGAACTGCTGCACTGCCTGTTGCAGCGCCATGGCCAAACCGTGGCCCCTTCCCTGATCCTCAAGGAGGTGTGGGGCTACGAGCCCGATGACGACATCGAAACGATCCGGGTCCATATCCGCCACCTGCGCACCAAGCTCGAACCGGATCCGCGTAAACCCCGTTTCATCAAAACGGTGTACGGCGCCGGCTACTGCCTGGAGTTGCCCACGGGCCCCCAGCTCGACACCCTCACCGAAGTGATCCACCAGGCCCGCGAAACCCGCAAACTCTTCAGCCCCACCGCCTAACGACCCGCTGCCAGCAGGCCATCCCATGGGATCAAAGGTTGGCGCCTAGGCCTGATAGGTCCAGCAGGGCCACTTCCCAGGCGAGCCGCGGTTGCACGTAGGAGCCCAGGTGGCTGCGCAGGCTTTCCAGGCGACGCTGCACGCCAGGCTCGGGCCGTTGGCGCCATAGGCGCCATTGCCACCAATTCAGCAGCCAGAGTTGCTGTTCGCCATCGAGGGCCTCACAGAGGTCCCGGGCCAGGGCCAGGGCCTCGATGGGATTGCCCCCTGCCTTCGGCCCCAACCCGGACCCCTGGGCATCAGGAGCGATGCCCAGGCTCCAAAGCCGTTCGGCCAGGCCTGCTGGCAACGCTGCCCATTGCTCGCGGCACTGCAGCAGGGCCCCGGGGGAGCCGGCCGCCAGCTCCAGCAGTTCCGGCGGATCGGCGCTGTGGAGAGGCGCCTGCCCCTGCAGCACTTCGGCAATCTCGGCGGGGCTGAGGCGGCGAAAGGGGATCTGCTGGCAGCGGGAGCGAATCGTGCTGAGCAGGCGCTCTGGCGCCGCCGTTAACAGGATCAGCAGACCGCCACCGGGTTCCTCCAGGGTTTTGAGGAGGGCATTGGCGGCCCCCTCGGCCATCGCCTCCACCGTTTCGATCACCACCAGGCAGCGGGGCGATTCCAGGGGCCGCCGGCCCAGGAACTGGGACACGCTGCGCACCTGCTCCAGGCGCAACTGGGGCGGCGCCTTGCGGCTGACCCCCGCCGCCAGGGCCTCCGAGGCGGGGATCAGCTGGCCCTGGTGCTGGTAGGTGGGCTCCAGCCAGAGCAGGTCGGGATGGTTGCCCTCCTCCAGGCGGCGGCGCACCGAGGGCGCCCCCTTGGGGCCGGCGATCACACCCTCCAGGAAACGCCGGGCCACCCGGGAGCGCCCCACCCCATCGGCTCCGCAGAACAGATAGGCCGGCGCTAGGCGGCGTTGGTCCAAGGCGGCTGCGAGCAGGGCCGTGGCCTGGGCCTGGCCCACCAAGCCGGCAAACAGGTCGCTGGGCTCAGCCATGCAGGTCAGCCCTGGGTCCAAAGCGCTGCGCCAGCAGGGCGCCGATGGCTTCTGACACCTGCTCGGGCGCCAGGCGGGCATCAAACCGGCTCCAGCCCCGCTGGGCCGCCAGGGCGGCAAAGCCCCCACAAACCCGCCCTAGGAACGCCTCCCCAGCGGCCTCGATGCGGTCGGCCGGCCGCTCGCCGCGGCGGCGTTGGGATTCGGCCAGGGGCAGATCCAGCCAAACGGTGAGATCGGGCTGGAGATCGGCCGTGGCGATGCGTTCGAGCTGCTCGATCAGGGCCAGGGACAGGCCCCGTCCATAGCCCTGGTAGGCGGCGGTGGAGCCGCTGAAGCGATCGCTGAGCACCCAGTGGCCGGCCGCCAGGGCCGGGGCAATCCGTTGCTGCACATGCTGGGCCCGGTCGGCGGCATAGAGCAGCAGCTCGGCCGTGGGCTCGGGGGCCGCCTCACCCGGGGGATGGAGCAACAGTTGGCGCAGGGCCTGGCCCAGGGCCGTGCCCCCCGGCTCGCGGGTCACCAGCAGGTCAGCGCCGGGGGGCATCAGGCCACTACGGGGCAACCACTGGGCCAGGGCATCGATTTGGGTCGACTTGCCGCAGCCATCGATCCCCTCCAGCACCAGGAAGCGACCCCGGGGCAAGGGGGTTCCGCTGGGATCGACACGGGATGACATCACTGGGGCGCGCCTTCCAGGAGCTGGCTTGACTGACGGGAGCGGAGCGGAGCTGGCCCCTGCAGCAGCAGGGCATTGAGCACCACTGTGATCGAGCTGGTGGCCATCAGCAGCGCCGCCAGGGGGGGGGAGAGCAGCACACCAAACCGGGGCAGCAGCACCCCGGCGGCGATCGGCAACACCACCAGGTTGTATCCGAAGGCCCAGATCAGGTTTTGGCGCACCTTGGCCATGGTGCGGCGCGCAATCAGCAGGGCGTCCACCACCCCCTCCAGCCGGTCCCCCAACACCACCAGGCCGGCGCTGTCCTGGGCAATCTGGGTGCCGGTGCCAACCGCAATGCCCAGGTCCGCCGCGGCCAGGGCCGGCGCATCGTTGATGCCATCGCCCACCATCGCCACCGGCCCGCGCTGGCGCCACTGCAACAGCCGCTCCAGCTTCTGCTGGGGCAGCAGTTCCCAGGCCACCTGATCCAGGGGCACGGCCAACTGGCGGGCAAGCTGCTCCACCGCTGGGCGCCGATCGCCGCTCAGCACCCCCAGGTCCAGGCCCAGCCGGGCCAGCTCCGCCAGGCTCTCGGCGGCATCGGGCCGGGGCTGGTCGTGAACGGCCACCAGGGCGACCCGTTGGGCTCCAGGGCCAGGGTCCGCCCCTGAAGCCCCATCGGCCCTAGCGCTAACGGCTAAAACCGTGGCCCCAGCCGCTTCCAGCCGGTGCAGGGGGGCCTCGATCACCTCCTGGGCCACGATCCCCAGCTCCACCAGCCAACCGGGCCGGCCGACATGGCAGGCCGGGCCAGCCCCCAGCCCGGTAGCCAGGGGGTCCCGCAGCCGCCCCTCGACCCCCTGGCCGGCGATCGTGCGGCTGTCTGTCACCTCCAGCAGGGAAAGGTCGCGCCGCTGGGCCTCCTGCAACAGGGCAAAGGCGAGCGGATGGCGGGTGTGTTGCTCCAGGCTGGCGGCGATTTGCACCAATCCATCAACCTCGGAGCGGGATGGGACGCCCCCTTCAGGCGCGGTAGTCAGCACCTCCACGGCCGTAACTAGGGGCCGGCCCAGGGTGAGGGTGCCGGTTTTATCGAACAGCACCGAGCGCAGGCTGGCCGCCATTTCGATGGCATCGCCGCCCCGGAACAGCAGGCCTGAGCGGGCCGCTAGCCCCGAGCCCACCGTGATCGCCGCCGGAGTCGCAAGGCCGAGGGCACAGGGGCAGGCCACCACCAGCACCGAAATCGCCAGCTGCAGGGCCAACGGCAGGGGCGCCATCGCCGCGCCATGCAGGGCCCCCGCTGCCATGCCTACCGCCTGGTGACCCCCGTGGGCATGGGCGGAAGGGGCGGCCTGCAGCACCTGGGGCCAGAGCTTCGTGCCCCACTGCCACCAAAACAAAAACGTGGCCCCCGCCAACAGCACCACAACGCCGCTGAAGCGGCCGGCGATCCGATCGGCCAGGCCCTGGATCGGCGCCTTACGGGCCTGGGCCTCTTCCACCAGCGCAATGATGCGGGCCACGGCGCTGTCCGAGCCGCTGCGCAGCACCTGCAGGGTGAGGGGCGCCTCCAGGTTGAGGCTGCCGGCCGCCAGTTCGCTGCCGGGCCCGGCCTGCAGGGGCAAGGGTTCACCCGTGAGGCTGGACGCATCCACGGCCGAGCGGCCCTCCAGCACCAGGCCATCGACGGGCACCCGGTCACCGGGCAGCAGCAGCACCCGATCCTCGGGGCGCAAGCCACCCACCCGCACGGGCCTGGGCGGCCCATCGCCAAGCACCAACAGGGCCGTGTCGGGCTGGAGGGCGGCCAGCTGCTCAAGGGCGCGGCCGGTGCGGAAGCGGGCCCGCTCCTCGATGAAGCGACCCAGCAACACAAAGCCCAGCAGCATCACGGGCTCGTTGAAAAAACACTGCCAGCCCAGGGAGGGCACCAGCAGGGCCACGGCGCTGGCCAGGTAGGCGCTACCCATGCCCAGGCCCACCAGGGTGTCCATGCTCGGCATCCCGTTCAGGGCCCCCACCAGGCCGCGCCCCAGGATCGGCCGACCCGGCAGGGCCAGGGCCAGGGTCGCCACCAGGGCATGGAGGCGGATATCGGCCAGCATTGGCAAGGGCAGGTCGCCCGCCTCGCTGAGGTGGCCCAACACCGACACGACCAGCAGGCCCAGGGCCACCACGAGCCGGCGCCACTGCTGCCACCAGCCCTCCTGGCGCTGGCGCTGGGCCCGACTCAGGGGCGTGGAGGTCTGGTCGCGGCGCTGGGCCTGGAAGCCCAGGCCCGCCAGGGCCTCCACCAGGGGGCCCGAGGGATCCCCCTCCAGGGCGGGATCGAGGCCCACCCAGGCGGTGCGGGTCATCAGGTTGACACTGGCCTGGCGCACGCCGGGCTGCTCTAGGAGCCGCTGCTCCACCGCCCGTACGCAACCACCACACTTCATCCCCTCCACCTGCAGCAGCAGCGGCGCGACGGCTTCTGCAGCTTCTGCGGCAGGGGACACGGCGGGGGAATCATTTGCCCCAGGCTAGGCAGCCCCTCCTCCGGCGCCCCCCAGGACAGGCGCCAGAACAGGGGGCCAAGACCATTGGGGCAGCCGCCGCTGGGGGCAAAAGCCCCGGCGCTCATGTCCGCCGATGGCCATTTGGCCCGCAGACCGCAGGGGCAGGGGAGGATGGGGCCACGACGATCCAACTTCCAACCGTGCCCCGCTCGCAACGCAACGACAACTTCATCGACAAGAGCTTCACGGTGATGGCCGACCTGATCGTGAAGCTGCTGCCGATCGATCCCAAGGCCAAGGAGGCCTATGTGTATTACCGCGACGGCCTCTCCGCCCAGAACGACGGCGACTACGCCGAGGCCCTCGACAACTACGAAGAGGCCCTGCGCTTGGAGGAGAACGCCGTGGACCGGGGCGAAATCTTCAAGAACATGGCGATCATCTTCATGAGCAATGGCGAGGAAGAAAAATCGCTCGACTACTACCGCCAATCCCTCGCAGAAAACGCCAACTCGCCCTCCTGCCTCAAGAACATGGGGCTGATCTATGAGAAATGGGGACGGATTGCCGCCGAAAATGGCGACCAGGATGGGGCCGATCGCTGGTTTGACCAGGCGGCGGAATTCTGGGGGCGGGCTGTTCGCCTCTATCCAGGCGGCTACTTGGAGATCGAGAACTGGCTGAAATCCTCGGGCCGCAGCAACGTGGATGTTTATTTCTAATCTTTAAATTCTGACGTCCGGATCCTGGGCCTAGAGGGGAGCTCAACAAACGGTTCTCAACAAGCCCAGCTCAACAAGCCCAGCTCAACAAGCCGAGCTCAAGCGCGATCATCCGCCGGGTTAACGCCCAGGGCCAGGACCAGGGCTTCCGCCACCGTGCCGGCCTCCAGCAATTGCAGGTCGATGCCGGCCGCCATCGGCCCCAGGCCGCTGCCCTTGGGCACCACGGCCCGGCGGAAGCCCAGCCGCGCCGCCTCCTGCAGGCGCAGCTCCAGCTGGCCCACGGGCCGCAGCTGGCCGCCCAGGCCCAGCTCGCCCACCAGCACCGTGCCCGGGGGCAGGGTGAGATCGCGGTAGCTGGCCACCACGGCCGTGGCCACGCCCAGGTCTGCCGCCGGCTCCTCCACCTCCAGGCCGCCGGCCACGGCCAGGTAGCAGTCGAAACGGGAGAGGGGCAGGCCCAGGTGCTTCTCCAGCACCGCCAGGATCTGGTGCAGGCGGTTGGTGCCGATGCCGGTGGCCGTGCGGCGCGGGCTGGCGTAGCTGGTGGTGCTCACCAGCGCTTGCAACTCCACCACCAGGGCCCGGGTGCCCTCACAGGCCACGATCGTGGCCGTGCCGGCCGAGGGCTCGTCGCTGCCGAGGAATAGCTCGCTGGGGTTGGTGACCTCGACGAGGCCCCGGTCGCGCATCTCAAAGACGCCCAGCTCGTGGGTGGCGCCAAAGCGATTTTTGACGGCCCGCAGCAGCCGGTGGCTGGCGAAGCGGTCGCCCTCGAAGGTGAGCACCGCATCCACCAGGTGCTCCAGCACCTTGGGGCCGGCCAGGGTGCCCTCCTTGGTCACATGGCCCACCAGCAGCAAGGCCGTGTCCTGGCGCTTGGCGATGCGGGCCAGGGCGGCGGCGCATTCGCGCACCTGGGCCACCGACCCCGGCGCACTGGCCAATTCACCGTCGTGCAGGGCCTGGATGCTGTCGATGATCGCCACCGCCGGCCGCAGGGATTCGAGCTCCTGCAGCACAATCTCCAGGTCGGTTTCGGCCAGCAACTGCAGCTGGCTGCCAGCGCCGCCGAGCCGGCGCCAGCGCAATTTCACCTGCTGGGCCGATTCCTCGGCGCTCACATACAAAACCGAATGGCGGGCCGCCATCGCTTCGGCGCTTTGCAGCAGCAGGGTCGACTTACCGATGCCGGGATCGCCGCCCACCAGCACCAGGGAGCCGGGCACCAGGCCGCCGCCGAGCACCCGGTCGAGCTCGCCGTAACCGCTGCCCAGGCGCTGTAGGGGCCGCTCACCGACCGTGTGGATCGACTCAGATCGGCGCGCGCGATGCAGCAGATCAGAAGCGCCGGGAGCCCCACCGGCCGCTCCTGCAGCGGCTGCAGCGCTCACCACCGGCCGGCGCCGGCGGGTGTCGCTGGCGGTCACAACCTGCTCCACCAGGCTGTTCCAGCTGCCGCAGGCGGCGCAGCGACCGAAGAACTGGCGGGTCTGGGCCCCGCAGGTCTGGCAGACGTAGAGGCTGGAACGTCCCACGGGGGTGTATGAAGATTGATGATCCTTGATAAACCCACAGGGCCTTCGGCCTTTTCAGTGGGTCGATCTACTCAAACCGTTCGGTCCAACCGCCGCAATGACGGCTTCTCCCCCCGCCAAGGAAACGATTCTGGTCGTTGACGACGAAGCCAGCATCCGCCGCATCCTGGAAACCCGACTCTCAATGATCGGCTACCAGGTGGTCACGGCCTGCGATGGCATTGAAGCCCTCGAGGCCTTCCGGCGCACCAGCCCCGACCTCGTGGTGCTCGACGTGATGATGCCGAAGCTGGATGGCTATGGCGTCTGCCAGGAGCTGCGCAAGGAATCGGACGTGCCGATCGTGATGCTCACGGCCCTAGGCGATGTGGCCGACCGCATCACCGGCCTCGAGCTGGGCGCCGACGACTACGTCGTCAAACCCTTCAGCCCCAAGGAGCTCGAGGCCCGCATCCGCTGCGTGCTGCGCCGGGTCGACAAGGACCAGGCCGCCGGCATCCCCAACTCCGGCGTGATCCAGGTGAGCGACCTCAAGATCGACACCAACAAGCGCCAGGTGTACCGGGGCGACGAACGCATCCGGCTCACCGGCATGGAGTTCAGCCTGCTGGAGCTGCTGGTGGGCCGCTCCGGCGAACCCTTCAGCCGCGGCGAAATCCTCAAGGAGGTCTGGGGGTACACCCCCGAGCGCCACGTCGACACCCGGGTGGTGGATGTCCATATCTCCCGGTTGCGCTCCAAACTGGAGGACGACCCTGCCAACCCCGAGCTGATTCTCACGGCCCGGGGAACGGGGTACCTGTTCCAGCGCATCATCGAAGCCCTTGCCCCCGAAGGACACTGACATCACTGGCCGCAACCCCAAGCGTCGGCGGCCCCAGGCGATTCGCCGCCTGGTGATTTGGTACCGCCGCAATGCGGCGGTGACCAGCCTGGTGGGCACGGCCTCCGCCGCTGGCTCGGCGGCGGGCTCGATGGCGGGCTCGGTAGCGGGCTCGGTCGTGTCCACCGCCGGCAACGTCGCTGGCGCCGCCGGCAATGTGGCCGGGAATGTCGCCGGCGTGGCCGGCTCAATGGCCGGGAATGTCGCCGGCGTGGCCGGCTCAATGGCCGGGAATGTCGCCGGCGTGGCCGGCTCCGTGGCGGGCGCGGCGGGCTCGGTGGCCGGCTCGATGGCGAATTCGGTGCTCCAACCCCTGGTTTTTGATCCCCTGCGGCGGCTGCAGCAGGGCAACAATCCCAGCGGCGATCTGGCCATCATCGACGCCGAGCGCCTGTGGGTGGCCGTGGATGGCATGGGCGGCGACCATGCCCCCGGCCCGATCCTGGAGGGCTGCCTGCGGGCCGTGGCCCTCCTGCCGGTGCGCGTGCGCTTCGTGGCTGAAACCGCCGCCGTCGATCAGGCCGTGGCGGCCCTGGGCCTGGGCGAAGAGCTGGCCGCTGCCATCGGCGCCGGCCTGATTGAACTGGTCGCCAGCGGCCCCTCGGTGGGCATGAACGAAGAGGCCACGGTGGTGCGGCGCAAGCGGGACGCCAGCATCAACCTGGCCATGGACCTGGTCAAGGCGGCTGAGGCCACGGCGGTGTACTCGGCGGGCAACTCCGGCGCCGTGATGGCCTCGGCGATCTTCCGGCTCGGTCGGCTCAAGGGCATCGACCGCCCCGCCATCGGCGCCCTTTTCCCCAC
>NSII01000185.1 GCA_002737305.1 Synechococcus sp. Baikal-G1
GGGCCCTGGCCCGGGAGCTGCACCAGGCCCTGAGCCTGGAGCTGGCCTGGAGCGGCCTGCCCCTCTGGCTGCACCGGCCATGAGCGGAACCCCCCAGCTCCGCGCCCTGCGCGGCGCCACCACTGCCACGGCCAACAGCGCCGAAGCGATTGGCGAGGCGGTGGCCGAACTGCTGGATGCGCTGGTGGCGCGCAATGGTCTCGAGCCCGAGCAGGTGCTATCGATCACCTTTTCGGTGACGGCCGATCTGGATGCCTGTTTCCCGGCGGCGATTGCCCGGCGCCGGGCCGGTTGGGATGGGGTAGCCCTGCTCGATTGCCAGCAGATGGCCGTGGCGGGGGACCTGCCCCGGTGCATCCGCCTGCTGGCCCATGCCCTGCTCTCGACAGGCCAGCCGGTGGGCCATGCCTATCTGCGGGAGGCCAGCCGGCTGCGCCCCGACCTGGCCACTGCCCCCCAGGGATAGGCCCCCCAGGGATAGGCCGGTCCAACTGACAGATCCGCTGCCGCCCACCGCAGGCGCCGCCAACTGAAACAAATAGCGAGAATGGGCGGTGGCCCCATGGCCCGGGCGACAGCCCTCTCCTCACCACACCATGACCCGATTTCTGCAACGCCTGGCGGCCCCCGTGGCCCTTGCTGCCAGTGGCCTTGGCCTGGTAACTGGCCTTGGCCTGGCAACTGGCCTTGGCCTGGCTGCCGGCCTAGCCACCGTTCTGAGCCCCAGTCCAGCCCAAGCCCAGGGCACACCGAGCTTGATGGAATTCCGTTGGGATAACACCAAGGATTACCGCAAGCTCTACTACTTCATGACCGACACGGCGCGGCTGAAGTGGTCGGAGTATTACCTGCTGCTGCGGCCCAAGGACCGCCAGACCGCCGTCCTCAAGCTCACCATTGCCCTGCCCAAATACTTCAACGTCAAGATCGATCCCAAGCAGGTGAAGCTCTGCTACATGAAGGAAGGCGGCATGCTGGCGCGCACAAAGTGTGAATCGGTGATTCCGGCCACGATTGAAATTGCCGCCGATGGCACGGCGATTGAAATCTTCCCCGACACGCCGGTGCCCGATCTCAAAACGATCGGGGTCTACATGAACCTGATGAATCCCTTTGACGCCGGCATGTATCAGTTCAACGCCCTGGCCCAGGCCCCTGGCGAGGTGCCGATCTCGGGCTACCTGGGCAGCTGGTTGATCCAGATCGACCCTGCCGTCGGCAACTGATCAATCCCCCTGCCCTCGGCGCCCCCTGGCCCCAGGGGCAGGCCAGCCGCCGACCCCTGGCTGGTAGGTTGGCCAACTGATTACAGCTGCAGAGCCGAGCCGGAACCATGACCAAGCGCACCCTCGAAGGAACCAGCCGCAAGCGCAAGCGGGTGTCGGGCTTCCGGGTGCGGATGCGCAGCCACACCGGCCGCCGGGTGATCCGCACCCGCCGCCGCCGGGGCCGCGCCCGCCTGGCGGTCTGAGCCCTAGGCCCACGTCCTGAGTTCGAAGTCCTTCTGCGTCCCCAGCCATGGTCCTGCCCAGGGAACATCGGCTCCGGGGGCGCTTTTTGTTTGATCGCCTCTACCAGAAGTCCCGCCGCTTCCATGGCGACTGGATGGTGCTGCGCACCATGGCCGCCGAGTCGGCCCTGCTGGGTCCTGATCTGCAGCGTCAACCGACCAGCCCCTACCGCTGTGCCGTGGTGGTGAGTAACAAGGTGAGCAAGAAATCGGTGCGGCGCAATGCCCTGAGGCGCCTGCTCCACCCCCATCTGGTTCGCTGCGGGGCCCAGCTCAAACCTGGGGCGCCGCCGCTCTGGGTGCTGCTCTCGCTCAAGCCAGGCAGCGCTGAGGTGGCCGCGGCGGTGTTGCTGGAAGAATGCTTCCAGCTTTTCGAAAAGGCGGGTCTCACTCATGCCCCAAGCCAAGCCTGAACCTGAATCGGCCCCAGCGGCCGCCAGCCCCGTTGCCCAACCGGCCAAAGGGGCCGCGGGCCCTGTGATTCAGGAAGATGTCTTCCTCGAGGGTGGTCCGGCCTGGGGCGACCTGGTCACCAACCTGCTGTTTGGCCTCACCCTGATCGGCATTCCCTTTGCCGTGGGGGCGATCGTGCGGGCCCTGTGGCTGCGCTTCCGCATCACCAGCCGCCGGGTCACCGTTTCCGGTGGCTGGCTGGGCCGGGACCGCAGCCAGGTGGTGTACAGCCAGATCAAGGAGGTGCGCAGCGTCGCCCGCGGCCTTGGTTTTTGGGGCGACATGGTGCTGGTGCTCACCGACGGCAGCAAGCTCGAAATGCGCGCCATGCCCCGGTTCCGCGAGGTGGAGGCCTATATCGGCGAGCGAATTGCCGCCCGCTCCAACGGCGGCAAGGGCCCGGCCCCCAGTGGCTTCCGCGTCGATAAGGCCGCCTG
>NSII01000186.1 GCA_002737305.1 Synechococcus sp. Baikal-G1
TGAAAACGGCGATGCCTATGCCCCTAGCTGGAGCGTCACCAAGGGCGAAGGGATCGTGAGCGTCGATGCCAATGGCACGATCAACGCCCTGGCCCCAGGAGATGCGGTGGTGGAGGCCAAGATCCCTGGCCTGGCTGCCCGCAGCGGCTTCCTGTTCATCAAGGCCCTCGGCCAGGTGGGCTTCTACACCGATGGGGCGATCAACTGGGATATCGCGATTCTGGTGGCGGCCTTTGGCGCCAGCCTGTTCGTGTCCCAGATCCTCTCGGGCATGGGCATGCCGGCCAACCCCCAGCAGTCCACGGCCAACAAGATCACGCCGGTGATGATCACGGGCATGTTCCTGTTCTTCCCCCTGCCGGCGGGCGTGCTGCTCTACATGGTGGTGGCCAACATCTTCCAGGCGGGCCAGACCTACCTGCTGGGCAAGGAAGCCCTGCCCGACAACCTCCAGGCGATCCTCGACCAGCAGGCCAGCCAGCAGACCGTGACCGCCACGGCCAGCTCCGGTGAGCGCCTGCCCTTTGAACCGAAGGGCAGCAAGAAGTAGGCCGCTCGCCCAGCTTGAGTTCCCCGTTCTGACCCGACGCCTGTCCGCCAGTTCCGTCCATGGCCGATCCCCTCACTGCGATCCCGATCCAGGAGCTCAAGGCGTTTCCTGAGGGGCGGGACTGGCAGCTTGATCAGCATCTTGAGGGCTTGCCCAGCCTCACGCCGGTGCGGGGCCGGGTCCGGGCCGTGCATCGCAGCAACGTGCTCGAGGTGGAGGGCGAGGCCAGCACGATTGTCACCCTCTGCTGTGACCGTTGCCTGCAGACCTTCAACCAGGCCCTCAGCTGCCGCAACCGGGAATTGATCTGGTTGGGGGAAGCGTCCCGCTCCGAAGGGGTGGATGAGGACGTGGTGCTGGAGTCGGCGGCCCAGCTGCTCGACCTCGAGGCCGATGCCTTCACCGAAAGCCTTGATCCGGCTGGCGACTTTGATCCGGCCCACTGGATCTTTGAACAGCTGCACCTGCTGCTGCCGGTGGTGAATCACTGCGGTGAGCTGTGCCCCGGTCCCAACCTGGCKGGCCCRGGTGCCGCCGGCGGCGCCGCTCCGGGGGCTGGTCCAATCGATCCCCGCTGGGCGGCGCTCAAACAGCTGGCCCCATGAGCCAGGTCTGGGCTGACCAGCTGGATTTGCTGATCCGGGCTCGCACGCCGATCCTCTGGATCCGCAGTGGCGAGGAGGAGCGCTGCCTCACCCTGCTGGAAGGGGCAGCCCGGCGCCTGGGCAACCGCAGCCTGCTGGCGTGGGATTTCATCACGGGCTTGAGCGGCGTGCCCAGCCGCCAGGGGGAGGCCAGCCGTAATCCCCTCGCGGCCCTCGATGGCCTCAACGCCCTGTCGCCAGGGGCCGCCGGCATCCTGGTGCTGAAGGATTTCCATCGCTACTGCGAGGACGCCAGCATCTGCCGCCGCCTGCGCAACCTGGCCAGCGACCTGCGCCAGGTGCCCCGCACCCTGGTGATCACGGCCAGCCAGTGGCAGGTGCCCACCGAYCTGCAGGACTGCATCACCCAGCTGGAGTTGCCCCTACCGGAGGCTGCCGAGATCCGGGCCTTGCTCGCCAACATCGCCGAGGCCTGCGGCCAGAGCCTGGATGGGGCGGTGCTGGAGGAGCTCAGCCAGGGCTGCAGCGGGCTTAGTGAGCAACGCATCCGCCAGGTGGCCGCCCGGGGCCTGGCCCGGCGCGGYCACCTCGGYGCCGGCGACCTGGCCGAGGTGTTGGAGGAGAAGCGCCAGGCCATCGCCCGTAGCGAGCTCCTGGAGTATTGCCCCAGCGGCGCCAGCCCGGCCGACATCGGTGGCCATGGGGCCCTCAAACAATGGCTACAGCAACGCCATCAGGCCTTTAGCGAGGGGGCGCGCCGCTATGGCCTGCCCCTACCCCGGGGGGTGCTGCTGGTGGGCCCCCAGGGCACGGGCAAGTCGCTCACGGCCAAGGCGATCGCCCATGGTTGGGCCATGCCCCTGCTGCGCCTCGATGTGGGTCGCCTTTTTGCTGGCCTGGTGGGGGCCAGTGAGGCCCGCAGCCGCGAGATGATCCAGCTGGCGGAGGCCATGGCCCCCTGCGTGCTCTGGATCGATGAGATCGATAAGGGTTTTGGCGCCGGCCTGGGCGGCGATGGCCGCAGCGATGGCGGCACCAGCCAGCGGGTGCTAGCCAGCTTGCTCACCTGGATGGCCGAAAAGACCAGTGCCGTGTTTGTGGTGGCCACTGCCAATGGGGTGGAGCGCCTGCCGGCCGAGCTGCTGCGCAAGGGCCGTTTCGATGAGATCTTCCTGCTGGCCCTGCCCGATGCCGGCGAACGGCGCGCCATCCTCGATCTCCAGCTCAAACGGCGCCGCCCCGGCCACGGCCTGCCCCTCGAGGTGGTGGTGGATCGCACCGCCGGCTTCTCGGGCGCCGAGCTGGAACAGGTGGTGATCGAGGCCATGCACCTGGCCTTTGCCGAGGACCGGGAGTTTGGTGAAACCGATCTGATCGGTGCGGCCGCCCAGCTGGTGCCCCTGTCGCGCACGGCCCGGGAACAATTGGAGGCCCTGGAGCAATGGGCCAGCAGCGGCCGGGCCAGGCCGGCAGCTAGCCGGCCTGAAGATTGCAGCAAGTAACGAACACCAACGCCAGGTAACGATGCACCGGTTGTGGCAAGTTTGCAGCCGCAACCATCCTTAAGTTCGGTTCATTCGTGGACCCCTAAGTGAACAGCCGCCCTTCGATCGTGACCCAACTGGCCGTGGCCTGTATCGGTGCTGGCGTGATCACCACCTTCGCCGTGGCCCAGGGCCAGAACCCGATCACCGCCCTGGGCATCACCCTGTTTTCGGCCGTGGCGGCCGTGGCCCTTGGCCAGGTGCTCTGAGCCTTGCTTGATCGCAGCGTTCCAGCCTTGCTTCGGCAACCCTGAACGATGGCGTGGCAATGATTCGCTTGTCAGCTTGTTGATCGTGCCCATCCCATGGCGGGCTGCCTTGGCTCAGTAGGCCTACCGGGACTCGGGCCCCGGGCCTCCATGCCCCTAATCCAGCCCCAGTTCACGGGGCCGGGGGCGGCTGCAAACCAGGGCGCTTTCGATTCCTTAAGGGATTCCGCATTTCCCCAGCCCATGGCGCTGGCATGGCCATGGTTTTTATGGGCTAAAAATTTGATTTTCCGGCTGATTTCGATTCCTGCCGGGCCTTTGGGATTAAACCCACGCCCACTATTAATGCGCTTTTTCCCCATGCTTAAGCCCCTGGCAAATTCGTTGCTCCGCCCAGCTCTTTTTCTAGTGGCATGGGGCACCGTGGCACCTTGTGCTTTAGCTAGCGAGTATTCATTCTTTGTGACCAATAATACCCGTACAAACATTGTTAAGATCCAAACCCAGATGCTGGGTGGCCCTTGGGGCGATTTTGATTTGGGCGGGGCCATTCGTCCCGGTGAGCATGTGGAGCTCCATTGGGCAGAAAGTTCGAACAATCAGTCGTGCACTCAGTTTGTGCGCGCTAAATTTCCGATGGATCATCGAGCAATCCTTCAAAGTTTAATTTCTGCTCGAAGCCCGATATTGAATTTCACTGAGCTAATGCCAGCCGGCTGATGGCCGAGCCAATTCCCTCGTCGCCTTGCCCTCGCTCGGTGGTTAGGGAGGCCCGTGGTGGTGGTGGGCTTGGTGGTGCTACTAAGTTATAAGAGCCTATAGAATAGTCCCTGCTAAAAGCAGAAGCGTAATTATTTTCCCTGGGTCCATGAAGCAGAAAACGCTTTCCGCACTTGCATTAGCCGCCGTCGCCCTGCTTGCCCACTCGCTTGGGGGCCGGGTTGAGGCCAAAACAGCAAAATGTTATTTTGCTGTCAACGATGTTACCTATATCGATGGCGCCTGCCGCTTTGATTTCATGGCTGGCGACGGGAGCTTTTCCTTTAATAACATGAGGATGGGAACACGCTGTCAAAGCGATGACCTGGGCCCAGGCCAATGTTCAATGGCGTCCACACTTGTCACCCGGAAGGGCACCTTTGGACAGCTAGTGATGACTTCGCCAGGCAGGGCTAAAATTTACTGGAACGGGGGCGATTCCCTGCATGCCCATGCTGAGATTTCACCCGTAACGAGGCAAGGCGCCTGTTGGCAAAATAGCAGGGTTAAACTCTGTGCTTGGTAAGCCAAGCATTGGCCCTGCTGAAGGTAATTGGTCTTTCGAAGAAGCTGGAGATCCCATTAAGAGCGGCGAAGTTCAGTCCCTTTCGATTCCGGCTTTCCGAGCTGGCAAGGGTTGTTAGGAAAGGCCCCTCGCTTGGGGGAGCGCTGGGCCGGGACCTCGCAGGTGCCTTTCTGGAGCCGGAGCCCCTAGTGTCTTTTCACAACCTAAGGGGGTACTTTGTGATGATCACCGTTGGCCCAAGCCCTAATCCCACCCCAATTGCGACACCACAAATGCCCCTAGGAAAGTTGCGGGACCTGATGCCCGCCCTGGCCCATAAGACCTACTTCAACTACGGCGGATAGGGGCCCCTGCCCGAGCCCTCCCTGGAGGCGATTATCGCCAGTTGGCGCACGATCCAGGCGTTGGGACCGTTCACCTCGGCGGTGTGGCCCTTCGTCGAGGCCCAGGTTGTTGCCGTTCGTCGTCGGTTGGCGGCGGCCTGAGGGGTGGGGCCCTATCGCACCGCCCTCACCGAAAATGTCACCAGTGGCTGGGTAATGGCGCCATCCGAGCCTTTTGCTTTTCTGTGAATGTGCTGGGGAATACGCAATGCGTCAACCCCTGCAGGCTAGAGTAGAAAGGATTTAAGTTATTCATGGAAAATTCTGTTTTAAAAAGGGTAAAAAGATGGAGGCTCTTTATTCTCATAATCAGAATATCGTTTGCTTCTGTTGGCTTCGTACTTCTTAGGACGCTTGTCAATCTTGTAGGCTTAGATGTTCTGGAAGTGAGTCCGCTCCTGTCGTCTTTAGTCGCAGCAACGGTATTTCTGCTGGGCTTTCTCCTGAATGGCGTCCTTAGCGATTACAAGGAAAGCGAGAAACTGCCTGGCGAGATTTCAACGTCACTTTTTGTGCTCGCAAAGGAAATCAAGGCCATACCCGTGCACACTCCTGGCGCTCTGGTTAAGGAAGATGTTCAGGCAATTTACTATCTTTGCTTAAGCATTATTCACTGGATAAAGGGAGAAATTAGTACGGATGAAGTCATGGCTAGTTATAGCTTGACCCATGACCATTCGGTCCAGGCCAGCTCTTGGCTAAATGACTCCACACTCAAGGGGCGCCTCATGGCCGAAATGGCGCTCATTTTGCGCGCTGTACATCGAATTGAAGTGATCCGCGAAACTGACTTTGCTACAATTGTTTATCTGCTTGCCTATGTAGCGTCAGGAGTTCTCTGCACAGGACTTACCTTGATCAAGGGTGATTCTGCGTCGTATTACAACAATAACTTTTTCTTGTTCTCTCTTTCGTGGATCCTAATTTTCATCCTTCACCTTATCAGTGACCTCGATAATCCCTTCGGGTTTGGTGATAAATCGTCTGCGGAGGATGTCGATTTGGCAATTCTGGAGACCACGCAGTCAAGGCTTAAGGAGTTGTGCTTTGATGAGCCCTAGGCTAATCATTAAACTGTTTATCTTATGCATCAATTTATTTTTGGATCCCCCGATCAATTTTTGTCTGATCCATCGCTCCGGATTGAATCTTGAGATGGGAACAAATTAGGCGGTGCTTGTGGCGACAATGAAGTGTGAGCTTATTGATCGATGTTGGCATTCCTGCATGGTAATGTAGCCTGTCTAATCGCATCCCCTAATTCTTGCTATCCAGCGGGTCCGGGTTAACGCATCGGACGTAGTCTGTCATCGCCACCCAGGCAATGTCTTGGCCACCAAGATATTGCCTGGGTGGCACACTCAATCTCATCGTAAGTTTGTGTGCCACCACCCAATCCACCCACGGCCCGTAGCCGCTCTCTTCAAGGGCGCCTGCTGACCTTGGGCGTCTAAGGGATCCGGCCTGAAGGCCACCCCTGGCGCCAACCTTAGTCACACCTAAATCGCGAGAGCACAGATGCGCCAAGGAAAGCTGAGGGACCTGATGCCCGCCCTGGCCCATAAGACCTACTTCAACTACGGCGGCCAGGGTCCCCTGCCCGAGCCCTCCATGGAGGCGATTATAGCCAGTTGGCGCACGATCCAGGAGTTGGGACCGTTCACCTCGGCGGTGTGGCCCTTCGTTGAGGCCCAGGTGGCTGCCGTTCGCAGCCGGTTGGCGGCGGCCTGTGGGGTGGGGCCCCATCGCATCGCCCTCACCGAAAATGTCACCAGTGGCTGTGTGCTGCCCCTTTGGGGCCTGCAGTGGCAAGCCGGTGATGAGCTGCTGATTAGCGACTGCGAACACCCCGGCGTGGTGGCGGCCTGCCAGGAATTGGCCCGCCGCGAAGGGTTGAGCCTGGCGGTCTTGCCGGTGATGGCGCCCAGTTGTCAACGCGCTGGTACTGAGCTTGAGGGGGCAATTCTCGATGCCCTAGAGCAGGCCCTCACCGCCCGCACCCGCCTGGTGGTGCTTTCGCACCTGCTCTGGAACACGGGCGCGGTGATGCCCATCGCCCAGGTGGCCGAACGGCTGCAGGGCCATGGCCGCCAGCCCTGGCTCTTGGTGGATGCGGCCCAATCGATGGGCAGCATCCCCGTGGCCGAGGCCGCCGCTGCTGCAGATATCTATGCCTTTACGGGGCACAAGTGGCTTTGCGGTCCGGAAGGGTTGGGCGGCGTAGCCCTGTCGGAGCGTCTGCTGGAGCAGGCCCAGCCGACCCTGATTGGCTGGCGCAGCCTCCGCCATGAGGGCAGCGCTGGGAGCTCCTGGCATGGCGATGCCCGCCGCTTTGAGGTGGCCACCAGCTGCGTGCCCCTGCTAGCCGGGCTAGCGAGCTCCATGGACCTGCTCGACGACGCAGGCAGTGCTGAGTTGCGGTTAACCCAGATCCGCGAGCGCAGCGGCCAGGTTTGGCAAGGTCTCCAGCAGATCTGCGGCTGCGAGACGTTGCTGCAGGAGCCACCGCCCGCCGGGTTGGTCAGTTTCAGGCTTACCGGCAACGGCGTTCCCAGCCCAGAGGACCTCGTGGCCC
>NSII01000187.1 GCA_002737305.1 Synechococcus sp. Baikal-G1
CAGCTCCAGCTCGATCTCCTCGATCGCCATCAGCTCCTGCACCTGCCGGCCCAGGGTGATCTCCTGCTCATGGCTCAGCAACGGCACCCGGCCGATGTCCCGCAGGTAGGAGCGCACCAGGTCRCCATCCACCGGGGGCATGGAGCGGCCCGGCGCCGGCACGCGCGCCGTGGTGACCGATTCGGACATCAATTCAGGCAGGGACTGGCCAGCGTCAGTATTTGGGGCGTGCGAAGCACTGGAAACCAACTGGAAACCCTGTTCTGGCAGGGATAGGGCGGCGACCACGGCTGAGCGATGAATGTGTGTGAAGCTTAACCTAAAGAAGTGTGAAGCCCCTCTCAGAAATCTGAAGACAAAGGAGCTGAAGGGGAAAGGGGCCCCAGCCCCGGGCGGGGAACCAGGCCCAGGAAAGCCCTAGGCCAGGGGAAACCGGTGCAGCAACCAGGTGGCCGTACTCAGGTAAATGAACACCCCGGCCACATCCGTAACGGTGGTGATCGAAGGGGTGGACATCAGGGCCGGATCCAAGCCGAAGCGCTCACAGAGCAGGGGTAAGGAGGCCCCACCCGCCGCCGCCAGGGTGGTGATCACCACCAGGCTGATGCCGGCGGCGGCGGCGACCTGGGGGTTGCCGCCCAGGGTCCAGGCCCAGGGCACCACGGCCACCAGCATCAGGCAGCCCAGCAGAAAACCAGCCAAGGCTTCGCGGCCGATGCTGGGTCCGGCCCCAAGACCCTGTAGGCGTTTGGTGCTGAGGCCGCGGATCACCACCGTGGCGCTCTGGGCGCCAACGATGCCGCCGGCGCCAATCAGCAAAGGGATGAAGGCGGCCAACACCACCATCTGTTGCAGCACGTCCTTCTCGGCCACGATCAGGGCCGAGGTACCGGTGTTGGCGATCAGCAGCACGATCAGCCACACCGCCCGCCGCCGGGCCACGGTGAACAGGCTGCTCTGGAAGTAGTCGTCCTCGTCGCCGGCCTGGACCGCCCCAGCCGCATACAAATCTCTCGTAGCCTCGTGCTGGATCACGTCGATCACGTCGTCAACGGTGACGATCCCGACCAGCCGCTGCTCCCGGTCCACCACCGGCAGGGCCAGGAAGTCATAGCGCTGAATCGCTCGTGCCACCTCCTCCTGGTCGGTGTCGGTGGTGAGCCGCACCACCTCCCGGGTCATCACGGCGCCGATGCGGTCGTTCGGGTCGGCCATCACCAGATCCCTCAGGGACAGGATGCCGGTGAGGTGGCGCGAGGCGTCGGTGACATACAGGCTGTAGACCGTTTCGGTGTCGGAGGCGCGGCCGCGCACGATTTCCAGGGCCTGGGCGGCCGTATGGAATTCCTTGAGGTCGATGAATTCGGTGGTCATCAGCCGACCGGCCGTTTCCGCCTCGTAGCCCAGCAGCTGGGCCGTGATCCGGCGCTCCTGCGGGCTYARTTCGGCCAGCAGGCGCCGCACCACCTTGGCCGGCAGTTCGTCAAACAGGCGCACCCGGTCATCGGGRGACATCTGCTCAACCAGTTCGAGCACCTCGCCCGAGCGCAGCCGATCGAGCAGGGTCTGCTGCACGCTGCCATCGAGATATTCATAGATGGCGATTGCTTCATCTTTGGGCAACAGCCGGAAGGCCAGGGCCTGGAGGGTGCGGGGCAGCAGCCCGATCGCCTCGGCGGTGTCCACCTCCTGSACGGGTGCAAGCAGCAGCTTGACGGCGTCGTAGTTGCCCACCTCAAGCAGGGACTGGAGCTGCTGGGCCACCAACTCGGCCAACACAGGTCCGCCAGGGCCAGGCGCTGGTAAGGATCCACCAGCAGGCATGGGGCTCCCCTGGTCTGGGATTCCGCCCGTTGCCTCCGTCATCAAGCCCGTATGCAGGAGCACCAAGAGTGTATGGGGATCCCCCGCTAGGGTCCCGCCTTCCCCGATACTCCGACCCCATGGCGATCAATGTCTCCGATGTGATGGTGACCACCGCCAGCGGCGCGCCCCAGCGCCTCGGCGACCTGGCTAACCAGGTGCTGTTGATCGTCAATGTGGCCAGCCGCTGCGGCTTCACCCGCCAGTACGCCGGCCTGGAGCAGCTCCAGCAGACCTACGGGCCCCAGGGCCTGGTGGTGCTCGGCTTCCCCTGCAACGACTTCGGCGCCCAGGAGCCCGGCACCCTGGAGGAGATCCAGACCTTCTGCTCCACCACCTACGGCGCCACCTTCCCGCTCTACGACAAGGTTCACGCCACCGGCGCCAAGACCGCGCCCTACGACCTGCTCACCCAGGCCGAACCGGCCGGCGATGTGGCCTGGAACTTCGAGAAGTTCCTGGTCGGCAAGGACGGCACGGTGCTGGCCCGCTACAAGAGCGCCGTGGAGCCGGCCGATCCCGCCCTGGTGGCCGCGATCGAGAAGGCCCTGGCTGCCTAGCACCGCGGAGAGACAGGGCTAGATCTGGGGCTTGCGGCCGCCAAACAGGCGGCGGCTGCAGGCCCGACCGCCCAGGGCCGCCAGCAATCCCAGCCCCAGGCTGGTGAGCAGCAGGGCCAGCCCCCCCAGGCCCTGGCCCTGGTGCTGCAGGCTGGCCAAATCAAGGATCCAGCCGCTGAAGGTGGTGAGCGAGCCGCAAAACCCGATCCCCAGGAGCAGCATCAAGGGGCTGCGGAAGGGCAACGGCCCGCTCAAAAAGCCAAGCAAGAGGCAACCCGCCAGGTTGGCCAGCAGGTTGGCGCCCCTGGCGCCACCGATCTGGGGCCCCAGCTGCTCAACCAGCTGCCAACGCAACAGGGCGCCCGGCACGGCCCCCGAGGCCACCAGGGCCAGCGCCTTCAGCCCAAACCGCAACCGGCGATCAGGCCTTTCCAGGCGAGCCATTTCAGAGGCCCCCCAACCAGCGGCCCAGTTCGAGTGCCAGCAATCCACCCCCCACGGACAGACCCGCCAGCCCAAGGGCCTCCCCCGCCTGGCCCTCGCCCAGGGCCTGCAGCAGCTCGACCACAAAGGTGGARAAGGTACTGAAACTGCCGAGAAAACCCACAACCAACAGCTTCTCGAGGCGATGCAAGTCACTGCAGCCATCGCCGAGGGAAAGCAGCAGCCCCAAGGCCAGACAGGCCACCAGGTTGACGCTGGCCGTGGCCCAATGCCTGCGCGGCAGGAGCGGCTGGACGCGGTTCACCAGGACAAAGCGCAGCCAGGCCCCAGGAACGGCTCCCGTGGCCACTAGAACGCCATCGGCGAGGGCCACGGCGGGCYTAGCCAGCCAGCCAGCCGCGGCGRGGCGTGCCCGGACCGGCGGCGGTTTGCACCTGCAACCAGCGGCGACCGCTGGGGGACCACCAGCTGCGCAACAACTCAAACGGTTCACCCGCCTCCAACCGCGCCAAAGCGGGCGCTTGCTGCCGCGGGGCACAGCGCAGGGCCAGGGGCCCGGGGGCCAGCAGGGGATCCCCGGCCTGGCGGCGGCGCAGCTCCGGTTGGCGCCGCTCCGCTCCCCCGGCTGGCAGGGCCGCGGGGGCGATCAAGGCCAGGCCTAGCAGGGCTGCCAACCGCCAGGAGGGCAAGGCCGACAGGAAGACCGGGGGACGCTGRAAGGGTCCCATCAAATATCGAGCTGGGCGAAATCGAGCTCGGCGCTGTGGGCTTCGATGAATTCGCGGCGRGGTGCCACCTTGTCGCCCATCAGGATCGTGAAAATGCGATCGGCCTCGAGGGCATCTTCAATTTCAACCCGCTTCATCGTGCGGGTGGTGGGATCCATCGTGGTTTCCCACAGCTGCTTGGGCATCATTTCACCGAGACCCTTAAACCGCTGAATCGTGTAATTGGCTTTCTCGCCAAAACCACCCAAAACCTTTTTGAGGTCGGCTTCGTTGTAGCAATAGTTGTGGTTCTTGCCCCGTTCCACCTTGTAAAGAGGCGGGCAGGCGATGTAGATATATCCACCTTCTACCAAGGATTTTTGGTAGCGGTAGAAGAAGGTGAGCAGCAGGGTGCGAATGTGGGCGCCATCAACATCGGCATCGGTCATAATCACGATGCGGTGATAGCGCAGATTTTTCTCCTTAAACTCCTCGCCCTTAATGCCCAAGCCTAGGGCCGTGATCAGGGCCTGAATCTCGGTATTTTTATAGATCCTGGCATCATCGGTCTTCTCAATGTTCAAGATCTTGCCCCGCAGGGGCAGGATGGCCTGGAAGCGGCGATCGCGACCCTGCTTGGCGGAGCCACCGGCGGAATCGCCTTCGACGATATAAATTTCCGATTCGCTCGGATCACGGGAACTGCAGTCGGCCAGCTTGCCGGGCAGGGTGGAACTTTCAAGCACGGATTTGCGCCGCACCAGTTCCCGAGCCCTGCGGGCTGCTTCGGCAGCATTGAAGGCCAAGATCGCCTTCTCCAGGATCATGTCAATCACGGAGGGATTGAATTCCAGGTATTGGCTGAGCGACTCCCCTACCAGCGTGTCGACRATACCGCGGACCTCCGTATTGCCGAGTTTCGTCTTGGTTTGGCCCTCGAATTCGGGCTCCGGCACCTTCACCGACAACACTGCCGTGAGGCCTTCGCGAATGTTTTCGCCGGCGAGGTTGCCATCGGCTTCCTTGCGTTTGCCGCGCTTCTTGGCAAAGGTGTTGAGCGTGCGGGTCAGAACGGTCTTAAGGCCTTCGATGTGGGTGCCACCATCGACCGTGCGGATGTTATTGGCAAAGCCAAGAATACTATCGGAATAGGCATCGACGCACCACTGCAGGGCCGCTTCCACCTGCACCCCTTCCTTGAAGGCATTCACATAGATGATCTCAGGATGGAGCGGATCCTTGTCCTGATTCATATAAGCCACATATTCGCGAATACCRCCCTGGTACAGATACACCTCTTCGTGAATCTCCCCCTCGGCATTGCGGGCCGAAGCCCGGCCATCCTGAAAGACGATGCGCACGCCGCCATTGAGATAGGCGAGTTCACGCAAGCGGGACGACAGGGTCTGGTAATCGAAGACGATGCCGGTGCTGAAGATCTCAATATCGGGCTTAAAGCAGATCGTCGTGCCGGTGCGATCGCCCGGCTCGTGCTCCGAGAGCAGGGTGCCGATCGGATTGCCCTGCTCAAAGCGCTGGCGATGGACCTGGTTTTGGCGATAGACCGTGACCTCCACCCACTCGGAGAGGGCATTCACTACGGAGACGCCGACCCCGTGCAGGCCGCCCGACACCTTGTAGCCGCCGGAGCCGAACTTGCCGCCGGCATGCAACACCGTGAGCACCGTTTCCAGGGCGCTCTTGCCGGTGCGGGGATGGATATCGGTGGGGATGCCCCGRCCGTTGTCGGTGACGGTGCAGGAGCCGTCGTCGTTGAGGGAGACGTGGATATCGGTGCAATGGCCGGCTAGGGCCTCATCCACCGAGTTATCCACCACCTCATAAACAAGGTGATGCAGACCGCGGGGCCCGGTCGTGCCGATGTACATGCCCGGCCGCTTACGCACCGGCTCCAGGCCTTCCAGCACCTGGATCTGTTCGGCGCCGTAGGCGGACTGAACCTTGCTGGAGTCGCTCATACGGGGCAGGAGGGGCGCGGAAGGCGAGCGGAGGCCTGCCAATCAGGCTTATTCTACCATCGCTGGAATGCAGGGGCTTCTGGGGGCCTCTGGGGCGCTTTTCATCTCAGGGGTGCAACCCGGTCCCAGTCCCGGCCCCGGGCAGAGTGGGTCGATGGCCTCCGTCTTCAGTGCCGAAACCAGCGCCGCCGCGCCTGATCCTGGCCTCGGCGCCGATGCCCCCTTGGTGATCGCCCTCCTCGGGCCCACCGGCAGCGGCAAAACCGACCTGGCGATCGCCATCGCCGAGGCCTTGGACCTGGCCGTGTTGTCGGTGGACTCGCGCCAGATCTACACAGACATGGACATCGGCACCGCCAAGGCCAGCGCCGCCCAACGGGCGCGGGTACGGCACCGGCTCCTGGACCTGCGGCCGCCGGACCGGCCCATGAACCTGCAGGAGTTCCGCGCCGAAGCCGAAGCCGCCATCGTCGCCGAGCACACCCGCCGCGGCGTCGCCTTTCTGGTGGGGG
Organism: Synechococcus sp. Baikal-G1; assembly: GCA_002737305.1. Taxonomy (GTDB): domain Bacteria; phylum Cyanobacteriota; class Cyanobacteriia; order PCC-6307; family Cyanobiaceae; genus BAIKAL-G1. The sequence continues at coordinate 6,066 of NSII01000187.1, forward strand.
GCAGTGGCCTCTACCTCAAGGCGATCACCCAGGGAATGCTGCCGCCAGCCGTGCCGCCCCAGCCCCAGCTGCGGGCCCAGCTCACGGCCCTGGGCCAGGCCTGGTGCCATCCGCTGCTGGCGGGCGTCGATCCCCTAGCAGCGGGCCGCATCGCCCCCGCCGATGCGGTGCGCACCCAACGGGCCCTGGAGGTGATCTATGCCACCGGCCGGCCCCTCTCGGCCCAGCAGGGGTTCCGCCGCCCGCCCTGGCGGGTGCTGGAGCTGGGGCTCAATCCCGGCGATCTCACCCAGCGGATCCGCCAGCGCAGCGCCGGGCTCTATGGGGCCGGATTGGTGGCGGAAACGCAGCGGCTGTTGCGCCGCTACGGCCAGGCCTGCCCCCTGCTGGACACGATTGGCTACGGCGAAGCCAAACGGCTGCTGGCCGGCGAGCTGGATGAGACGACCGCGATCAGCCTCACAACCCAACGCACCCTGCAGTTCGCCAAACGCCAACGCACCTGGTTCCGGCGCCAGCACCGGCCCCTGTGGCTGTCCGGGCCCGACCAGGCCCAGGGTCCAGCCAAGGACCTGACTGGCGATCGGTCCGAACGGGCCGGCGCCAGCGGGCCCGAGCCGGATCTGGTGAAGCGGGCCTTGGCAGCGGTAGGGCAGGCTCTAGGGTGAAGGATGGATATCACCTTTTTTCACCTTTTCGTCCCCTCGCTTTCCTGAATGCCACCCCGTCCCCGTTTTGACCGTCGCGCTCCTGTGCGGGAGCTCCCCAACATCAATGACCGCATCAGCTACCCCCAGCTCCGGGTGGTTGATGCCGACGGCAGTCAGCTGGGGGTGATCACAAGGGAGGAGGCGCTGGAGGTAGCCAAGGACCGGGAGCTCGACCTGGTGCTCGTCAGCGAGAAGGCCGACCCACCGGTTTGCCGGATCATGGACTACGGCAAATATAAATTCGAGCAGGAAAAAAAGGCTAAGGAAGCGAAGAAAAAGTCGCACCAAACTGAGGTCAAAGAAGTTAAAATGCGCTACAAGATCGATTCGCACGACTACCAAGTGCGCATTGGTCAAGCCGTGCGCTTCCTCAAGGACGGCGACAAGGTGAAGTGCACCGTGATCTTCCGCGGCCGCGAAATCCAGCACACGGCCCTGGCCGAACAGCTGCTCTTCCGCATGGCCAAGGACCTGGAAGAGAGTGCCGAGATCCAGCAGGATCCGAAGCGGGAAGGCCGCAACATGATCATGTTCCTGAGCCCGCGCAAAACCCCCCTGGCCAAGGAAAAGGATGCGGCCATTGCCGCCACCAAGGCCGTGCGCACGATCGAAACCAGCCGCGACCTCAGCCGCGAACCGACCCGGCACTAGGCACCGAGGCCCCGGCGCGCCCCGCTGGGCCAACCGGCCCTTGGTGTGGTTAGTCCTGGGTCAGGCCCCCACCTAGCTGTGGGTCAGTCCTGGGGGCTGGGGGCCGCATCTGCCAGGGCCGCAAACAGGCCGAGCATCGCGCTCCAGCCAGAGCGCGATGCTGCTGGAGAAAAAATCGGCGCGGGCTTCGCACATGTAGCCGTGGCCAGCCCCAGGGGCCAACAGCAGGCGGTGGCGGGCCGCCTCGGATGCAGCTGCACGCCGCCATTGGCCGCCTTCAGGGCGGCGGCCACCGCCCTGATCTCCTCGGGCGGGATCAGGGGGTCCTGGTCGCCGCAGAAGCACCACAGCCGCCCGGGGATCTGGGGCACCAGCTCCA
>NSII01000023.1 GCA_002737305.1 Synechococcus sp. Baikal-G1
GCCCGTTGGTCGCGCAGCAGTTCCGCGGCCAGGCCCCAGGCCCCGGCGGCGGCGGCCTGGTCTAAGGCCGTTTCGATCAGCTGGTTGCGCTCCTGCAAGGGCAGGCCCACCAGTAAGGCCGCCGCCCGCTGCAACCGCTCGGCGCCGGAGCGGCCCTCCTGGCGGGCCGCCAGGAGGGCCGCCGCCGCCTGACGGTCCTCGCCCAGCACCACCAGGTGGTCGGCGAGCAGATCGAGGGCGGGCCGGCTGACCAGGCTGCCATCACGGCGCACCAGCAGGGTGACAAGCAGGCCATCAAGGCTGGCCAGGCGGCCACCGGCTAGGCGCAGCAGGGCCTCTGCCGCCAGGCGATGGTGCAGCCCCGCATCGGCAGCCCGCCATTGGGCCCATAACCAGAGGGTGCGCTCGCGGCCGGGGGCCGGGCCGTAGCGGTTAAGCACGTTGAGGGCGTCGTCGGGGGCCCGGCAGTTCACCAGGGCCTCGGCGTTGGCCAAGACCACGGTCAGGGGCTGGGGCGCCGGCTTGACCGCCAGCAGGCGCAGCCGCAAGGCCCGCAGGGACGCCCCCTGGTCGGCCCGGGCGGCCTGGAGGCAGGCCCGGTTCAGGAGGGCCAGGTCGCTGCTGGCCAGAATCCTGACGAGGGCCAGATCCGGCGAGGCCCTCAGATCCCCCAAGCGCCCAGCTGGGGCCGATGGGGCTGTCAAGGCCAGGGCCGACCCTGCCTGGGCAACCGCCGACCGGGGCACCGCCAGGCCTACCAGCAGGGCCGGCACCAGCAGGGCCCGCCCCAGGCAGCCCAGCGACGAGTCTCGGCGCACCGGCGAGTAAAGAGGATGGGGCACGGCGAAGCCTCCACGCGGCGTCAACCTAGGGGAGGCCGCCCTCGCCCCCGTCCCTTGATCCGGCTGCCATGTCCGACCCGGCGACCTTGCTAAGCCCAGAGCGTGTGCTGGTGGTGGGCGGCGGCGGCCGCGAAAATGCCCTGGCCTGGGCCCTGGGCCGCAGCCAGGGTGTGGAAGCGGTTTGGGTGGCCCCGGGCAATGGCGGCACGGCTGATATCGCCGGCTGTCAGCAGCTAGCGATCGCCGAAACCGATGCCGCAGGCCTGCTGGCGGCCTGCAGGACCCACGCCATCGACCTCGTGGTGGTGGGCCCGGAGGCGCCCCTGGCGGCGGGCCTGGGGGACCAACTACGGGCCGCCGGCCTAGCCGTGTTTGGCCCCGGTGCCGACGGGGCCCAGCTGGAAGCCAGCAAGCAATGGGCCAAGGCCCTGATGGTGGAGGCCGCCATCCCCACCGCCGGCTACTGGCCGGCCGATAGCCGGGAGCAGGCCCTGGCCATCCTTGAAGACCAGAACCGTCCGCTGGTCGTGAAGGCCGATGGCCTGGCGGCTGGCAAAGGGGTAACGGTGGCAGACAGCCTGGCGGAGTCCCGCGCTGCGATTGAGGAGATTTTTGCGGGGCGTTTTGGCGGCGCTGGCACCAGCCTGGTGCTGGAGGAGCGCACCGAAGGACCCGAGGTGTCGGTCTTTGCCCTGTGCGACGGCGAGCGCATGGTGGTGCTCCCCCCCGCCCAGGACCACAAACGCATCGGCGAAGGCGACACCGGGCCCAACACCGGTGGCATGGGGGCCTATGCCCCGGCCCCCCTGCTCGATAGCGCTGCCCTGGAGGCCGTGCGCCAGCGGGTGCTGGAGCCCACCCTGGCGGCCCTGAAGGCCCGCGGCATCGACTACCGGGGGGTGATTTACGCCGGCCTGATGCTCACGCCCACGGGGTTCAGCGTGATCGAATTCAACTGCCGCTTCGGGGATCCGGAGTGCGAAACCCTGATGCCCCTGCTCGGCCCGGAACTGGCCCAGGTGCTGCTCGCCTGCGCCCTCGGCCGGCTTGATACGGCACCCGTGTTAACGATTGCACCGCGTTGCAGTGCCTGCGTGATCGCCGCTGCCGGCGGCTATCCAGGCGAAGTGCGCCGGGGCGACCGGATTGAAAGCAGCCTGGAAAGCAGGGCAGACCTGCAGCTCTTTCATGCCGGCAGCCAGCGGCTAGCCGATGGCAGCACGGTGACTAGTGGCGGTCGGGTGCTGGCGGTGGTCGCCCAGGGCGACGACTTTGACGCCGCCTTTGCGGCTGCCTACGCCGGCCTGGCCCTGGTGCGCTTTGCGGGCATCACCTACCGGCGCGACATTGGTCACCAAGTGCGACGTTCCTAGGCTGATGCCACTCGATCCCCGCGGCAGCCTGCCCACGCCCCTGTCCGCCCCCAGCCAGAGCGTTGATCTCCCAGGGGCAGCGAACCTGCCCACGCCCGCCCCCCTGGAACTGCCCGGGGACGGTCGACCGCGCTCCTGGTGGGATGGATTAAGGCGCTGGTGGGCCGAATTCAGCCTGCAAACAAAGCTGCTGGCCGTGGCCACCCTGGTGGTGAGCTTGGTGATGACCGGGCTCACATTTTTTGCGCTGAACAGCATCCAGATGGATGTGCGCATGAGCGACACCCGCTACGCCCGGGACCTGGGCCTGCTGCTCTCCGCCAACGTCACGCCCCTGGTGGCCGAAGGCAACGACAGGGAACTGGCCGCCGTGGCCGAACGATTCTGGCGCTCCAGCCGCAGCCTGCGTTACATCTTCTTCGCCGATCCCGAGGGCCTGATTTACCTCGGCATCCCGATCAGCGGCAGCCAAGGCAGTAGTGAACTGCTGCTCAGCCGCCGCCTGGAAATGCCCGCAGACCTGGCCAAACGGCCCCAGAGCCCCCTAGTGCGCCAACACCTGAGCCCCGATGGCCAGGTCACCGATGTCTTTGTGCCGATGGTTAGCAACGGTCGCTATCTTGGCGTGCTGGCCCTAGGCATCAACCCAAACGAGGCGGTCCTAGCCAGTGCGGCCCTGACCCGGGAAGTGACCGTGGCGGTGTTCATCTCAATCTGGGTATTGGTGATCCTGGGTTCGGTATTTAACGCCCTAACAATCACCCAGCCGGTGAAGGAATTACTGCGGGGGGTGGGGTTAATTGCCGGCGGCGACTTCGGCGCCCGCATCGCCCTACCCGTGGGCGGGGAACTGGGGGAATTACTCAATGGCTTCAATGCCATGGCCTCCCAATTGGAGGTCTACAACGAAGCCAACATCGAAGAACTCACAGCCGCCCAGGTCAAACAACAAACCCTGATCGCCACCATGGCTGATGGGGCCTTGCTGCTCGATGGGGCCAGCAAAATCGTGCTGGTCAACCCCACGGCCAGGCGCCTGTTCCGCTGGGAGGGCCGCAACCTGGAGGGCAGTGAGCTTTGCGACGCCCTGCCAGGCCTTTTGGGCCTGGAACTGCAACCCCAACTCGATGCGGTACAGAGCGGCGCAAAAGATAGTAGTGATTTACGCATCGAGCTCGGGGAACCGGCGCGAACCCTACGGATTGTGCTGCAATCGGTGCGCGATACCAGTGGCGAAAGCCTCAAGGGCATTGCCGTTACGGTGCAGGACCTTACCCGGGAGGTGGAGCTGAATGCGGCCCAGAGCCGCTTTATCAGCAACGTCTCCCACGAGCTGCGCACACCCCTGTTCAACATTAAGAGCTACGTGGAAACTCTCCACGACATGCGCGATCAACTGAGTGAGGCCGAACAACAGGAATTTCTGGCCATCGCCAATGCCGAAACCGATCGGCTCACCCGGTTAGTGAATGATGTGCTCGATCTATCCAGGCTGGAATCGGATCGCATCTGGACCCTGGAGCCGGTCGAGTTCCCCCCCGCCATCGAGCAGACCCTGCGCAACTACCGGCTCAATGCCGATGACAAGGGGGTGCATCTGGCCATGGATGTGGACAGCAACCTGCCCCGGGTGCGCGGCAACTGGGACCTGCTGCTGCAGGTGCTCGACAACCTGGTGGGCAATGGCCTCAAATTCACCGCCGCCGGCGGCCAACTGATGATGCGGGCCTATCTCTGGCCCGACACCTGCCAGCTCGATCCCAGCACGGCCCCCCGGGACGACAACCCCACCTGCGAATTGAGTTCGCCCCTGCCGCGGCTACGGGTGGAAATCGCCGATACGGGATCGGGCATTTCCTTCGATGATCAAAGCCGCATCTTTGAGCGCTTCTACCGGGTCGAAAATGCCGTGCACACAGAAGTCGGCACGGGCCTAGGCCTCTCGATTGTGCGCGGCATCCTCGAAAAGCATTCCAGTCGCATCCAGATGGCAAGTGAACCCGGCTGCGGCACAACCTTCTGGTTCGAACTCCCCCTAGAGCAGGCCGATGGCGATGAGCTGCTGTTGATCAGGGAGCGCCGACGCCAAGATCCCGCCAACCGCCTCCTTGAAACGGCCTAAAGGACAGGAGCCCAGCAAGCTAAACCCCTAGGAGACCTGGTTGCCAGCCCCAGGTCAACCGTCTTCGCTGGCAACTCCGCGGGCGATGCGGGCCAACTCGCTGCGTTCATCCGCATTGATACGGTGGGGCACACCGCTGATGATGCGCTCGAAGTTGGAGAAGGAATCCTTGATCTCGGGGCCGTTACCGGTGATCACAAACTCGCGGATGCCCTTGTCGTGCCAGGAGCCCCGCATCTTGAACACGTTGAGGGCGCGGGCCATTTCGCCGCGAATCTCCACGTATTGGAGCAGCAGGATCGTGTCGGTGATCGTGGAGATGTGGGAATCGGTAATCGAGTGGCTACCCATGAACTCCTCGGAGGTGTTCGTGAAGAAGCCAGCGATCTCCTCCTGCTTGGCATAGCCCGTCACACCAATCACAAACTGGCGGAAAGCGTTGTGGCTAACTCCCCGGGCCAGGGCTGAGAGCGAATCAATCGCCATGCGCGAGGGCTTAAATTCACCAATCTCGGTTTTGATGATCTGAAGGTGATCCTCGAGGCCGGTGGATTCGGGATAGGCACAGATAATCTTAAGCAGGCCATCGCGCTCCATCTGCTCAAAATCCATGCCCCAGCTAGTGGCATTGCGCAGCAACTGGGCCCGGGATTCCTCATAGGCAAAGAGGATCGCCCGCTCCTTATTGGCACAGGCATTCTCGACGAACTTGCTGACCAGCAGGGTTTTGCCCGTACCGGTGGCGCCGGTGGCCAGGATGATCGAATCCTTAAAGAAGCCGCCGCCACACATCTCATCGAGCCGGAGCACGCCCGAGCTAACCCGCACATTCGAGGACCGCTGGGTGAGCCGCATGGCGCCAAGGGGGAAGATGCTGACGCCATGGGCGCCCATGGTGAAGGGGAACTCCCCCTTCATGTGGGTGGTGCCGCGCAGCTTGAGGATCTCCACGGTGCGCCGCCGCCGCTCGCCTTCAAGCACGTTGCGCAGAATTACCACGTTATCGGACACAAATTCCTCCACGCCATAACGGGCGATCGGGCCATATTCATCAATGCGCTCGGTGGTCATCACCGTGGTGACGCCAATCTCCTTGAGTCGGGCGATCAGCCGGAAGATTTCACGGCGAACCACCGAAACTGCGTCATATTGCTGGAATACGGCCGTGATCGAATCGATCGCCACCCGTTTGGCCTTGTATTTACGAATCGCGTAGTTAATGCGCTCAATCAAGCCAGAAAGATCAAAGCTTCCAGCTACATCTTGACCGTCAGGATCGGGCGAAGCATCGAGGATAAAAAGTTTGCCCTGCTCAACCATCTCCTGCAGGTTCCAGCCAAAGCTCGAGGCATTCCGCAAAATATCGAGGGGTGACTCCTCAAACGTGACGAAAATGCCAGCCTCATCAAATTGGCGTATGCCGTTGCATAGGAAATTGAGCGAGAACACGGTTTTGCCCGTGCCCGAGGTGCCACTAATCAGGGTCGAGCGCCCGATCGGCAGGCCGCCATGGCACACATCATCGAAGCCCTCAATCCCCGTGGGAAGCTTCTGCACCTGCATCAAGGTGGAGCCGGAGCTGGTGGAACTGAAATCCTGCATGGAACTAGAAGGGCTCAAAAAGACAATCAGGAGGGCTGTTTAATCGGGGCGGCAGCCCCAGCAAGCTTTAGGGGGACTCAAGCGGCGGCAGGGCCAAGGGGGACTCCAGGCTGCCGCCCCCAGGCTCCGGTTCCAGGGACAGCCTGGCTGGGGCATGGCGGTCGTGGGGGACGGCCCCATCAGGCCCGAATTCAGCTGGAATCAGGCCGGAAGAGTCCAGATCATCATCGCCGCCAAAATCCTCCTCGCTGAGCTCATCATAAAGAAGATCAAGACCAATCAAGACTTTCTCTCGATCGGATAAATCACCAATAATGCGCCGAACCGGCGGGGGCAAAATCTTCGCCAGCGTGGGGGTAGCCAGGATTTTATCTTCCTCGGCAAGCTGGGGATTCTGCAGTACATCGATCACCTTCAAAGCATAGACGCCTTGAAATTCGGTATCCAAAATATTGCGTAGGGTCTTGAGGGCCCGCATCGAATTGGCCGTGTTGCCAGCCACGTAGAGCTTGAGGATGTAGGTCTTACGGGGCGACATCAACCCACCTCCTGGGCGAGGGCCATGGAGTCCAGGCGGGGGGCTTGGGGGTTGGGCAGGGGTCCATCCGCAGGAACCGTGCGTCGATACATCTCGCAGAGATGGGCCATCACATCAAGCAGGGCTAGGCGGTAGTCCTGCAGAAAGTCGTTCTTGTGCCCCTCCAGCTTGAGCTGCTTCCAGAAACTGTCAATCAAATTCATGTGGATCTCCACAGCTTTGGTAATGGGCAGGTCACTAAAAAAGGCCGTATGCACAAAACTCTCAAGGGCTTGGTTGGCCGCAGCCGGGTCGCGGAAGTAGCTGATCAGCAGGTCCCGGTAGGTGCGCTCCAGGGAAGCGAGCAATTCCTGACGTTCCTGGGGGGCTAGGTGGCGCAGGAAGCGGGAGGGGTCCCGTTTGTAAAAAACCCCCAGGTATCCGAGGCGTTCCTTAAGCCGATTGGGCAGGCGCCAGCGTTCTGAAGGCGCTGGCGCGCCCGGCTGGCCAGCGCTGGCGGCCGAGAGGCCCCGCCGCAGGACCCGGGATACGGCGGCATCGATGCTGTAGCTGAGTTGCTCGAGCTGGTCGCCGGGCAGGTGGACTTCGGCTTCGTGGTAATCCAGGCGGCCGCTGACATCGCCGACCACCACGGCCGGCAGCATCAGTCCCTTGCGCATCAACCCTTCCAGCTGGTTGCGGGAGAAGGCCCCTTGCTGCAGTAACACCACATCAAAGGCCTCGCGCCGCCGCTCCAAAGCCCCGAGGGGATCGGCCTGGGAGCCGAGGTCGTCGAGTTCATAGCGACCGCCCTTCAGCCACTGGCGACAGGCCAGCAGCAGCAGTGGGTCACAGAGCAGGGAGGCGATGGTGAGAGCCGGCTGGGACATCGGAGCCGGGATCAGGCCCTGAACAACCAAGCTAGTGTTGACGATCGGGCCCCAAAAAGGGCAGGATCCTTGTTTGTCTTTCGATTGCCGTGCGGCAGGCCGAATGACGCAATCCCCAGTCCCATGGCCTGAATCCAGGCTGGGAGCAGGGGAACCCCGTCAGCCTGTCCATGCCCGAGTCCGCCATGACCCCATCCCCGACCAGCACCGCTCCTGCCCCCGAGGCGGACTCCGCCCCCAGCAGCGGCCCCTACGCCATCGTTGAGGCGTCCGGCCAGCAGTTCTGGGTCCAGCCCAACCGCTACTACGACCTCGACCGGATCAACGCCGAAGTCGACAGCACCGTGACCTTGGAAAACGTGCTGCTGGTGAAGGACGCCAAGGGCGCCACCCTGGGCCACCCCTTCATCACGGGTGCCACCGTGGAACTCAAGGTGATGGCCCACCGGCGCGGACCGAAGATCATTGTTTATAAAATGAAGCCGAAGAAGAAAACCCGCCGCAAGAACGGCCACCGCCAGGAGCTCACCCGGGTGATGGTGCAGTCGATCACCGTGGCTGGCAAAGCCCTGGCCTGAGCGGGCTAGCCGGCTCCATGTCCTAGATCGATCTGCGATCGATTTTAATTTGCTCCAACCGTCCCCCCTTTTTTCCTCCCCATGGCCCATAAGAAAGGCACAGGCTCCACACGCAACGGCCGCGACTCCAATTCCAAGCGCCTAGGCGTGAAGCGCTATGGCGGCGAGGTCGTGACCGCCGGTTCGATCCTGATCCGCCAGCGCGGCACCTCGGTGCTGCCCGGCAACAACGTGGGGCGCGGCTCCGACGACACCCTCTTCGCCCTCATCGATGGCGTTGTGAATTTCGATTCGATCACCCGCAACCTGCGCAACCGCAAGCGCATCAACGTCGCCGTGGCCTGAACTAGCCCGATCTGCCTACGGGCAGCTCCGACCGAGTGCCAGGGCCCCCAAGCCCTGGCTTTTTAATGTCGATTGCTGCATCGGGTCCTGAGCTCAACCCCTAGGCCTGCGGCTGCAAGCGATAGGTGCGGGTGGTGATCAAGTAGGGGTGAAACACCTCTAGGAAACGCTGTTGCAAGGTGGTGAAAAAGCGATTCACCAGGGCTTCATCATCGAAGTGGAAGGGATATTCGCCCCTGAAACCCTTGAAGAAATACCAGTTCAATAGGGCCACACCCGAGCCCGTGAGCCGGCTGGCAAAACGCTCCAACTGGGCAGCGGGATCGGGGAGGTGTTCGAGCACATCGAGGCAGACAATCGTGTCGAACTGCTGGGGCAGGGCCGGATCGTCCAGGTCGCGGAAGCAGCGCAATTTGGCAGCCAGCCCCAAGGCCTCGGCCCGGGCTGCCACGAAGGCGCGGTTGTGGGGGTTGAGGTCCACGAACCAGACCTGCTCCACCTGGGGCAGGGCCGCCGCCGCCAGGGCATGGCTGCCAATGCCGCCACCGAAATCGAGCACCTGGCCGCAGGCGAAACGCTCCTGCAAGCGCAGGGTATCGGCGATGTAGTCGGCGCTGCCCAGATGCCAGGCTGCCAATTCGATCAGGTGGGCTGTGCCGACGGTGTCTTCGTAAAAACGGCCCGCATCAGCCGGATCAAAGGCCAGCTCCACCGCCCCCGGGTGGAGGGCCGCCAACTGGTCCGTGGCCTGGGGCAACAGGGCCTCCAGGGCGGCAGCCTCCAGCTGCAGGAACGGGGCGAGCTGGGCCTTGAGGGCAAAGCCATCGGCCAGGAAACGCTCCACGTCCAGGCTGGGGCGAACGGCGACGGGACCAGCGCTAGGGGCGCCGGGACTGGAAGACAGGGACATGGGAGCACCGTAAATCGCCCCAGGGAGCTCGAGGTCCCGGCAAAGCCAGCCGCAAGGACTGTCTGACCAAGGCTTGATGGGCAGTCCGTCTGACAGCACTAGGCCCCGGGCAGGGCAAAACCCAGGCCGAATGCAACAGTGACCTGTCCTTGGTTAACGACCAGCGCCGATGTGGCCCGAGTCCCCAGAGCTCCCTAGCCCGGGCGTCAAAACGCCGGCATCGCCCGAGCTCTGCGGCTTCCTGGTGCTCGACAAGCCGGCCGGGCTCACCTCCCATGGCTGCGTTGCCCAGGTGCGGCGCGCCTATGGCCTCAAGCGGGTGGGCCATGGCGGCACCCTCGATCCAGCCGTGACGGGCGTGCTGCCGATTGCCCTGGGGGGCGCGACCCGTTTGCTGCCCTACCTCAGCGGCGACAAGCGCTACCGGGGCACGCTGCGCCTGGGACTCCGCACCAGCAGCGATGACCTCAGTGGCGACCTTCTTGAGCAGCGGCCGGTGCCACCCCTCGGACGGGACGCGCTGGAGGCGGCCTTGGAGCCCTTCCGCGGAACGATTCAGCAACGGCCTCCGAACGTGTCGGCAGTGCATGTGGATGGCGAGCGGGCCTACCTGCGCGCCCGCCGCGGCGAGGCGCTGGACCTGGCCAGCAAAACGGTGACGATCAGCGAGCTCAGCCTGCTGGGCTGGAACCCTGAGCGGGCCGAACTGGAGTTGGAGGTGGCCTGCACAGCTGGCACCTACATCCGCTCCCTAGCCCGGGACCTGGGCGAGGCCCTTGGCTGTGGGGGCTGCCTGGCCCAGCTGCGCCGCACGGCGGCCCTGGGCTTTGGCCTGGACCAAAGCGTGCCCCTGGATCGGGTGGCGCAGGCGCCGCCGCCCACGCTGCTCGATCCCCTGGTGGTGCTGGGCCACCTGGACCGCCGCCAGCTCGAGGGTGAAGCCGAGCTAGCCAGCTGGCGCTGCGGCCGCAGCCTGGAGGGGGACCTGGCTCTCCCAGACGGCACGGCCGTGGTGGTAGTGGGCCCCGATGGCAGCCTGGCGGGCATGGCCCTGGCCCAGGCGGGGGGGCGGCTCCAGCCCAAACTGGTGCTGCAGGCCAACGGCTAGGGGCAAGCCCCCACCCCGGCCAAGGCACCCCCAACCCTGTTCGTTCCCAGCCCCCGTTCCCATGGCCGGCCACAGCAAATGGGCCCAGATCAAACGCAGCAAGGCGGTGGTCGATGCCAAACGGGGCGCCCTCTTCACCCGGTTGGGGCGGGAAATCACGGTTGCGGCCCGGGGCGGCAGCGATCCGGCGGCCAATTTCCAGCTGCGCACGGCGATCGAAAAGGCCAAGGCAGCCGCCATGCCGAGCGGCAACATTGAGCGGGCGATTGCTAAGGGCTCTGGCCAGGGCAGCGGCGCCGGTGACCAGTTCGAGCCGGTGCGCTACGAGGGCTACGGCCCGGGCGGCATCGCCATCCTGATTGAAGCCTTCACGGACAACCGCAACCGCAGCGCCGCCGAACTGCGCCTGGCCTTCAATAAAAACGGGGGGAACCTGGGCGAGAGCGGCTGCGTGGGCTATTTGTTCGAGCACTTGGGCGTGGTGCACCTGGGGCCGGCCACCACCCTGGGCAGCACCGTGCCGGGTGCCAAGACCATCGGCAACGACGGCTCCCGCTCAAAAGCATCAGGATTAGCAACCAGCCCTAGGGGTTGGCTCGATGAAGACGCCCTGCTGGAAGACCTCCTGGCCCTCGAAGACCTGGGCGGCCCTGCCGTACTCACTTACGAGCTAGACGGCGACCCCGGCCAGCGCAGCGGCGCTGAACTAGTGACGGCCTACGCCGACCTCGAGGCCCTGCAGGACCAGCTGCGCTCCAGGGGCTGGCCCGTGGCCAGCTGGGAGCACCGCTGGATCGCCCAGACCGGCTGCCAGGTCAGCGATTCGCAAGTGCTGGCAGGCTGCTTGAAATTGTTGGATGCCCTTGAAGAGCTGGACGACGTGCGCAGTGTGACGACGAATTTGGAGGCGGAGGAGGGGTTGATGGAGGGGGTGCTGGGGTGAGTGGTGGCCGCCTTGGCCAAGAGCGCACCATCAGTGGATGCCATTGAAAGCGGCAACATTGAACCATCAATTCTGCCCAATTCTAGGATTCAAAAACAAACAACTCCCACCTACAGTCATCAATCAATTGATAGCCAGCCAGCAATGGAACGCGTTGCCGATTACCCCCGACCACCCCTACTGGTGCCCTGCCAGGACCCCATTCTGGTCAAAGCAGGGGGCGTCGTGATTTGCGAAACAACCACCAGCTATCGGGTGCTGGAAACCTTCCATCCCCCCACCTACTACCTGGACCCGGAGGCATTTCGCCTCGACCTGCTTGAGCCAGCCATGGGCACTAGCTTTTGTGAATGGAAGGGGCTGGCCCGCTATTTCGATCTGGTGGTGCCCGCCCCGGGCGATGGGCCTAAAAAACGCATCAACAAGGTGGTTTGGCAGTATCCGCAGCCCAGCGCGGCCTTCGGGCCCATTGCCGGCTGGTTCTCCCTCTACCCGGGCGCCATGGACGGCTGTTGGGTGAATGGGGAAGCCGTAATCGCCCAACCGGGGGGCTTCTACGGCGGCTGGATCACCTCCCAAGTGGAAGGGCCGTTCAAGGGGGATCCCCTACACCCGGAACTGCGATGACACAGAAGCAGCACGCAAACGATTGTGCTGTTCGACTACACGCTACCGACTGCGTCGACCGACAAAGCATGCCCATGCCTAGTAAGGCCTAAGGGCTAGCGGCCGCGCCGAGGCGTTGAATCCCTCACGGCACTGCCGGTGCACCGCAACCAGCCAAGACCCGCCGCATGATCTCACTTGCCATTTTTGCTATAGTATTTCTGGAAATCAGTGCCGCTATCATCGTCCGCCATGACTGAAATCGAAGAAATCAACAAACTAGTAACCTTTGCCCTTGTAGATGGCAAATTGCGCATCCAGCAAGTCAACGGCAACATTTGGGGAGACGTCAAGGGCAGTATCGAAGGGAGTGTCAGGGGCGACATCTTTGGTGATGTTGAAGGCAGCGTCGAAGGCAATGTCGGCTGCGATGTGGGGGCCAATGTGGGCCGCCATGTCCTTGGCAATGTCAATGGCAATGTGGAAGGCAGTGTTTGGGGTGATGTCAGGGGCGACGTCTGGGGCAATGTCTATGGAAAAGTAGAAGGAAACCCGGGGAGCGATAGCGATAGCGGACCAGCGTGAGTGGGGGCGAACCCCCTCACACCCGCACGCAACCCAGCCGACTGGCCGCCGCCCCATCGACCATCACCCTCAAACGCGGATGGCGCTGCAACCAGCTGGCCGGCAGCTGGGGTTGGGGGGGCTCCTCCAGGCTGCGGCGCAAGATCTCGGCCTTGGACTCGCCGCTCACCACTAACACCACCGTTTCAGCCGCCAGGATCTCGGCCAAGCCCACGGTGATCGCCCGCACCGGCACGGCGGCCAGACCAGCGGCAAATAGGCCGGCGTTCTGGTGGCGGGTGGCCGGATCCAGCTCCAGGCAGCGGGTGGGCGCCTCCGGGGGGCAGGGGGGTTCGTTGAAACCCACGTGGCCGTTGTTGCCTAGCCCTAGCAGCTGCAGGCCCAGGCCGCCGGCGGCGGCGATTGCCTGGCCGTAGCGGCGGGCCTCCCGCTCGGGATCGGGGGCCAGGCCATCGGGCAGGCGCAATTGCCCAGGGGCCAGTCCTAGGGGGGTGCCCAGGGAGTGCTCCATGCTGGCCGCGAAGGACTCAGGATCGTCAGACCCCAGCCCCACATACTCATCCAGGTTGAAACTGGACCAGCCCGCCAGCAGCCCTTGGCGCTCCCCGCTGGGCAGGGCTTGAAGCTGCTCGACGAGGGCGCCATAGACGGGATCCATCGTGCGGCCCGTGGCCAAGCCAAGCGGCTTGGCCGAACCGCCAGCGAGAGCGAGCCGCAAGGCTTCCAGTACCAACGCCGCAACCCTTTGGCCCAGGGCCTCGGGGCCAGGGGCCACCTCCAACGACCAGCGTGCCAAGCCCCAAAATCCCAGTCCTGGGGCCAGCCTGTCAGGGCTTAGTGCCGAGCGTGAGCGCCAGGGGACGGGCCGTAATTGGGGCCAGGCTGAGGCGTGGCTGCAGCAGCGGAACTAGGGCCGCCAGGCTGCTGTAGGGCCGCAGCTGGGTGCCCCGGTAGTAGTGCTGCAGGATCTGCTCGAAGCCCTCGCCACGCCGGGCCATGGCGCAGGCGCCCCACTGGCTCATGCCGATGCCATGGCCAAAGCCCCGGCCAATCGCCACCCACTGCAGGCGGGAATGGGCGGCGCGGGCGTCCCAGGCCGGAGGGAGGGGCGGCAGCTGGAGCGGGGCCGGGGTTGCCCCTCTCACCGCGGCACTGGGGGCCGCGGCCGTCAGCGGCTCGGAAGCTGTCCCAGCCAGGGGGGTACCAGCCAGGGAGGGACCAGCCTGATCAGTGAGCAAGGGGGCGTTCATGGGCTCAAGGCTGAACTGAACCAGGGTGCTTTTCAGCCCAAGCCGCGAGCGCAGCTCAGCCCCCGTCACCACCACCGCCCCAGCCGAGCCCAGCACCCGGGCCTGGCGCACCCGCCCACTGGAGCTGGTGGAAAGCACCTCAATGCGCTCGAGGCTGCCGATCTCGGGGAACCCCTTGCGCACCAGCCCATCGCCCAGGGGCAGGCGCCAATCGCGCACGGGCGACCCATTGTCGAAATCAACCACGCTCACCAGATAGGGCAACTGCTGGGCCCAGAGCTCGCCGCTGTTTTCCGTGATGCCGCCGCCGCTGCTGTGGAACACGGCCTCAACCAGGCCATCGCCGTAGGTGAGCACCAGGCCCCGGGTGCCGGCTACGGCCGCCTGGGTCGAGGCCGTTTCCGCCTCCACCCCCAGGTACATCTGGCTGGCCACGGTGGCCTTGAGGTCGTAGGCCCGGCCCGTGGTGGGGCGCAGGGCCCGAAGGGCATAGGTGCGGGCCGCCACGGCCTGGGCCCGCAGGGCCTCCAGGGGCCAACTAGCGGGCATCTCGCTACCCACCACGCTGGCCAGGTAGGTCTCCAGGCCGACCAGGTTCACCACCTGCAGGACATGGCCCTGGGGCCGGATCCACAGGCGGCCCCGGTAGTGGTGCTTCTGCAGCCAAACACTGCCCTCACTGCCGGGCGCTGGCACAGGCTCCACCACCAGCTCGCCGGTCCGCAGCCGCTGGGCGACGGATGGGGCCGTGCGGGCCGTGGCACCCTGCCCAGCCGCTGCCAGATCCGCGTTGGGATTGGTCGCGGGCGCAGTCGCAAGCGCTGAAGGGCCCAGGCGGGGAACCAGGGGAGGGCCCGTGGCCGGGTCGTAGGCGGGGGCCGCTGGGCCCGCCCCGGCCTCGGCCAGGCCCAGCACCTGGGAGCCGGCCAGTTGCAGGCGCAGGGGCTGGTCCGGGCCCAGCTCCATCAGCACTTGGCCGGAGCCATCGCGCAGGCGCATGCGAGCGCCGGCGGGGGCCCGCACCGTGAGGATCGGGGCTTCCCCCAGCAACACCCGCACCTGGGGCCCACCCAAGGGGGCCCGATCGGCCCGGGTGGGTGCCGTCTCCAAGGCCGCCCAGGCCCGGGGCAGGCCCACCAGAAGGCCACCCATTAGCAAGCTGGCGCCCAGGCAGCGCCGCTGGTGGGGAGGGATCAACAACATCGGCTCAAGCCCCACGGCACGGCTTCGGAGCCGCGGCCGGGCAACCGCAACAGGACTTTCATTGTGACCAAGCCCAGACCCAGGCGCCAGCCAGCCGCCGCCTGGCACCTRGGYCCGGGCTCGACGTGGCAGCATGCSAATCCTGATGAACCGGTGCGGCACCGGGGAGATACTCCAGCCGTGCAGGTCACCTTTTTAGGCACGAGTTCGGGGGTCCCCACCCGCTCCCGCAACGTGTCGGCCGTGGCCCTACGCCTRCCCCAGCGGGCCGAGCTCTGGCTGTTCGACTGCGGTGAAGCCACCCAGCACCAGTTCCTGCGCAGCGAGCTGCGGGTCTCCCAGCTGCGGCGGATCTTCGTGACCCACATGCACGGCGACCACGTCTTTGGGTTGCCAGGCCTGCTGGCCACCYTGGGCCTGGCGGGC
>NSII01000028.1 GCA_002737305.1 Synechococcus sp. Baikal-G1
TTGGCTGGTGGTGGAACTGAGCAGCTATCAAATTGAAGCCTGCGCCCTGGTGGCGCCGCGGATTGGCCTCTGGACCACCCTCACCCCGGACCACCTGGAACGCCACGGCACCCTCSCCAACTACCGCGCCATCAAACGCAGCCTGCTGGAACGCAGCGCCTGCCAAATCCTCAATGCAGATGACCCGGACCTGCGCTCCCAGGCCCCCAGCTGGGAGCGGGCCCATTGGGTTACGGCAGGGGATCGCAGCGCCCTACCACCGGGCCTCAATCCCCTGCTCTGGATCGAAGCTGACCAGGTGACCTCAGCCGCTGGTCCGCTGCTCGATGCCCGCTCCCTAGCCATGCCCGGAGCCCACAACCGCCAGAACCTGCTGCTCGCCGCGGCCGTGGGCCTGGAGCTGGGCCTTTCGGGCGCCACGATGGAGGCCGCCTTCCGCCGCTTCCCTGGCGTGCCCCATCGCCTCGAGCGGATCGGCATGCTCCAGGGCATTTCCTATTACAACGACAGCAAGGCCACCAATTACGACGCGGCCGAAGTAGCCCTGCAGGCCCTCCCCGGCCCCTTGGTGGTATTAGCCGGCGGCCAGGCCAAGCAGGGCGATGCCAGCGGCTGGATCGAGCGGCTCAAGGTCCAAGCGGTGGCCGTGGTGCTGTTTGGCGCCGCCGGGCCCTTGTTTCAAGGCCTCCTACGGGAGCGTGGCTATGGCGGCAGGGTCGCCGTGGTGGCGGACCTGGAGCAGGCAGTGGCGCTAGCAAGCGAGCTGGCGGCTGACCTCAAGCTGGCGCCTCACAGCCAGGGCTGCCAGGCCGTGTTGCTCTCGCCAGCCTGCGCCAGCTTCGATCAATACAGCGATTTCGAAGCCCGCGGCGACCATTTCCGCCAGCTGGTGCAGGCCCTGGCCACCGGAGCATCCCCCCAAGCCCCGGGGCCTTCGGTCCCGGCTTGAGTGGTCCCGGCCTGGATGGTCCCGCCCGCCAGGGGCTCACCCAGCGGGCTACTCTCCGGCCCAACGCAATGCCCTCCGTCAATGGCCCACTGGCTGATGAAAAGCGAGCCCGATGTCTACGGGATCGACCATCTCGAGCGTGAGGGCACGACCCTCTGGGATGGCATTCGCAACTATCAGGCCCGCAATTACATGCGCACGATGGCGATTGGCGATCGGGCCTTCTTCTATCACTCCAATGCCAAGCCCCCCGGCATCATTGGCCTGATGCAGGTGGTGGAAACGGGCCTGGTGGACCCCAGCCAATTCGATCCAGCCTCCAAGTATTTCGATGGGGCCTCGAAACCGGAAGCCCCGCGCTGGGATTGCGTGCGCCTGGGTTTTCTCGAACGCTTTGATGCCCTGCTCAGCCTCGAGCAATTGCGCCAAACGTTCAGCGCCGACGAGTTGCCGGTGGTCCGCCAGGGCAACCGGCTATCGATCCTGCCCGTGGGTGAAGCGAGCGCCCAAAAGCTGCTGGCCCTACTCAAGCCGGCCTAAAGGCCCCCAGGCCGGCTTGAGCTGTCCGCGTCATCGTCGCCATCCCCGGCGGCTGAACCCATCACCAAACTGGGGCCAAACCCCCCCCTCAGGGGAAATAGGTTGGCCAGGTAGCAGCGGGTTACCTCCCGGCTCTCCAGCCCGTTTTGCACCAGGAAGCCGGCCAAGGCCGCCTGGAAGAGGCGGTACTGGTCCCAGTTGGGGTGGGCCTCGATGAAACTTCGCATCGACCGCAACAGGGGCTCGGGCACATCGGCCTGCAGGCTCACCATGGCCATCGGGTCCATCCAAATTCCGGGTCAGGCGGCCAGTTCGCCACAGGAATGAAGCCGCGTCAAATGGCCTGGAAGCCCTGCAGACTCAGGCCTCTCAGATCTAGACATCCCCGCCGCCCTGGCCTGGCTGGCCTGGACCTCAGGACTTGGGGGCGCCCGGAACTCGCCTCAAGAATCTGTCAAGGCTGGGCCGGACCAAGCTGCTGATTTCCCCAGGCGCCAGGCCTCCCCAGGGTTCCGGTCGAGGGACCTGGGGAAAACCAGGGCAAAAAAGGGGAAGGGACGTTGGCAATTGCGGCAAAGCCGGAGCCATCAGCAGTGCTGATCGGCGCCGGGTCGTTGGACCAGTCTCAAGGTTGGCCGCCCAGGCGCTGCAAGGCCTGGCAGAGGGCCGCACTGGCCTCCACCGACCAGGAGACCTCCAAGGCCCGCTGGCCCGCTTCAGGGGTCAACACCCCCTTGAGGCACCAATGGAGGCGATCCCCCTCCAGCGCCAGCCACCAGGGGCCCCGTTCCAACTCCAGGGTGATCGCCTCCTCGGCCAGCAGCTGGTCGAGGAGGGCTTGGTGCTCGCAGACCAGGTCGACAACCGCCGCGGCCAGGCCCGCCGCCTCGGCTGCCGTGAGCTCGACCGCC
>NSII01000029.1 GCA_002737305.1 Synechococcus sp. Baikal-G1
GGAAACGGCATACGCGCCAAAAGCTTCCGCCAGGACTCAGCCGGGCAGTAAGTCGGGCTGGTCCTGTTCGTCGCTCATTTCAACGATGGCCCGCTGCACGGGCTTGATCATCGAATCCTCGAGCAGGCCATCAAAGTCATCGAAGCGGCGTTGCTTCGCGCGGAAGGCAATGCGCACCGTGGTGAGGTARCGGTTGCTGGAGTGGCGAATCAGGCTTTCAGCCCGCTGGGCCAATTCCTTCGGACTCACATCGACGCCGATGAACATGCAAAGTCAGCTAGTGCTGGCACCTTAAGTCAAGGTCCCCCAGCGCACCAAGCCAGCTGCGCCACAATCGAACGGCGCGCTCCCACCTCCCAGATACCCCATGGCCGGCACCCTTGCCATCGACCTGGGCAGTAGCAGCACCGTGGTGGCCTTCCAGGAAACCGGCGGGCCGCCGCGCCTCCTGACGATCGAGCCCTTCGCCCTGGGGGAGCCGCCCGTGGTGCCCAGTGTGATCTGGCTGGCCGATGCCGAGGCGGGCCAGCCCCTGATCGGCCGCCAGGTGCTGGAGGCCGGCCTGCTCCACCAAGGCGGAGCCGCCCTGCACCGCGATTTCAAACGGGCCATTGGCGGCCAGCGCCTGGGTGATCCGAACGAAACGGTGGCCAACCAGGGGAACGCCGCTGGGGCAAGAACGGGACCTAGGGGCCAGGCCCAGCCCGCCAACACCTTGAGCCCGGAGCAGGCCGGCAGCTTGCTGCTGCAACGGATCTGGCGCCAGCTGCCCGCTGGCATCGAGCCTGATCGTCTTGTGCTCACCGCCCCGATCGATGGCTACCGGGACTACAGGCGCTGGCTAGCGGCGGCCAGCGAGGCCCTGGCCGTGGCCGAGGTGGCCCTGGTGGATGAGCCCACGGCCGCCGCCATCGGCGCCGGATTGCCCCCGGGCAGCCGGGTGCTGGTGGTGGACTTGGGCGGTGGCACGATCGACCTATCCCTCGTGGCGTTGGAAGGGGGCGAAGGGCGACCGGCGCCGATTGCCCAGCTGCTGCGCTTCGCCGGGCGCAACCTGGACCAGAGCCGGCAGGCCCTGCGCCTCGCCCGGGTACTGGGCAAGGCGGGGCTGGCCCTGGGGGGCCGCGATATCGACCACTGGATCGCCGAAGCCCTCTGTCCTGGCCAGGGCAACGATCCAGGCCTGCTGGAGGTGGTAGAGCGGATGAAATGCAGCCTGAGCAGCCAGGAGCAGGCCCTAGGGCTCTGGCGCCCGGGCCCAGGACCCACCCAGGAGCTGCGCCTCAGTCGCCCCCAGCTCGATCGCCTCCTGGAGGAGAAGGGGCTCGAGGAACTGCTCGACGACTTACTCGAAACGGTCCTCGCTTCAGCCCGGGCCCAGGGCGTCGCCCTCAAGGATGTTGATGCGATCCTGCCGGTGGGCGGAACGAGTCGCCTGCCCAGCGTGCGGCGCTGGCTGCAGAGCCGCTGCGCCGGAGTTCCCCTGCGGGACCAACGCCCGATCGAGGCGGTGGCCCTGGGGGCCCTGGGCCTGACACCGGGAGTGACGGTGCAGGACCTGCTGAGCCATGGCCTGAGCTTGCGCTGCTGGGACCGTCGCAGCCGTGAGCACCGCTGGCACCCCCTATTTAGCGCTGGCCAGGGCTGGCCGAGTGAGCGCCCCTTCGAGCTAGTGCTGGCCTGCAGCCAGGACGGCCAACGGGCCCTGGACCTGCTCCTGGGCGAACCCAGGCCCGACCAACGCAGTGAGGTGGTATTCGAGGCGGGTCTGCCGCGGCTGCGGCGCCGGCCCGCCGGCGAGGCGCCCGTGGATGCCTGGCCCGAGCCGCCGGCGCCCGTGGCCCTCGACCCCCCAGGGCAGGCAGGGGTGGACCGGCTGAAACTGCGCTTTTCGATTGACAGCACAGGCGCCCTGAAGCTGGAGGGCGACGACCTGTTGACGGGCTTGCCCCTGGCCGAGCGCCGGCTTGGGCGGGTGCGCTGAGGCCGGCCCCACCGGTGGACAACAGCCGGGCTGCCCCCAACGACGGGTGGCGGGCAGCCCCAATCCATAGAACAGGGGAGCGCATGCACACCGTCTTGGCCCTCCGCCACCACAGGCTCCCCCGTTACTGGCTGGGTCTCACCCTTGGACTGGTAGCGGCCGCCGTGGGCGGAGTGCACTGGTGGGAGCAGCAACTTCCCTTAAAACTCCAGGAGGCCGCTAGGGCCGGCCGCCTGGATGCCTGCATCCGCCATGCCGACCAACTGGCTGCCCTGCGCTGGCTGGGCGGCAGAGCCCCCCAGGAACAGGGGCTCTGCCGCCGCCGCAAGGCCGCCCAGCTCTGGGACCAGGGCCAATGGTCAGCGGCGATGAAACTGCAGCTGCAACTGGTCAATTCGGGTGCCAGCCAGCCGGCCGACCAACAGCAACTGGTCCAGTGGCAACGGCAGCTGGAAAGCAGGGCCCTGGGCCTGTTCCAGCAGGGGGACCTGCAGGCGGCCCTGGTGCTGCTGGCGGCGATCAACGCCGATCACCGCAGCGATGGCGCCGCCCTCGGCGACAACCTGCGGGACAGCTGGACCCGCAACCGGATGCTGCGGGACCGGGGTCAGCAGCTGATCAAGCAGCAGCGCTGGTGGGAGGCCCTCGATGCCCTCAATCGCATTGATCACCCCTGGTGGAAAGGGCAGACCAAGGAGCTGCGCCAGCAGGTGCAGCTGGGCATCGCCAGCCTGCGCCGCCAGGAGGACAAGCAACACGAAGGCCACGGCGAAACCAATCCCTCCAACGTGCCCCTCGCGGAGTTCGATGCCTTGGTGTCCCGCAAAATCGCCGCCGGCATGGACGACGGCCAGGCCTTCGAACGGGCCTGCAAGGAACTGGGTGGCAAGGTGGTGGAAACGGGCCCGGAGAGCGCCTGTCGCCGCTGAGGGCCCATGGCAGGATGGGCCCCATTGCAGTATTGAGCGTCCATGCAAGCGGGAGATCAGGTCAGGGTCAGCGCCAGTGTGGTTGTGTTCCACCACCCTGAACACCGCGGCCAGGCCTTCGATCTGCAGGGGCAAACGGGCGAGGTCAAGGAGGTTCTTGACGACTGGAAGGGCAAACCGATCAGCCCAACCCTGCCGGTAATCGTGGCCTTTGGCCGCTTCAAGGCCCACTTCCGTAGCGACGAACTCGAGCCCGCCAGCTGAAGCGGCCCCCAAGCGGGCCGCCCGCAAACCTCAGCCGGCCGGCTCGGTTCCCTTGAGCAGGTAAACCCCCTCCTCGCCATCGGTGGCCTGCAGGCAGAGGGCAATGGTTTCTTGGCGGCTGGTCGGCACCACCCGTCCACAGAAATCCGGTTGGATCGGCAATTCACGATGGCCCCGGTCCACCATCACCAGCAGGGCGACCCGGCGCGGCCGTCCCCAGGCCTGCAGGGCTTCGAGGGACGCCCGCACGGTGCGACCGGTAAAAATCACGTCATCCACCAACACCACGCTGCGGTCCTTCAAATCGGCCGGCAATTCCGTGGGGATACCCAGGCGGGTGCCGACACGCCCCAGGTCGTCGCGGTGGAAGGTGGGATCCAGGCTGCCCTGGTCCACGGCATGGCCGGCGATGCGTCCGATCTGGTGGGCGAGCACCTGGGCCAGGGCGACCCCCCGGGTGGGAATGCCCAGTAACACCAGCTCCCGGCTATCGGTGACGCTCTCCAACACTTGGGAGGCCAACCGGATCAGGGTGCGGGAGAGCTCCAGGGGCGAAAGAATTTCCACCCGGCCAGGCTTGCCCGGGACAGGCGTGCCCGGGACAGGGTTGCCTGGGACCTTGCCTGGGGCCAAGGGCTCCGATCGCCCCGCGAAACCCTGCTGAGAAGAAGGCGTCATCACGGCGCAATGGGGTCCCTAGGAACGGGACAGGCACTGGCGCAAGCCTGGCAGAGCCGCAGCCCACGAAGCGGGCGGCCTGGGGCCTGAAAGCCAGGCGCAGGGCGCCCTTGATGGCCAAAAGCTGACCCACCAAGGAGCCCACTTGGGTCTTTGGCCCTTAGGCAGTAAGTTCTAACTGGTTGAAGTTGTAGAAGGATAGGGCAACTCCGGGTGAAAGCAGTTCCTTCCTCCGATCGCAACTCTGGCCTCGAGCACAGCATGGCTGACTCACTTGTTACCGATGGGCAGCTTCAGCCCGGTGCCGTAGCGCCAGCCCAACCATTGACCGGCAAAGCGCCTGTGGCGCCGGTGGTGCTGGCCATCCTTGACGGCTGGGGCCATAGCCCTGCCCATGAGCACAACGCCATCCGCAACGCCGAGACCCCGGTGATGGATGCCCTGTGGCATGCCTATCCCCACACCCTGATCCAGGCCAGTGGCGCCGATGTGGGCCTGCCCGACCAACAGATGGGCAATTCCGAGGTGGGCCAT
Organism: Synechococcus sp. Baikal-G1; assembly: GCA_002737305.1. Lineage (GTDB taxonomy): Bacteria > Cyanobacteriota > Cyanobacteriia > PCC-6307 > Cyanobiaceae > BAIKAL-G1. The sequence goes on from NSII01000029.1 coordinate 4,390, forward strand.
CTCACGATTGGCTCTGGCCGGATCATCCGCCAGGAGTTGGTGCGCATCGGCCAGGCCGTGCGCGACGGCAGCATCGCCCACAACGCCGCCCTCAACCATCTGGCCGACACATTGCTCGCCAATGGCCACACCCTGCACTTGCTTGGCCTTTGCTCGAACGGCGGCGTCCATAGCCATGTGAACCACGTGGGAGGCCTGCTGAAGTGGGCGGCGGAGCGGGGCCTCAAGGATGTCTGCATCCATGTCACCACCGACGGACGTGACACGCCCACCCAAAGTGCACCGGGATTTATTGCCAGCCTGGAGGCCCAGATTGCCGCTGCCGGCGTCGGCAGGCTGAGCACCATCTGCGGCCGCTACTGGGCGATGGACCGGGACAACCGCTGGGAACGGACCGAAAAGGCCTATCGACTGCTCAGCCAGGACGACGGCGCCTCGGAACTCACGGCCCTGCAGGTGGTAGAGGCCTCCTACGCCGAGGGCATCACCGATGAATTCATTGAACCGACCCGTCTGGGACCCGGCCATCTCAAGCCCGATGACGGCGTGATCTGCTTCAACTTCCGCCCCGACCGGGTGCGGCAGTTGATCCGGGCCCTGGTGATGCCCGAGTTCGAACCCTTCGAGCGCGTCCAGATCAGCCCCCTCCATGTGGTGACCTTCACCCAATACGAGCGCGGCCTACCTGTTGAGGTGGCATTCCCGCCGGAATCCCTCGAAGGCTTGCTGGGGGAAGTGGTTTCTAACCATGGCCTGCGCCAGTTCCGCACCGCCGAAACCGAGAAATACCCCCACGTCACCTACTTCCTCAATGGGGGCATCGAAAAACCCTTCCCCGGCGAAGACCGCCACCTCGTGCCCTCCCCCCGGGTCGCCACCTACGACCAATCGCCGGCCATGTCCGCCGAGCAGCTCACCGACAACTGCATTGCGGCGATCCGTAAGGGCATCTACTCCCTGGTGGTCATCAATTACGCCAACCCGGACATGGTTGGCCACACCGGCCAGATGGAGGCCACAACCCAGGCGATCGCCACCGTGGACCATTGCGTCGGCCGTCTGATGGAAGCCACCAACCGCATGGGCGGCACCCTGTTAATCACGGCCGATCACGGCAATGCCGAGCTGATGGAGGGTCCCGATGGCAGGCCCTGGACCGCCCACACCACCAACCCAGTGCCCGTGATCCTGGTGGAAGGCGAACAACGCAAACTTCCCGGCCATGGCACCAACGTGCTGCTGCGCGAGGGCGGTGGCTTGGCCGATATCGCCCCCACCYTGCTGGCGATCCTGGACCTGCCCCAGCCCGCC
>NSII01000030.1 GCA_002737305.1 Synechococcus sp. Baikal-G1
CCCTCCCGGYCCCGAAGGCCTAGGTTGACCCCATGCTTCAGAACATTCTTTCCTGGGTTTGGATCGCCAGCGGCCTCCTGCTGGTGGTCTCGGTGCTGCTGCACAGCCCCAAGGGCGACGGCATGGGTGGCCTGGCCAGCAGTGGCGGCTCCATGTTCAGCAGCGCCCGCAGCGCCGAGGACACCCTCAACCGCATCACCTGGACCCTGCTATCCCTTTTCCTGGGGTTAGCCGTGGTGTTGAGTGCTGGCTGGCTCAAATAGGTTGGCCATGAAGCGGCGCGGCCTATTTGGACTACTGGGAACGGCCCTGGTTCCCTGGATCGGGGCCAAGCCAGCCCAGGCCGCAGCAAAGGCTGCCGATTCCCAATGGCAACTGAGCCCGAGCCAATGGCGCGCCCGGCTGGCGCCTGAGGCCTTCTCAGTGCTACGCCAGGCTGGCACGGAACGGCCCTTCAGCAGCCCCCTCAACAAGGAAAAACGCCAGGGCACCTATGCCTGCGCCGGCTGCCGGCTACCCCTATTCAGCTCCCAGGCGAAATACGACAGCGGCACGGGCTGGCCCAGTTTTTACGCGGCCCTAGCCCAAGGCATCGCCACCAAAGTGGACTTCAAATTAATCATTCCTCGCACTGAATATCATTGCAGCCGCTGTGGCGGACACCAGGGCCATGTCTTCGATGACGGCCCCAAGCCCACCGGCAAGCGCTATTGCAACAATGGCGTRGCCCTCGTGTTTCTAGCCAAGGGCARCTGAGCAAGCCAAACCCTGGCAGGCCAATTGGCGGCAGTAGCCCAGCCCAGCCAGGGATTGGCTGTCGAACGAGCTGCAGCTGCTCCATTTGGAGTGGATCGGCGGCAAGCAGGCGACGGCAACGCCAGACCATAGTGACCAAACCAAGACCAAAGCCCCCGATCCCCGGCCCTGGACTCCCCCAGGGCACCTAAAGTAATGCAGGTAGATTTTTCAGCCATGCAAAGCCTTTTCGCCGCAACCTTGATGCTGACGGTTGTTGTCTTCGGCCTCGGGGCCCAAGCCTGCGAAAAGCATCTGCACGGCCACCAAACAAGCTCAAACACCGCCGCTGAAGGGTCCAAGAACTGAACAATCAACTCCAGGCCGATCTTTCTTGCCCAACCCCGGATCCACCAGGGATGGCCAAAGCAATTGGCTGTTCACCTCGGGTAGCCTTGAGCTTCTAGCCCTAAACCATAGGCGTTGTCACCCCAATAGGCCAGGAAGTAAAGCCACTAAAAGAGGGATATCTTGTTGCGATTGCACCCCTATGCAATCTAATAAAAACATCCAAATTGCCCTGAAAAAATTCCTAGGTAGTCTTTTCTAGGGTGAAGGCTCGCCAGGCCCAGCCCACTGGAGACTTTACCAATCCAGGCCAACCCTTTTAAGCAATCAATATCTGGCACAAATAGCCTCAACATGGGCAATAAAAAGCCAAGTTATTTCCCTTTAAGCCCTTCGATCAGTCTTGATTAGGGCAAGTCCCCAAGGCGATGCCGGCTCAAGATCAAGAGGCTGGGCAGGCACCAGCCCTCAGGCCTTGCGCAGCTTGGAGCGATGCTGCTTTTCCTTCCACAGCAGCTGGGCCGTGTCATGGAGGGACGTCTGCACCTCCCCCATAAACCGCTTCAAACGGCGCTGGGTCTCCTTTTCGGTGGGCAACATGTCTGAGAACGTGGCCGCATGGCAGAGGTCGACCAACAGGGCCACCTCCTCGGAGGACAGGCAAAGCAGGTGTTCCCGCTCCAGGTGGGTAACCTTCACGGCTGGCTTGCGAATGACTCACTTTAGCGGTAAAGCGCCTTTCGTCCCAAAAGCAAGGCTGTCTTTACCTTTGGCAATCCGTTGAACGCTCAGCCTCCCAGGAAGGAACCTGGCCTAACCCGCTCACCGGCCCCCGGCTGGCCCAAGCCCGTTGCAAGGGGCCAAGGCTAGGCGGCCTCGGGGCAATGCCCCTCAGGCAGAAAGTAGCGCCGCCAGCGGTTGGCCTTCGCCTCGGCGACCAATGACAGGCTGATGCCAGCAAGCAAACAAAAAAAGGGCCGGGGGGCAACCCCCCCAACCCAATTGGCTATGGGATCGGGCCCGTAGGCCCTGGACTCAATAGTCGAAGTCGCCGCCCATGCCGCCGCCGCCGCCAGGAGCTGCTTCCTTCTTGTCGGGCATGTCGGCCACGATGCACTCGGTGGTGAGCACCATGCCAGCGATCGAGGCCGCGTTCTGAAGACCAGAGCGGGTCACTTTGGCGGGATCAACGATGCCGGCGGCCAGCATGTCCACGTATTCGCCGGTGGCAGCGTTGTAACCCTCGTTGAAGGGCATGTTCTTCACATGCTCAGCAACGACGGCTCCGTTGACACCAGCATTCTCAGCGATGCGCTTGAGGGGAGCGGTGAGGGCCGAGGCCACGATGGTGGCGCCGATCAGCTCTTCGCCCGTGAGGTTGGCCGCAGCCCACTCTTCCAGGGCCGGAGCCAGGTGGGCCAGGGTCGTGCCGCCGCCGGGGACGATGCCTTCCTCAACGGCCGCCTTGGTGGCGTTGATGGCATCTTCGAGGCGCAGCTTCTTGTCCTTCATCTCGGTTTCGGTGGCAGCGCCCACCTTCACCACAGCCACGCCACCGCTGAGCTTGGCCAGACGCTCCTGCAGCTTCTCCTTGTCATAGGAGGAGTCGGTTTCGTCCATCTGCTTGCGCAGTTGCTCGCAGCGGGCCTTGACGGCCACCTCGTTGCCTTCGGCAACGAGCGTGGTGGTGTCCTTATTAATCGTCACCCGGCGGGCGGTGCCGAGCATCTCCAGCTTGGTGTTTTCCAGCTTGAGGCCGGCGTCCTCGGTGATCAGCTGGCCGTTGGTGAGAACGGCGATGTCCTCGAGCATGGCCTTGCGGCGATCACCGAAGCCAGGGGCCTTGACGGCCGCCACATTCAGCACGCCGCGCAGGCGGTTCACCACCAAGGTGGCGAGGGCTTCCTTCTCAATGTCCTCGGCGATGATCAGCAGGGGACGGCCGGTGCGGGCGATCTGCTCGAGCACGGGCACCAGGTCTTGRACCAGGCCGATCTTCTTGTCGGTGAGCAGGATGTAGGGCTCTTCGAGCACCGCTTCCATCCGCTCGGTGTCGGTGGCGAAGTAGGGCGAGATGTAGCCCTTGTCGAAGCGCATGCCTTCGGTGACCTCCAGCTCGGTGGTCATCGATTTGCCCTCTTCGAGCGAAATCACACCTTCCTTGCCGACCTTGTCCATCGCATCGGCGATCATGCGGCCCACTTCTTCGTCGTTACCGGCGGAGATGGTGCCCACCTGGGCGATGGCATTGCTATCGCTGATCGGCTTGGCGTGCTCCTTGATCTTGCCGACCAGGAACTCAGACGCCTTGTCGATGCCCTTTTTGAGGGTGATGGCGTTGGCGCCGGCTGCGACGTTGCGCAGGCCCGCCTTRACCATGGCGTGGGCCAGGACGGTGGCGGTGGTGGTGCCGTCACCGGCGGCATCGTTGGTTTTGGAGGCAGCCTGACGGATCAGGGCGACACCGGTGTTTTCGATGTGATCTTCGAGTTCGATCTCTTTAGCGATCGTGACGCCGTCGTTGATGATCTGGGGAGCACCGAACTTCTTCTCGAGCACCACGTTGCGGCCCTTAGGACCGAGGGTGACGGCAACGGCTTCGGCCAGGATGTCGATACCGCGTTCGAGGGCCCGGCGGGCTTGCTCGTTATAAATGATGCGCTTAGCCATGGAGGGCCTGGGAAAGGAGGATGGGGAAGGGGGACGAAAGCTGGGTGAAGGAGGCGCCTGGGCCTCAGTTCACGACCGCCAAGATGTCCTTCTCGGAGAGCAGCACGTACTCATCGGTGCCGAGCTTGATGTCGGTGCCGGCGTACTTGCTGTAGAGCACCTTGTCGCCAATGCCCACTTCCGGGGTCTGGCGGGTGCCGTCGTCGTTGCGCTTACCGGGGCCCACCTGGACCACCTCGCCCACTTGGGGCTTTTCCTTGGCGGTGTCAGGTAGCAGGATGCCGCCGGCGGTTTTCTCCTCGGATTCGGAGACCTTGATGAAAATGCGATCTCCGAGCGGTTTGACCGTGGAGACGCTAAGAGAAACAGCAGCCATGGAGGGATTGCGAGAGCAACGGCATGGCGCCAATGACGCCAATCAACGGTCGAGTTAGCACTCTCCCGTCT
>NSII01000031.1 GCA_002737305.1 Synechococcus sp. Baikal-G1
CGCGAAGCCCCCAAGCTCACCGACCTGCAAACCAAGCCGCAGGTGTTCGAAACCGGCATCAAGGTGATCGACCTGCTGGCTCCCTACCGCCAAGGCGGCAAGGTCGGCCTGTTCGGTGGCGCCGGCGTCGGTAAGACCGTGCTGATCCAGGAGCTGATCAACAACATTGCCAAGGAGCACGGCGGCGTGTCCGTGTTTGCCGGCGTGGGCGAGCGCACCCGCGAAGGCAATGACCTTTATGAGGAGTTCAAAGAGTCGGGAGTGATCAACTCCGAGGATCTGAGCAAGTCGAAGGTGGCCCTCTGCTACGGCCAGATGAACGAGCCCCCCGGCGCCCGCATGCGCGTGGGTCTCTCGGCCCTCACCATGGCTGAGCACTTCCGCGATGTGAACAAGCAGGACGTGCTGTTGTTCGTCGACAACATCTTCCGCTTCGTGCAAGCCGGCTCCGAGGTGTCCGCCCTGCTGGGCCGCATGCCTTCGGCCGTGGGCTACCAGCCCACCCTGGGCACCGATGTGGGCAGCCTCCAGGAGCGCATCACCTCCACCCTGGAAGGCTCGATCACCTCGATCCAGGCCGTCTACGTGCCTGCCGACGACCTAACCGACCCAGCTCCCGCCACCACCTTTGCCCACCTCGATGCCACCACGGTGCTAAGCCGCGGCCTGGCCTCCAAGGGCATCTATCCGGCCGTGGATCCCCTCGATTCCACCAGCACCATGCTGCAGCCGGCCGTGGTTGGTGATGAGCACTACCGCACCGCCCGGCTCGTGCAGTCGACCCTGCAGCGCTACAAGGAGCTCCAGGACATCATCGCCATTCTCGGCCTTGACGAACTCTCCGAAGACGACCGCCGCACGGTGGATCGGGCCCGCAAGATCGAGAAGTTCCTCTCCCAGCCCTTCTTCGTGGCTGAAATCTTCACCGGYATGCCCGGTAAGTATGTGAAACTCGAAGACACCATCAAGGGCTTCAACCAGATTCTTGCTGGCGAACTTGATGATCTGCCCGAAGCCGCCTTCTACCTCGTCGGCAACGTCGATGAAGTGAGAGCTAAGGCTGCCAAGATCACCGCTGATGCCAAAAAGGGCTGATTTCGGCGCAATCCAWCGCCCGGCTCCACCTTCTGCGTCCTGATCCCTGCTGCCCATGCCTCTYACACTGCGCGTTCTCTCCCCTGATCAGAGCGTCTTCGACGGCACTGCCGACGAAGTGATTTTGCCCAGCACCACTGGCCAGATGGGAATTCTTCCCGGCCACGTTTCGATCCTGGCGGCCCTCGATACCGGGGTCATGCGGGTGCGGGAGGGCAAGGACTGGAAGGCGATTGCCCTGCTAGGTGGTTTTGCCGAAGTAGAAGCTGATGAAGTAACCGTGCTGGTCAACAGCGCCGAACTGGGCAGCCGCATCGATCCCTCCCAGGCCGCCCAGGACCTGGCCGCCGCCGAGCAGGCGGCTGCCAGCTTCCAGGGCCAGCCCAACAGCACCGAACAGGTGAAAGCCAAACAGGAGCTGGCCCGGGCCCGGGCCCGCAAACAGGCCAGCGGCGGCACCGGGGCCTTTTAAGCGGGCTCCGCCCCCTTTAATCGGGCTCCGCCCCTTTGACTCGGGCTCGCCATCTATGGCCCTAGCCCGACCAACCCTATCTTGACTGGGCTGAAGCTCACCGTATTAAGCCTTTTCAACTCTCCCTCAAGCTGGCACCCCCCATGGGTTGCCAGCTTATTTTTATGGCTAGTTGCTGACTCCGTCATCAACAGCGGGGTAGTCCCATGGACGCAACCACTTCCAAGCCTGGCCGAACCAACACCACCACAGCGTTTGGGCCATAAAAAAGCGCCCTTTAAGGGGCGCCGTGGGGAAGCAGAAAGAAAGGATATTCATCGCTAAAGCCTGCGGATCAGCACGGGCTAGCCAGCGCCATCCCCCAGGCTCAGGCGGTTCCGCAGAAGGTGACATCGGGGAACTTGAGCTTGGCCTCTTCGAGACTTTTACCCTTGCCTTCCTCCTGCCAGTAGTTGATCACCTCGGTGGCCTTGTTGAGGATCTCAACCCGTTCGTTTTCCGTGATCCAGCTCTTGCCTTCGATCTCGGATTTCAAGGTTTCCCAAGCATCTTCCCGGGGCCAGAAGAAGTAGGCCGTCAGGGGGCTGGGGCCACCGCCAACGATCTGGTCGACGGCGAGGGCGACGTTGTCGGGCAGCCAGAGAATCTTCAGCAGGAAACGGCCTTCATCGGCCTTGGGGGTACGGCCGGAAGGCACCCCGTTCTCATCGATGGTGGCGGTGGCCAGGGCGGCGCTGGCGCCGCGCAGCACCGGACGGCCCTGGGTGGGCTCCTCAGCGGAGATCTCGATTTCTGCCGTTAACACCGCCGCAACCGCACCGGGGGCTTCGGTTTCAAGGGCGCCGGGGGTGCCGCTCATGGGTTCAGCGCTCAAGGCTTAGGGACAAACAACTAACCTACCAGCCCCAGGAGCTTTGAGCTGACACCGCGCGCCATTCTGCTGTTCGATATTGATGGGGTGGTGCGGGATGTGTCCGGCAGCTACCGGCGCGCCCTCAGCGAAACGGTGCACCACTACGGAGGTTGGCGTCCGGAGCCGGCCAGCATCGATGCCCTCAAGGGCGAAGGGCGCTGGAACAACGACTGGGAGGCCTCCATGGAGTTGTTGCGCCGGGGCGGCCACAGCCCCCTGCCCGCCTTCGACGCCCTGGTGACGGTGTTCAGCGCCTTCTATTTCGGCGGCGACCCCGAAGCGGATCCGGCCAGTTGGCGGGGTTTCATCGGCAGCGAACCCCTGCTAGTGAGCCGGGGCTTTTTTGAGGCCTTCACCGACCAGGGGATTGCCTGGGGCTTCGTCAGCGGCGCCGAACCGGCTTCGGCCCGCTACGTGTTGAATCAGCGCCTCGGCCTAATCGCTCCAGCCCTGATCGCCATGGGCGATGCCCCCGACAAACCCGATCCCTCGGGGCTTATACGGCTAGCCGAGGCCCTGGCTGGCCAGTCCCTAGGGCCGCAGGCCCCGCCAATTGCCTACCTGGGCGACACGGTGGCCGACGTGATGACGGTGCAGCGGGCCCGCCAGGCCCAGCCGCAACAGCGCTGGCACAGCCTGGCTGTAGCACCCCCCCACCTGCATGCTGGCGAGCACCTGGAGGGCCGCCAGGCCTATGAGCAGGGCCTGCTGGCCGCCGGGGCCGACCGACTGCTCAGCCACACCGCCAGCCTGACGCCGGCGCTGCTGCTGGATTGGCTGGAGGAAGGCCCTTAAGGCTTTCGGGCTGGCCTAGCGCTCCATGGCCGCCGGCGCCTTCAGGGCCGCGGCACTGAGCACCTCGTGGCCGTGTTCAGTAACGGCCACGTCATCCTCGATGCGGATGCCGATCCCCTTCCAGCGCTCCTCGATGGCGGGCTGGCCTTCGGGCACGGGCAACCGATCACTCACATACAGGCCCGGCTCCACGGTCAGCACCATGCCCAGCTCCAGCACCACCGGGTGTTCGCCCAGCCGGTAGGCGCCCACGTCGTGGACATCCAGCCCCAGCCAGTGGCCGGTGCGGTGCATGTAGAGGTGGCGGTAGGCCCCCTGCTCGATCACCGCATCGATCGAGCCGCAAAGCAGGCCCAGGTCCAGTAGGCCCGCCACCAGGGTGCGCACGGCGATGGCATGGATGGCCTCGGCCGTGGCCCCGGGCCGCACCGCCGCCACCGCCGCCTCCTGGGCCGCCAGCACCAGCTCGTAAAGGGCCCGCTGTTCGCCGTTGAAGCGGCCGTTGATCGGAAACGTGCGGGTGATATCGCCGTTGTAGTAATCGCTGAGGCTGCAGCCCGCATCGATCAGCAGCAGGTCGCCATCGCGCAGGGGAGCGGTGTTGCTGGTGTAGTGCAGCACGCAGGCGTTATCGCCGCCGGCGACGATCGAGCCGTAGGCCGGTCCGCGGGCGCCGTTTTCAAGAAACACCTGGTCAATCACGCCCTGCACCTGGCGCTCATTGAGGCCGGGCCGCACCACGTCCCGCGCTACCTCATGGGCCAGGGCGGAGATGCGGGCCGCCTCCCGCAGCCGGTCCAGCTCCTCGGGCGACTTGCGCAGGCGCAGCTCATGCAGCAGGCCGCAGGGCGCCACCAGCCCCAGGGCCGCCTGGCCGCTGCGGGGGGCCCGATCCAGTTGGTCGGCCCAGGCCTTGAGCACCAGGGGCTCCACGGCGGGATGGCGGCCCACCCGGAAGGCGATCCCTTCAGCCCCCTTSAGGTACTCCGGTAGCCGCTTGGCTAGCTCCTCGCGGGGGTGGGCAACGCTGGAGCCGAACTGGGTCACGGCCCCCTCGCAGCCCCAGCGCCGGCCTGCCCAGACCTCGGCCGAGGGCTCCTTCGGCTCCACGAACAGCACGAAGGGGGTTTCCGGTCGGTGGGGCAGGAACAGGGCCACCGCCTCGGGTTCGTCGAACCCGGTGAGATACCAGAAGTCGCTGGCCTGGCGGAAGGGATACTCAACATCGGCGTGGTGGCTCACCAAAGTGGCCGCCGGAATCACCGCCGCCGCACCGCCTAGCTTCGCCAGGAAACGCTCGCGGCGCTGGGCATACAGCTCAGGGGCAATCACCATGGGGGCCGCTCCAATAGGCGGGGACAGCGCGACGATGGCACAACCGAATCCAATCGAGGCCGGCTTCCCCATGGGACCTGCTCCCAACCCCGCTCACACCAACTTGGTCGCCCCCGCGCCCAGGGGACGTCAGGCATGAACGAGCTCGTTGGCCTGGCTGCTCTGGTGCTGCTGATCCTGGTGGGATCGGCCGTGTGTTCCGGCGTCGAAGCCGCCCTGCTGACGGTCAACCCGTTGCGGGTGCATGAGTTGGTCGGACGGCCCCAGCCCCCCCGGGGGGCCCAGGTGCTGCAACGGCTGAAAACCCGCATGGGCCGGGCCTTGGCGGTGCTGGTGATCGCCAACAACGCCTTCAACATTTTCGGCAGCATCATGCTCGGCGGCTATGCCGCCCAGGTGTTCCACAACCAGGGCGTCAAAGGCATCGCCCTGCCCCTGTTTTCGATCGGCCTCACGCTGCTGGTGATCCTGCTCGGCGAGATCCTGCCCAAGGCCCTAGGCAGCCGCTTTGCCCTGCCCGTGGCCCTGGCTACGGCCAGCTCGGTGAGCCTGCTCTTGAAGCTGATGCTGCCGATGGTGCTGGTGCTGGAGCGGTTGATGCCCGCCATCACCGCCGAAAACGAACTGACCACCGACGAAGAAGAAATCCGCCTGTTGGCCCGGCTCGGCTCCCAGAAAGGCCAGATCGAGGCCGATGAGGCGGCCATGATTGCCAAGGTGTTCCAGCTCAACGACCTCACGGCCCGGGACCTGATGGTGCCAAGGGTTTCGGCGCCCACCCTGCCGGGGCAAGCGGAACTGGCCAGCCTGGAGGCCACCTTGGTGGGCACGGGCTCCAGCTGGTGGGTGGTGCTGGGGGAAGGGGTGGATGAGGTGCTGGGGGTGGCCAGCCGCGATCGCCTCTTGGCCGCCTTGGTGCAGGGTCTGGGTCCCACCCCCGTCGCCCAGTTCAGTGAGCCGGTCGAATTCGTGCCGGAGATGATCCGGGCTGACCGCCTGCTCACCGCCTTCCGCCGCCGCAGCCAGACGCCCCGGGTGGTGGTAGATGAATTTGGCGGCTTTGTCGGCGTGATCGGCTCCGATGTGGTGTTGGCGGTGTTGGCGGGGTGGTGGCGCCGGCCCCAGTTGCAGGCGGCCGAGCCCACCCCAGCGACCAACAGCGTGGTGGACCGGGGATGAGGAGCGCCCCACGGCCGGTTCAGGAGCCCCCCGCCGTGGTCGAGCGCTGTGACCTGCTGCTGCGGCGCTGGCGAACCGAGYTGCAGCTCAGTGGCAGGGAACAGTCGGTGTTGGCGCCTGAGCTCGTAGGCCTCGATCGCCAACTCGAGGCCCTAGCCGATCGACGYCTGCGGGTGGCCGTGTTCGGCCGGGTGGGCGTGGGCAAATCGAGCCTGCTCAATGCCCTGCTCGGCACCCCCCACTTCGCCACCRACGTGGCCCATGGCTGYACCCGCCACCAGCAGCGGGTGGCCTGGCCCGTGGCCGTGCCTGGCCTGGGCGCAGTGGAGCTGGTGGATACCCCCGGCATTGATGAAATTGCTGCCCGGGCCCGCCAGCGCCTGGCCGTGCGGGTGGCCCTGGGCGCCGACCTGCTCCTCTTTGTGCTCGATGGCGACCTCAGCAGCCCCGAGCTCGAAGCCCTCGAGCAGCTGCTGCAGGCTGGCAAACCGATCCTGCTGGTGCTGAACCGCATCGATTGCTGGCCCGAAGGCGAGCGCCAGGCCCTGGTTGCCAGCATCCGCAGCCGCCTGCCCCCCAAGGCGCGCCAACTGGAGCTGGTGGCGGTGGCCTCGGCGCCCCGCCTGGCCAGCCTGCGGGCCGATGGGCGGGTGCGCAGCCAGCCGTCGGCGCCCCAGGTGGAACCCCTGCGCCGCCAGCTGCTGGACCTGCTGCGCGAGCACGGCCCGCTGCTGCTGGGGCTCAACGGCCTGCGGGCGGCAGATCGGTTCAGCCAGGCCTTGCACCGCTGGCGGCTGGCCCAGCGGCGTGATGCCGCCCAGGGGCTGATTGGTCGCTTCGCCGCCCTTAAGGCCACGGGCGTGGCGGTCAACCCCCTGGTGCTGCTGGATCTCGCCGGTGGCATTGCCCTGGACACGGCCCTGGTGATGCAGCTCTGCCAGCTCTACGGCCTGCCCATGGGCGGTACGGGCGCCCGCCAGCTCCTGGGCCGGCTCTCCACCCAGAACGCCCTGCTTGGCGGCGCCCAGCTGGCCATCCAGCTCCTGCTCGGCGGCATGCGCCAGCTGCTGGTGCTGGCGGCCCCGCTCACGGCAGGCCTCAGCCTGGCCCCCGCCGCTCCGGTGGCCCTGGCCCAGGCCGCCCTGGCGGTGCACACCACCCGACTCACCGGCCGGTTGACGGCAGCGGAACTGCTGCGCAGTGCCGAACGGGGCCAACAACGGCCCGGCTCCCTGATGCGACGCCTGGCCCGCCAGGATCCCCAGGTGAAGGCCTGGCTGGTGCAATGGCAGGCGCTCGACGAACCAGCACCCAGGGATCCCCTAGCCCCGGGGCTCCAGGCCCTGCTGCCATGAGCCCCGGCCCGACCATCGCCCTATTCGGCACCAGCGCCGATCCCCCCAGCACCGGCCACCGGGCCCTGCTCGCTGGGCTGCTCGACCACTACCCCCAGGTGGTGACCTGGGCGAGCTCCAATCCCTTCAAGCAGCACGGGGCGCCCCTAGAGCTGCGGGCCGCCCTGCTGCAGGCCGTGGTTGAACACCTGGCCAATCCGCGCCTGCGGTTGGAGCAACAACTCAGCAGCCCCCGGGCGATCGAAACCCTGGCCCGGGCCCAGGCGCTCTGGCCAGGGGCCGAACCGGTGTTTGTGGTGGGCAGCGACCTGGTCACCCAGATCCCCCGCTGGTACCAGGCCCAGCAGCTCCTGGGCCAGTGCCGGCTGGCGGTGGTCCCCCGCCAGGGCTGGGCCCTGCAGGAGGCGGATCTGGACCACTTGCGCCAGCTTGGCGCCCGGGTTGAGCTGCTGCCCTTGGCGGTTCCGGCCAGCGCCAGTTCCCAGATCCGCCACCACCCGAGTCCCGAACTGGTGCCCCCGGCCCTCTGGCCCGARCTGGTCAAGCACAAGCTCTATGGCGCCGGCCACCAGGACAGGGGCAACCCAGAGCCCTGGTCTTCCAGCCCTGGCACGCTGTCGCTTAAATCATCGACGCTGTCGATTGAATCAACGACGCTGTCGGTTGAATCAACGGCCCAGCCGCTGACGGAACAGCCCCTTGGGGTCCCCCTGCAGCCCTCGCCCCTTCCCCAGCCCCGGCCCTGATGCGCCTCGCCCTTTGCCAGTTCAATCCGCTCGTGGGCGACCTGCGCGGCAATGGAGCCCTGCTCCTGGCCAATTGCCAGCGGGCAGCAGCTAGCGGCGCCGACCTGGTGGTGGCCCCCGAGCTGGCCCTCTGGGGCTATCCGGCCCGGGACCTGCTGCTACGGCCCTCCCTACGCCAGCTCCAGGAGGAGGTGCTCGATCACCTGGCGACCGCCCTGCCACCGGGCCTGGGCCTGCTGCTCGGCATCGCCGACCCGCTGCCAGACGGCAGCCAACCCGACCTCAGCAATGCTGCGGCCCTGGTGGAGGCCGGCGGCTGGCAGGTGGTGGCCCGCAAACAACTGCTACCCAGCTACGACGTGTTTGATGAGCGGCGCTATTTCCGCTCCGGCTCCGGACCCTGCTTGCTCGAGATCGAGCGCCAGGGCCGCCGCTGGAGGCTGGGAGTGACCCTCTGCGAGGACCTCTGGGTGGACGAGCGGATCGCGGGCCCCAGGCTCGCCGGAGCCG
>NSII01000032.1 GCA_002737305.1 Synechococcus sp. Baikal-G1
CGGCGGGCCGAATTCAAACGACGCCAGGCCGCTCCGGCGCTGAAGGTGGGCCCGCGGGCCTTTGGCAGCGGYTGGCGCATGCCGATTGCGGCCGGTCCCTAACGGGATCCTGGCCAGGGTCCTCCACCGGGGCCACCCTGGGGGGAACGGGATGGCGACATGGCGAGCCCCAGCTCTCGAGCATTCAGCACCACAACCAACGCCCCRATCGCCAGCATCGGCGTGCCGACTGAGATCAAACGGGATGAGCAGCGGGTCGCCCTCACCCCCGATGGGGTGCGCGAACTGGTCAGCCATGGGCTCGAGGTACGCATCCAGAGTCAGGCGGGCGCGGGAGCCGGCATCAGCGACGGCGCCTTTGCGGCGGCCGGAGCCCAACTGGTGAGCGCCGAGGACGCCTGGGCCGCCCGCCTGGTGGTGAAGGTGAAGGAGCCCCAGCCCCAGGAATTTGCCTACCTGCGCCAGGACCAGGTGCTGTTCACCTACTTGCACCTGGCCGCCTACCCCGAGGTGGGCCGGGCCCTGCTGGAGGCGGGCACCACGGCGGTGGCCTACGAAACCGTGCAACTGGATGACGGCAGCCTGCCGCTCCTGGCGCCGATGAGCGAAATCGCCGGACGGCTGGCAGCCCAGGTGGGGGCCCACCTACTGGAAAAACCCCATGGCGGCCGTGGCGTGCTGATGGGCGGCTGCACCGGCGTGCAGCCGGCCCGGGTGGTGGTGCTGGGGGCCGGTACGGTTGGCTGGCATGCGGCCCGGATCGCGGCCGCCATGGATGCGGAGGTGGTCCTGCTCGACCGCTCACCCCAACGCCTACGCGGCCTGGAAACGGCTCGGATCGGTCGCCTGGTGAGTTTGGTGAGCAGCCGGGGCCTGATCGAGCGGATCGTGCCCAGCGCCGACCTGCTGATCGGGGCGGTGCTCACCCCCGGCGATCGGGCCCCCACCCTGGTGAACGAGGCGCTGGTGCAGCAGATGCGGCCCGGATCGGTGATTGTGGATGTGGCGATCGACCAGGGCGGCTGCATTGCCACCAGCCGCGAAACCACCCACACCGATCCAGTGGTGACCATCCATGGGGTGCAGCACTACGCCGTCGGCAACATGCCCGGGGCCGTGCCCTTCACCTCCACCGAAGCCCTGGTGAGCGTGACCCTTCCCTACATCCTCGCCATCGCCGGCCGGGGCCTGGCCGAAGCGATCACGGACCGGCCCGAACTGGCCTCAGGGCTGAACACGATCGCTGGGGCGGTCTGCCATCCGGGCGTGGCCAAGGCCCTGGGGGTGCCCAGCCGCCATCCGATGGCCTGCCTCCGCTGAACGGCTTGGCTTAGCTGGACAGGGGCAGCAAGGGCGCCAGGGGACGGGTTAGGGCGGCCGGGCTGATCCCCTCGCGCAGGGCCAAGAGCAGCCCTGCCGCTTCGCTATAGCTCGAAGCCGCTAAAGCCGGCAAGCCCAGGGCCCCTGCCGTCACCTGCAACAGGCACGGATTTGCGACGGCGATTAGGGGAATGCCCCGCTCAGCGCAGGCCAGCACGGCCCCACCTCCCAGGGCCCCGGCCGGGGCCACCACGGCACCGATGGCCCCCGGCAGCAGCAGGCCAGGATCGGCTAGGGCAGGCCTGCGTTCCAGATCAACCCCCTCGCTGGGGCAGGTGAGGCTGACCAGATCAGGCGCCCGACTCAAGCCCACCAGCACGCAGGCCAAAAATGTGTGCCCCAACTCTTCGCCGGCGGCGCGGGGATCGAGCCCGGGATCGGGCTCCAAGGGGGCCAGGGCCGGGGCGTGGGCGCAGGGCAGGCCCAGGTGGCCACTGAGCAGGTGGCTGATCACCGCCTCGGCTCCGGCCAGCCCATCCACCCCCCTGCCCTGGCGGTAGGCCTGCAGGGCCTCACTGCCGTCGTCATCGGGGAAACGGCTAACCACGGCAATCGCCGTGGCGCCCAGGGCCTTGAGGCGCTCGCCGGCGCGCAGCAGGGCATCGGGCTGCCCCAGGCGGCCCCAGCTCATGCCGCTCGGCCCCCGGCTGAGGCTCACCTCAAGGGGCTGGTCGGTTGTGACGACAGGACCGATCTCCAGGCCCAGGCTGGCGCGGCAGCCCTCGGCCACCTGCAGGTGGCGCAGCCGCAGGTTGGCTTCGATGCCGGCATCCAGCAACACCCCCAGCCGCTGGCGCCGCACCGGCCGCAGGGCCAGCTCACCAGCGGCAAAGCGATCGAGGGAGGAACCCTCCACGTAGTGGATGCGGGGATCACTCCAATAGAGGGAGGCCCCATTCATGACATTGGGGTGGGTCACCAAACATCCACTGGCGGCCGCCAGTAGCCGGGCCGCCGGCAGGCCGTCGCCGGCATAGCCACCGATGGCACAGCCAATCCCGGTGGGAATCACCAGCAGGGTCAGCAGCGGTGGGGCGAGCGTCATCGCAGCATCACCGCCTCGAGGCGGAGCCGGCTTCGGTGATCACCGCCTTGGTCCCCTAGGGCGGGGCCAGCGATGGCAGCGGTCGTGAAACCAATGGGCTCAACCGCCGTGATTGCCCAGCGCAACGGCTCGCCGTGGGGGCGCAGGGCCGCCAGGACCTGGGGGCGCAGGGGGCCAGGGCCCCGCTCCATCCAAATCTCCAACGGTTCCAACCTCACCAAAGCCGCCTCACTTCTGGAACTTGCCGAACTGGGCCTCGTAGAGGTTGTCCTCCTGGCGGGCGAGGACGGTGAGATCACTGCGGGGATAGGAGACGCACAGCAGGGCAAAGCCCTGCTCCTGCAGGTCGGCGCGCACGCCCATGGCATCGCTCTGCTGCACCGTGCCGCTTTCGATCAGGGCCGCGCAGGTGGTGCACACCCCCGAGCCACAGGAGGTGGGCAACGCCAGACCGGCCGCTTCACCGGCGGCAAGCACGGTCTGGTCGGCGCGGCAGCCAAAGGTATGGACGGTGCCATCGAGGTCGACGGTCACGAAAAAGCTGTCACTCATTGGCAAGGGGACCCCTAGGGCGCTCGGTCTGGCTGCCCCCATCTTCCCGGATGGCGCAACCGGCCGGGGCCGGCAGGGCCGTCCACTCCCTGGGATGGGGGGAGAGATATTCCGGCGCCGCCCCGGCCTCGGAAGCGGAGTCAACCCCGAACCGAGACCCCCTAGCGGGGGCCGTGATCGCCAGATCGAAGCTGACCGACAAGCGCAACTCCTCGTCCTCGTCGTTGCAGGTCACGGCATGGTCGGTGCTGGAGGGAAATAGCACCAACAGGCCCGCCTGGGGGGCGAGATCGACCCAGGCGGAATTGAGCGGATGGCCAGCAGCGATTGGACCGCCATGGCCCACGGCCAAGCCCGGCACCAGCTCATTGGCCTGGCGATGGGGATAAAGGCGCAGGCAGCCACTGCGGCCTGTGCCATCGCCATTGACGTAGTAGACGGCGCTGAGATGGGCGTTGGGATGGTGGTGGCGCCCCACCCCCTGGCCCGGCGCACTAACCACGGGCCAGGAGCGCTGGATGTGGACGGCCAGCTGGGCCGGATCAAAGCCCAGGGCCTGCAGGTAGGCCCAGACCTGCTGATGCAGCAGGTCGGTCAGCCAGGCAAAAGGCGGCAAGCGGTGGATCTGGGCGACGCCATGGAGGTCGCCGGTCCAGGCGTAGCCGGGATTGGGATTGCCCTGCTGCTCGCCCCGCAGCTGCAGCAGGGCCTGCAGCATGACGGCCGAATCGAGCGGATCGGGACGCAGCTGAACCTGGGCCAGGGCCAGGGGAAAGAGTTGGCGCAGCTGGAGCTCGGGAACGGGAGGGGCCATGGGAGATGGGCAGCAAAAAGCCGGCCTAAGGCCGGCTAAAGAAACGTTGACGACAACTGTCCTTGGGGCCTTGAAGACAGGTCGACTGAAGAAAGCGGACCTACCTCAGCTCATGGCGGCAGCACCACCTACCACTTCAAGGATCTCCTGGGTGATGGCGGCCTGTCGGGCCTTGTTGTAATCCAGAGTGAGCTTCTTAGCTAGGTCCTTGGCGTTGTCGCTGGCGTTATTCATGGCCGTCATACGGCTAGCCAGTTCGCTGGCTGCTGCTTCCTGGAGGGAGCGCAACAGTTGGTTCTGCAAGTAGAGGGGCAGGAGCACATCGAGCAGCTGGTCGGGGCTCTGCTCAAACACAAAATCAGGCTTCAGCGCCGGCTGCGGGTTAGCCCGCTTGCCTAGCTCAACGCCAAGGCGACCATCCCGGGTGGTGAGACGGAAAATCTCATCGTCCGGGTTGGCAATGCCCTGGGGATCGAGGGGCAGAAGGGTTTGTGCCACTGGAGAAGAGCTCACCAGGTTGATGAACTTTGTGAAGATGATCTCCACCCTGTCGGTGCTGCCGGAGAGGAACTCCGCCAGGATTTCATTGGCTATCTTGCCGGCCTCTTCGGCATTTGGAACCTGCTCCAGGCCAGTAAACGTGGCGCGAATCGAATAGAGATGGGCTCGGTTCTGGAAGTAGGTGATCGCCTTGCGGCCGATCAAAACCAGATCCACATTGAAGCCCTTGGCCTTCAACTGGGCAACCCGTTGCTCAGTGCGCTTGATGATGTTGGCGTTGTAGCCGCCACACAGACCCCGATCGCCGGTGACCGACACCAGGGTGATGTTGGCCACATCGCGCAGCTGCAAAAGCGGCGATTCCGATTCGCCAGAACCCATGTGGGACTGGAGATTTTCCAGCACCCGGGCCAGGCGGTCGGCAAAGGGACGGCTGCGCAGCACCTGTTCCTGGGCACGGCGCACCTTGGCGGCTGCCACCAGGCGCATGGCCTCGGTGATCTTGCGAGTGTTCTTGACCGAACTAATGCGGTCGCGGATGTCCTTGAGGTTCGCCATGGATTAGGGCTCAGGCTGCGGCCAGCAGGGACGATTTGACTTCGAGAATGGCAGCTTTTAGCTGGGCTTCAGACTCGTCGCTTAGCACCTTCTCGGTTTGAACCTTGGTGACATAGTCGGCCAGGTTGGTCTTGAGATACTCGCGCAGTTCGCGGGCAAACTGGCTGACCAGATCCACGGGCACATCATCAATTAGGCCCTTAACACCGGCATAGACCACCGCCACCTGCTCGGCCAGGATCAGGGGGCTGAACTGGGGCTGCTTGAGCAGTTCGCGTAGGCGCTTACCCCGGCCCAGTTGGGACTGGGTGGCGGCATCAAGATCGGAAGCGAACTGGGAGAAGGCGGCCAGTTCGTCGAATTGGGCCAGCTCCAGTTTGAGTGTGCCGGCGATTTTTTTGATCGCTTTAGTTTGGGCGGCACCACCCACCCGGCTCACGGAGATACCCACGTTGATGGCGGGACGCAGGCCGGAGTTGAAGAGATCGGAGCTGAGGAACACCTGACCATCGGTGATCGAAATCACGTTGGTGGGGATGTAGGCCGACACGTCGCCAGCCTGGGTTTCAATGATCGGGAGGGCGGTCATGCTGCCCTTGCCCATCGCATCGGAGAGCTTGGCGGCCCGCTCGAGCAGGCGGCTATGGCAATAGAACACGTCGCCGGGATAGGCCTCACGACCGGGGGGACGGCGCAGCAGCAGGGACATCTGGCGGTAAGCCTGGGCCTGCTTGGTGAGGTCGTCATAGACCACCAAGGTGGCCTTGCCCTTGTACATGAACGACTCGGCCAGGGCCGCGCCGGTATAGGGGGCCAGGTACTGGAGGGCCGCCGACTCTGAGGCGCTCGCCGCCACGATGATCGTGTAATCGAGGGCGCCGCGCTCGCGCAACACTTCAACGATGTTGGCCACGGATGCGGCCTTTTGACCGATGGCAACGTAGACGCAAACGACGTCTTCGCCCTTCTGGTTGATGATCGTGTCGATCGCGATGGCGGTTTTGCCGGTCTGGCGGTCACCAATGATCAGCTCGCGCTGGCCGCGACCGATGGGGATCATGGCGTCGATCGCCGTGATGCCGGTCTGCATCGGCTCATGCACCGACTTGCGCTGGATGATGCCAGGCGCCATCGATTCGATCAGGCGGGTTTCGCTGCTAGCGATTTCACCCTTGCCGTCAATCGGCTGGCCGAGGGCGTTAACCACCCGGCCGAGCATGGCGTCGCCCACGGGCACCGAGGCAATCTTGCCGGTGGCTTTCACCGTGCTTCCTTCTTGAATACCCCGGCCCTCGCCCATCAGCACGATGCCAACGTTGTCGTCCTCGAGGTTGAGGGCGATGCCTTCGGTGCCATCTTCAAACTGCACCAGTTCGCCCGCCATGACCTGTTCGAGGCCATAGACGCGGGCGATGCCATCGCCAATTTGCAGCACGGTTCCGACATTGCTGACCGAAACCGACTTGTCATAGTCAGCGATCTGCTGCTTGAGAATGGCGCTGATCTCGTCGGGGCGGATGGAAACCATGGGAGGAAGTCCCCGGCAGGGGAGGAAATGGGATGGGTCGGAGGTGAAGGGGAAGGCGGCCGGGCTTTTAAGTCACCTTGGCCAGGGCCAATCCGAGGCGACGCACCTGACCGGAGAGGCTGGCGTCGATCACCTGGGAGCCGATGGCAACAATGAAGCCGCCGATTAGGGCCGGATCGACCTGGTGCTGGATCTCCAGCTTGTCGGTGCCGACAACGGCTTGAATCTTCAGGGCAATCTGGACCTGCTGCTCCTCGGAGAGGGCCGTGGCCGAGGTCACCTGGGCCAAGGAGATATGGCGTTGCTCGCGGTAAAGCTCCAGCAGGCGTTCCAGCACCGCATCTAGGAAACCAATGCGCTGGCGGTCGGCCAGCAACTTGAGCAGGTTGAGGAAGGACGGGGTGACTTGGTCGGCGAAGAGGGCCTGCAGGACGGCCTTCTTGGAATCCACCTCCAGCACTGGAGAGGCCATGGCCTCCCTCAGCTCAGGGGACTCTTGCCACAGGGCCAAAATCTGGCGGGCCTGGTCAACGATCTCATCGGTTTCATTGCGGCCATCGGCCACCTGCAAGAACGCCTCGGCGTAGGGGGTGGTGATGGAGTTGAGGAGTGGCATCAGGCGTTCCCCAGATTCGAAATGGACTGGTCGATCAGGCGGGCCTGGGATTTGGAATCGAGTTTTTTCTTCAAACTGGCGAGGGCCTTCTCGATGGCGAGCCGGGCGGCTTCACGCCGGAGCTGGTCGCGAACCCGGGAAACCTCTGCGTTGACATCGGAGTCAGCACCTTGCTTGAGCAGGGCCATTTCCTGGATCGTGCGGTGGTCACCTTCGAGGCGGATCGCCTGGGCCCGGGCTTTGCCATCAATCCGAATTTGGTCGGCTTTCGCCTGGGAACTACTGAGTTCCTGCTGGGCCAAAGCCAGGGCCGCCGAAGCCTGAACCAGGCTTTCTTCCGCATCCTTAAGCTCGGCGAGAATCACCTCGCGGCGACGCTGGAGGATGCCGCCAAGGAAGCCCGGCAAAAACTTCACCAAAATGGCGATGACAATCGCCAAGTTGATGATATTGGTCTGAAAAGGATCGAGATTCAGGCCAAAACTGCCGTGGGAGGCAAAAACAAGGGAGGTCAAGGACGTCATTGGGGGGCCAGCAAACGGTCAACGATCAGGTCACCGAGCGTCTTGGCATCGGTCTGAATCTGGCCGAGGGCCCCATCGCGCTGGCTATCCAATTCGCGGCGGGAGGCTTCCCGGGCCGCATTGGCAGAAGCCGTTGCTTCAGCCAGGGCCTCACGGTAGAGCTGGTCCGATTCCTGCTCGGCCTCAACGATCAGGGCCTGGGCGGCCTTGCGGGCGTCCTTGAGCTGTTCCTTGAGGTCGGCCTGGAGCCGTAGGACCTGGGCCAGCTTCTGCTTGGCGTCGGCACGGCTGGTCGTGATGTAGCCCTCCCGCTCCTCCACGGTCCGACCAACGGGGCGGAAGAACAGAGCATTGAGAATCAAGGTGAGGAGCACCACCTGAACCGCCATCAGCGGCAGGGTGGCATCGAGGTCAAACAGACCTCCCTCCGTGGCACCTAGCAAAAGCCAGCTGGTCATGAGGCGGGGGTGCGGGCGGATGATCCGACTTGAGGCCGATACTCCAGGCAATCGTCAACGCCGGGGAATCCGGAACGTCGGGCTTGGCAGGGAGTGGCTGCGGCGTCGCCAGGGAGGCGACCGGGCTTGGCTGTCGCCTGGGGGCGAACGGGCCGGGAAAGCTGAGGGCGAAGGAAGGGGAAGAGGGGGGGAGGAAGCCAGGGTTGATCAATGAATGATCGACCGCGGCCAGCTCCTACCCCCCATCACCTCGGTTCGCGATCAGGCGAAGGGGTTGGCGAACAGCAGCACCAGGGCGACCACAAGGCCGTAGATGGTGAGAGCTTCCATGAAGGCCAGGGACAGCAGCAGGGTGCCGCGGATCTTGCCTTCGGCTTCAGGCTGACGCGCGATGCCTTCGACAGCGCCGCCGGCAGCGGTGCCCTGACCGATGCCGGGGCCGATGGCGCCCAGGCCGACAGCCAGGCCAGCAGCCAGGACAGACGCAGCGGAGGTAATGGAATCCATGGTGGAACGGGGAGTGTGGAGCGCTGGGATTGCGCGGGACGGACCGGGGACGAAACCCTGCGCTAAGGACATCTCACTGGTGAGATGGGCCCGATGCAAACCGGACCTGCGCGATGGGAGTTTGCCAGACCGGCGGACCGGTATGGCGGGATCAGCAGCTGATCAGTGGTGGGACTCGTGCACCGCTTCGCCGATGTAGTAGGCGGCGAGGGTGGCGAAGATCAGGGCCTGGATGGCACTGGTGAAAAGGCCCAACAGCATGGCCGGCAGGGGCACAACTAGGGGCACGAGGAAGGCGAGCACCGCCACCACCAGTTCGTCGGCCAGGATGTTACCGAACAGACGAAAAGACAGCGACAAGGGCTTGGTGAAGTCCTCAACAATCTTGAAGGGCACCATGATTGGTGTGGGTTCCACGTAGTACTCGAAGTACCGGAAACCCTTGCGGCTCAGGCCAGCATAGAAGTAGGCGAGAGAGACAAGCAGGGCCAGGGCCACAGTTGTGTTGATGTCAGCGGTCGGGGCTCCCAATTCGCCGTGGGGAAGCGAAATCAGCTTCCACGGCAGTAGGGCGCCGCCCCAATTGCTGACAAAAATGAACAGAAACAGCGTACCGATGAACGGCAACCAGTCTCTGTAGGCCTTCTCGCCAATCTGCTCGCGAGCCATGTCGCGGATGTAGTCCCAAAGAAACTCGAGGAAGTTCTGCAGACCGCGGGGGTCGCGCTCGAGCTTGCGGGTACCAACAAACACTAGGGCCAGCAGGGCACCGATCACGACCCAGGAGCTCAGGAACACCTGGCCGTGGATCTTGAGATTCCCGAGGTGCCAGTAGAGGTGTTGGCCCACCTCCAGTTCGGCAAGGGGAAGAGCGAGAGGCAAGGGAAGCATCTGGCTGAGATGTGCGGTGTCGCTAAGGCGACGGGTCGGGGACAACCGGCGGAGCCGGCGTTAGGGCCGGCGAAGCCGGTGGGGCTGAGGCGAAGGCTCAGGAGTCGAACAAAGCCTGGAGGATGAGGGCGGGCTTGTAGAGCAGGAAGCCGAGGATGGCCGGCAACAGCTCCAACTGGGGGAAACGGGATCCTGCCAGCACCAGCACCGCAGGCACGAGCAATTGGATCTTGCTCACCTTCTTGGAGCCGTTGCCAAGCTTGTTCACACTGCGGGCAAGGAGCCACAGATAGAGCACGCCGGCGAGGGCTCCGACCAGCACACTGCCGGCGGTCGGTAGATCAAAGACCACGGCCGTGAGGGCCACCGCCGCAGCGGAGACAATCAAGGTGGCCAGGATCAGGCGCTGCTTAAGCCTCGCGTAATCCTCCATCCCGTTGTTGCCGACCGCCGAGGTGGTCGGAGCGGTTGCCACCAGAGTGGTCGCAGCCGCTAGGGAGGTGATGCCAGCAGGCTCATCACGGTTCCCCAGACCGAGCTGGAGCCCCTGGGAGGGGGCCTCTTCGGAAGGAGAACTGGAGATTGCCTGTAAGGGCACAGAAGCTCTGATAAGCGCGCGGAATCTATCACGCAGCCCCAGCCCCAGCCCCAGGCGGCTGCAGCAGCAGGACCCTTTGCCCCAGGAGGGTTCTGGCGGTGGCCAGCAGCTGGGACTCCGACCAACCCAAGGGGAGCTGGCCGAGGGCCGTGTCTGGCCCAGCCGCCTCGAGGGCCTGGAGCAGGCTGAATCCTTCGGCGCTGAGATCCAGGGGCGCCATGTCGGAGTCGAGTAACGCCGTGCCCGGCCAACCCCAAAGGCAAGGGTTGCGCCGACCCCTAGCTGTCAGCAAGGAGGTATCGGCCTGCCAGTTGGACTGGGCCAGGGGACCGCGGCTGAGGAAGAACTCGAAATGGCTGATGTCGGGATCGAGTTCTTCGACCAGCTGCCACTGCTGCCGTTGGGGCAGGGCCCGGGCCCGCTCCAGCAGCTCCCCCTGCAGCAGGCGGGCGGGATCCCAAATCTGGGGATTGGAGAAGCCGACAAAGTCCAGATCAGCCGACTCAACAAAAGCGAAGAGACTGGCCAGGTTGTAACTGGTCTCCTGGGGGTGCAGATACATGTCGGCGAAGTTGGCATCCGCCGCCGTATCCAGGGCCCAACGTTCCCGTTGCTGTCGGGCGAGACGGTTGCTTGCGGGCAACATCTCGAAGAGTTGGCGACCGAGCCGCAGCCCCTCCGTCCCCGTACCCACGGCCAGCAGACCCAAGGCCCGCTGGCTGCGGTGGATTTCCCAACGGCCACCATCGGCGTAGAGGAAGAGATGCAGCACCCCCCCTGGCTTGAGCAGGGTCGCCAGGGAGGCCAAACCGGCCTGGGGCTGGCGCAGGTGGTGCAACACCCCCACCGAATTGATGTAATCAAAGGGGCCTTCGCCGGCCAGATCCAGCAGGCTGCGCTGCTCGATCCGCACCGCCGAACGCTGGTCGCCGCCCGAGCGTCGCAGCCGCTCCCGGGCCACGGCCAGGGCGCCGGCACTGATATCAACCGCTAGAAGTTCTGATCCTGGGTTGAGATGGGCCAGATAATCGCTGCTAACCCCCGTGCCGCAGCCCGCATCAAGAATCCTCAGGGGCTCAGCAGCGGGGCCCCGGGGCGGCAGCGAACCCGTGCAGAAGGCGAGCGCCGTATCCACACACCATCGCCAGTTGTATCCAGGCGGCGGTCCATCCTCGAGCGGATCACCGGGATAGGGGAAACGGTCGTAGAAGGCGCTCACCACGGGGGTGGCAGCATCGGCGGGGGCCTGGGTCATCAGCTTGAGGGGCGCAGGGCGGCCTGACCTGGCGAGCTTTTCATGGCCGCCACCCAGCTGAACAGCTTTAGCCCCCCAGGCTGCAAACATTTGTTCATGGGGCCCCTTACGCCCCATGGGTGAGCCGTAACGTGCCGAAACCCGGTTCGCTCTCGTTCATGACCGTGACCGCAAGCAGCGGCAGCACCAGGGTTGCCCCCCAGCGCTACGACACCCTGCCGCTCTCCAGCGTCCGTCAAGCGGAGCAGCAGGATCGCTTCCCCGATGGGGGGGAACTCGACACCCTCACCACGTTCTTTCAGAGCGGCCAGCTGCGGGTGGCCGCCGCTAAGCGGCTCTCGGCCAACGCCGAGGCAATCGTGGCCCGCGCTGCCAACCGCATCTTTGTGGGGGGCACGGCCCTGTCCTATCTGGACGCGCCCCTCAGCCCTGCTGCCGCTGACGCCACTCCCCTGGCCACCGACCAGGCCGCCTTCCAACGCTCGGTTAAGACCTTCGCCGGCGGCACGCCCAGCCGCGGCAACCTGATCTCGCGCCTGTTGGAAGGGGCCGGCGGCGATGCCGACGTGCGCGTCTTGCTGCCTACCGGCTTCAACCCCATCAGCGTCGGGATCTACGGGACCGAGCGGATGAAGAAATCGGTCCGCGACCTGGCCTGGTTCCTGCGCTACGTGGGCTACGCCGTGGTTGCGGGCGATCCCAGCATCCTGGCCGTGAACACTCGCGGCCTGCGGGATGTGCTCGAAAAGGGCTGCTCCCTGGCCGCCACCAACGTGGCCCTACAGGAGATGCGCGCCGCCGCCGCTGACCTGCTCAAGGATCTGCCCGAAGCGCGCCAGCTGGTGATCGACAGCTTCAACGTGCTGATCAAGGAACTGGACGTTCCCACCCCGTCTGCCCGCCAGCGCCTTGGCAGCCCCGAAAACCAGGGCCTGCAGTTGCCGGCAACCTACGCCTTGGCCGCCGAGGGCGCCCAGCGCTTCATCATGCGCAAGGTGCTCACCGGCGCCCAGAAGGCCGAGGTGGTCCGCGCCGCCTATCGCCAGGTGTTTGAGCGCGATATTGCCAAGGGCTACTCCCAGGTGGTCTGTCCGGTGGAAGCCACCCAGCTGCGCCAGGGCCAGCTCTCAATGCGGGAGTTCATCCGCGCCCTCGGCCACAGCAAGGAATACTGCCAGCAGTTCTACGGCCGCTTCTCCAACAGCCGGGCGGTGGAGCTGGCCTTCCGCCACTTCCTTGGCCGGGGCATCAGCTCCCGCGAAGAGTTCACCCGCTACTTCGACATCGTCAGCGCCCAGGGCCTCAAGGGTCTGGTGGATTCGCTGATCAACACGATCGAATATGGCCGGCTGTTTGGCGAGGAGACCGTTCCCTACCTGCGCGACATCGGCGAAGAGGCCCAGGAGAGCGCTGGCTGGGGATCGAACCGCAAGCTGTTCCGCTTCAGCGCCCCGTTTGAAGGGGCTCCCCAGTACGTCACCCTCTACGCCAGCTACCGCCACCCCTTCGCCGACCAGCACCCCTACGGCGGTGGCAACGATCCGCTAGCGCTCACCTACGGCGCCATCTTCCCCTCCGGGACAGCGTCGGTCACGACCCGTCCGGCCCCGTTTGGCTACGACAGCCGCCGGATTTTGGTGGGCAATGGCATGCGCCAGCCCGGCCAGATGAACAGCCCCCAATTCCGGGCTTCCAGCCCCCGCAAGGTGGGGCCCAAGGTGGTGCGGCTGCAGCAAATCGCCACCGGCGGCAACTCCTTGCCGCGCCGCAGCGGCCAGCCGAGCGTGCGCAACACCGAATCCAGTACCCAGGGGGTGATTCGGGCCGTGTATGTGCAGGTGCTCGGCACCGCCGGCTATGCCGGCGAACAGACCAAGGTGGAGGAGATCAAGCTCGAAAACGGCGACATCAGCCTGCGGGAGTTTGTGCGCCAGGTGGCCCGTTCTAAGGCCTTCCGCCGCCGCTACTGGAGCGGCCTCTACATCTGTAAGGCTCTGGAGGTGATGCACCGCCGCCTGCTGGGCCGGCCCACCTTTGGTCGCTGGGAAATCGATTCCTACTTCGACGTGGCCGCCCGTAAGGGCTTCTATGGCGTCGTTGACGCGATGCTCAATAGCAACGAATACGCCACGGCCTTCGGAGAGGACACCGTCCCCTACGAGCGCTTCATCACCCCCTCGGACCTCAACACCCGTCGGGTGCCGACCCTGAAGCGGGAGCTCGTTACCAGCGCCTTGGACCTGCTCCCCGGCAGCCGGCCCGATGTGCCCGTGCCCGCCAACTTCCGCTTCAGCGGTGAGCTCACGGCCCGCAACCTGTCCGGCCGCTCGGCTCCGATTCGCGGGGACTGGAGCCTACAAGTGGTCGACGACGACCAGAGGTTCAGCAGCAGCCAACCCGCGGTGCCCAAGGGGCCCGGCAGCATCAAGGCCGACCCGGAACCCAGCCGCCGCTGGAGCGCCCCCCGTTGGCAACCCGGCGGTGGCGTCACCACGTCCTGGCCATCGAAGTCAGCCCAGGCCTAGCCAAGGCCATCGAGGAACTCCAAAGCAGTACCGACTACGCCAACTGCTTTAGCCGCGATGGCGTCCCCTACTGGGGGGAGCGCCTCGAGACCCAGGCCAAAAGCCTGGGTTTTTTGTTATTGAGCCCAACGGGGCAAAATTTGCTGAATTGCAAGATGTCTTTACAGGCCAATCAAGCCCAAGAATTGTTGACAATCCCTTTCCTATAGCCCTATTCACAATTTCAGCGAAAAGCATTGCGGGCCAAGGACTTTCAGCAATCAGACAGCCGTGAAGAACTGTTACCAAGGCACCTCCCGCTCCGGCTCCTTAGCGCAGAATGACTCGGCGAACAGCATTGCTGACGCCTCCCCCGGACCCAGGTCAAGCAAGCAAAGCTTGCAAGGCCAAAGCCGAGGGTGCCACCCTTAACCCACCGGATATCGGTCACCACTCTGGCGACCGCTTGTTTCGAGGCAGAACTGCATGAGCATCGTCTCCAACTCGATCATCAACGCGGACGCCGAAGCCCGCTACCTCAGCCCTGGCGAACTCGACCAGATCAAGTCCTTCGTGAGTGGCGGTCAGCGCCGTTTGCGGGTGGCCCAGGTCTTGAGCGAGAGCCGCGAGCGCATCGTCAAGCAGGCCGGCGGTCAGCTGTTCCAAAAGCGTCCCGATCTGATCTCCCCCGGCGGCAATGCCTACGGTGAGGAGATGACCGCTACCTGTTTGCGGGACATGGACTACTACCTCCGCCTGGTGACCTACGGGGTCATCGCCGGTGATGTCACCCCGATTGAAGAAGTCGGCATCATCGGTGCCCGTGAGATGTACCGCTCCCTCGGCACCCCCCTCGAGGCCATGGCAGAAGCCGTGCGCGAGATGAAGGCTGCGTCCACGAGCCTGCTCACCGGCGCTGATGCCGAAGAAGCCGGCTTCTACTTCGACTACGTCGTCGGCGCCCTCTCCTGAGGCTGCTTCCCTTCACCCCTCCGCCTCCTTTCAAGGTTCCATGCAAGACGCCATCACCAACGTCATCAACCAGGCAGACGTCCAAGGCCTGTACCTCGACACCTCCTCCATGGGGCGTCTCGAGCAGTACTTCGCCAGTGGCGAGCTCCGCGTTCGTGCTGCCACCACCATCAGCGCCAACGCCTCCTCGATCATCAAGGAGGCCGTAGCCAAGGCACTGCTGTACTCGGACATCACCCGTCCCGGTGGCAACATGTACACCACCCGTCGTTACGCGGCCTGCATCCGCGACCTCGACTACTACCTGCGCTACGCCACCTACGCCATGCTGGCCGGTGACACCTCCATCCTCGATGAGCGGGTGCTTAATGGCCTCAAGGAGACCTACAACTCCCTGGGCGTGCCCATCGGTGCCACCGTGCAATCGATCCAAGCCATGAAGGAAGCCACCGCAGCGCTGGTCGGCCCCGATGCTGGTCGCGAAATGGGTGTCTACTTCGACTACATCAGCTCCGGCCTGGGTAACTGATCCCTGCCAACGGCACACCCTGCGGATCCTTAGCCATGCGCCTGTTCAAGATCACAGCCTGCATTCCCTGCCCTGAAAAAACTCGGAGCCAACGGGAACTGCAAAACACCTTCTTCACCAAGTGGGTGCCTTATGAAAGCTGGTTCGCTGAACAGCAGCGAATCATGAAGCAGGGCGGCAAGATCCTGAAGGTGGAACTGGTCACCGGTCGCCGCCAGGTCAACGTCGGCAACTAACCGATCGCCAACTGAGCGATCGCCAACTGACAGGGTTAACCAACAGACTGGTTCGCCAAACCCCTTCCCCCTTCATCGTTCAAGCTGGAGACAGCTGCCTGGCCCCGGCCGGGCTTTTTTATGGCCCTGGCCCTGGGCCAACGGCCAACTCCAAGCGTCTGAATGGACTTACCCGTGGATGCAACCGTGGATGCCACCCAGGCCCCAGGGCCCAACCCAGGCCAACGCCGCAACCTGTTACCCCTACCTTTTGGGCAGTGGCCGGCCGAAGCCCGGCTGCTGCTGGGCATGGTGGCCATCTGGAGTCTGGTGGGCCTGCTGGTGCTGGCGTCTGCGAGCTGGTGGGTGGCCTCGCGGGAGATGGGCGATGCGGCTTACTACCTCAAACGCCAAGCGATCTGGCTGGTGGCCAGCTGGGGCCTGCTCTGGCTGGCGATCCGCCTCAACCTGCGGCGTTGGTTGCGGCTGGCCGCCCCGGCCCTCCTGATCACGGGTCTGCTGGTGGCGGCCACCCTGGTGGCTGGCAGCACCGTGAATGGGTCGAGCCGCTGGCTGGTGATCGGTCCGATCCAGATCCAGCCTTCGGAATTGATTAAACCCTTTGTGGTGCTGCAGGGAGCCACCCTGTTCTCCCACTGGAACCGGATCTCCGTCGATCAAAAGCTGCTCTGGCTGGGTGTCTTTGGCGGCATCATCCTGCTGATCCTCAAACAGCCCAACCTCAGCACGGCAGCCCTCACGGGATTGCTGCTCTGGCTGATGGCCCTGGCCTCGGGGATTTCCCTGCCAGCGATGCTGGGCACAGCGGTCCTGGGGGGCAGCGTTGGCGTCGGCAGCATCCTGCTCAACACCTACCAGCGCATCCGCGTCACCTCCTTCCTCAACCCCTGGAATGACGCCCAAGGGGATGGCTACCAGCTAGTGCAGAGCCTGCTGGCGATCGGCTCAGGAGGCCTCTGGGGCTCGGGCTTTGGCCTCTCCACCCAAAAACTGCAATACCTGCCAATCCAGTCCACCGACTTCATCTATGCGGTGTTCGCCGAGGAATTCGGGTTTGTCGGCTCGATCATGATGTTGGTATTTTTGCTGCTCTTTGGCCTGGTGGGGCTGCGCGTCGCCCTCTCCTGCCGCAGCAATCAACAACGGCTGGTCGCCATCGGCTGCACC
The DNA here is from genome assembly GCA_002737305.1 of Synechococcus sp. Baikal-G1. Classification (GTDB taxonomy): domain Bacteria; phylum Cyanobacteriota; class Cyanobacteriia; order PCC-6307; family Cyanobiaceae; genus BAIKAL-G1. Next base: position 16,636 of record NSII01000032.1, read on the forward strand.
AGCTTGCTGTTAGGCCAATCGATCCTCAATATCGCCGTGGCCAGTGGCGCCATGCCCACCACGGGCCTGCCCCTGCCGATGGTGAGCTACGGCGGCAATTCCCTGCTCTCGAGCCTCTTAACCGCAGGCCTCCTGATCCGCTGCAGCCTGGAAGGGGCCGGACTGGAGGCCCCAAGGCCCTCCAGTCAGCGCCGCCGCAGGGATGCACCGATAGGCTGATGCCATGAGCCTTTTGCCCGTGGCCGCCTGGGCCAGAGCCAGTGAGGAGCTGCTGCAGACCTCCCTGGCCGCTCCAGGCCCCCTCACCTTGGGCCTGGTGTTTTGCGGCGGCCTACTCACCAGCTTGGGCCCCTGCTCCCTCTCCCTGCTGCCCGTAACCCTGGCCTACCTGGCTGGCTTCGGCGACCAGGGCGCCAAGGCCTGGCCCCGCAGTCTCAGTTTTGTGGCTGGGATCATTGCCTCGCTCGTGGTGCTTGGCCTGGCCAGCGGCCTACTCGGACGCCTCTACGGCCAGATTCCCGGCTTCATCCCCAGCCTGGTGGCAGTGCTAGCCGTGGTCATGGGCCTCAACCTGCTGGGGCTGGTGCGGCTGCCCCTGCCGGCGGGCCCTGATCCAGAGCGCTGGCGGCAATGGGTGCCGCCAGCGCTCGCACCCCTGGCCGCTGGTCTGGCCTTTGGCCTGGCGGCCTCCCCATGTACCACGCCCGTGCTTGCGGTACTGCTGGGCTGGATTGCCCAGAACGGCCGGCCCCTGGCTGGCGTGGTGCTTCTCACCGCCTTTGCCTGCGGCCAGGTCATGCCCCTGCTCCTGGCGGGTACGGCGGCAGCAAGCTTGCCCCGCCTGCTGGCCCTCAGGGCATTGGGGCAATGGGTGCCGCCGATCAGTGGCGTGGTGCTGCTGATTACGGGCGCCCTCACCCTGCTGGCCAACTGGATCTAACGCGCAAGCCACCCTGATGTTTGACCTGACGTTCCTGGACATCGCCAAGCGCAAATTGGGCCGCCTGCTCGGCGTGATCTCCGACTTGCGGGTGGCCATCGGCCTGCTGCTGGTGATCGCGATCAGCAGTGGCCTCGGCACCCTGGTGCCCCAGAAGGAGCCCAGCGGCCTCTATCACCAGCTCTATGACAACCAGCCCTGGCTGGGCCTATTCAAGGGCGATGCGGTACTGCGCCTGCAGCTGGATCATGTCTATTCGAGCGGCTGGTTTCTGGCCCTGCTGGCCTGGCTAGGCCTGGCATTGATCCTGTGCAGCTGGCGGCGCCAGTGGCCCGCCCTGCAGGCCTCCCTGCGCTGGATCGACTACAAATCGCCTCGCCAACTGGGCAAGCTCACCCTGGCCGAAACCATTGCCAGCGCCAATCCGGCCGCCACGTTGGGCGAACTCGAACAGCTTCTCAAACGCCAGGGCTGGACCCTCCAGGTCCAGGCCGATCGCCTAGCGGCCCGGCGCGGGGTGGCGGGCCGAGTGGGGCCCCTACTCGTCCATGCGGGCCTGGTGGTGCTGATGGTGGGCGCCGCCTGGGGCTCGCTGGCGGGCCACCGCCAGGAACAATTCCTGGCCCCAGGCCGGCAATTGGACCTGCTCAATAGCCGCGGCGACAACCAGATCACGGTGGCCGTGGACCAGTTCCAGATCGAACGGGATCCGGCTGGCCGGCCGGAACAATTCCGTTCTGCCCTCACCCTGAAGGGGCCCGATGGTGCCACCCTCAAACAGACCGAAATCAGCGTCAACCACCCCCTGCGCTTTCGGGGGATCACGTTGTATCAGGCCGACTGGACCCTGGCGGCAATCGGCGTGCAACTGGGACGCAGCCCGGTGCTGGAATTGCCGTTGCAGACCTTCCCCCAACTGGGCGATCAGATCTGGGGCATCGTGCTGCCGACTCGCCCCGATGGCAGCCAGCCCGTATTGCTCTCCCTCAGCAGTGAACAGGGCCCGGTCACGGTTTTTTCGGCCGAGGCCAAACCGATCGCCAGCCTGGTGCCCGGGGGCGAAGCGGTGGAGATCGAAGGCCTGCCCATACGGATTGACAACGTGCTCGCCGCCAGCGGCATCCTGCTCAAGCGCGATCCGGGCGTGCCCTTGGTCTACGGAGGCTTTGGCATCGCCCTAGTGGGGGGGGTGCTGAGCCTGGTGGCAACGCGCCAGCTCTGGGCGATCAGCGACCCGGCCAACGGTCGCCTGCACCTGGGCGGGCTCTGCAACCGCAACCTCACCGCCTTTGCCCGGGAACTTCCCGTTCTGATCAGCACTCTGCAACAGGCCGAGCAGACGATCTGATGCCAAGGAGAGCCAGGGTCGGCCTCAACCAGGCCCCCGTCTGCGGCTCGATCCGCTAGCCAATGGAGGCCAAAGATGGCTGGGGGAAAGCCTGATCCCACCAAATATAGTTAGCCACCCAATCAACCTAAGCAATCAATCCTTAGCCCCTAATCCTTTCTGTATGCCGGGGCAAGATGGAAGCTGCAATCCCTCAACAGGGATGTCGCGTGCCTTGACTCACCTTGATCACCGTATGCACATTGCCACGGGGATTAAAATCGGCCTCCAACTGCAGCCAGGAGGGCGCGCAGGCGGCCACCCAGTCATCAACGATGCGATTGGACACCTCCTCATGGGAGATGCTGCAATCGCGCCAGCTGTTGACGTAGAGCTTCAGGGCCTTGAGCTCCATCACCCGGGGGCCGGGCTGGTAAATCAGGCGCAGGGTGGCAAAATCCGGATAGCCCGAAAAAGGGCAGAGGCAGGTGAATTCGGGAAAGGTGATTGCAATCTCATAGGGCCGCCCTGGCCGGGGATTGTCAAAGCAGATCAGCTGGGCGCCAGCGATGGCCCGTTGGCCGTAGGCGGGGGTCTGGGTGAGGGGCTCGGACGGGTTCAAGACGGCAGGGCAAGGGGGCCAGGGGCCAGGGGCAAGCGACGACATCAATCGCTGCAGCACCCACGATAGGGACTGGGCTGGTGCCGCCAGCTCTCCCGCCCCAGGCCACCCCAGCCCGGTCCTGCCAGCCGGCAGAGCTCCTAGCCAAGCGACCGGGAAGGCCAATGCTCCCTGACAAGGACGGGGCCCGAGGGGGAACTTTCCCTGCCTGCCGCTGCCGAAACAGCAAGGGATGGGCACCTGCGGCCAGGGCCCCAGGTGTGGCTCCTTCCACAGATCACCAGCATCGGCGGCTCCCCGTAGCTATAGCTACATCAGGTGCCGGGCGACTGGCGCCTAATGGACTGGAGCCAGGCCGTTCCTGGGCCCCACGCCCTCCCCTTCCGTTCCTGGCGTTTTGCTGGGAGACTTTCTTCGATTGCCCCCCGGATCCATGAAAAAAATCGAGGCCATCATCCGCCCCTTCAAACTGGAGGATGTCAAGCTGGCATTGGTCAACGCCGGCATCGTCGGCATGACCGTGAGCGAAGTTAGGGGTTTTGGTCGCCAGAAGGGCCAGGTCGAGCGCTACCGCGGCTCGGAATTCACCGTTGAGTTTCTACAGAAATTGAAACTTGAAGTAGTGGTTGATGACGACCGGGTCGACACGGTGGTGACCGCCATCCAGGATGCGGCCCGCACCGGCGAAATTGGCGACGGCAAGATCTTCATCAGCACCATCGATTCGGTGATCCGGATTCGCACCGGTGACCGGGACACCGACGCGATCTAGGGCGCGGGTTGCCGGGACCATCGCCGGCAATCAGGGGCTGGCAAGGGTCTGGGCCACAAGGGCGCGAATTAGGGGCCCATTAAGGCCCCCAGCCCCCCCATCCCCGTCTCCATCCCCATCCCCATCCGCATCCCCATTCTCATCGCTCCCCAGGCCACTGCCCAGCCAGAGCAGGTACTCATGGTTGCCCGCCGGGCCGGTGATTGGCGAGGCCACCAGGCCAAGGCCCTGCCAACCCAAGGCTGCGCCTGCGCGGATCACTCCCTCGATCGCATCGACATGGGCGACGGGATCGCGCACAACGCCGCCCTTACCCACCCGGGAGCGGCCCACTTCGAACTGGGGCTTAACCAGCAGCAGGGCCTCGCGGCGGCCCGGGGCCAGGAGGGCCCCCAGGGCCGGCAACACCAGTCCCAGGGAAATAAAGGACAGATCGGCCACGGCCAGGTCGGGCCAGGGGTCCTCCGGGCCGTAGAGGTCGTCTGCTCTGAGGTGGCGCAGGTTGGTGCGCTCGCGCAGCACCAGGCGCGCATCGGTGCGCAGGCTCCAGGCGGTCTGGCCGTAACCCACATCAATGCCATAGATGCGGCTAGCTCCGTGCTGAAACAGGCAATCGCTAAAGCCGCCCGTGGAGATGCCGCCATCGAGGCAGACCCGCCCCGCAACCCGGATCGGCAGGGCCTCAAGGGCGGCCACCAACTTCTCACCACCGCGGGAAACAAAGCGGGGCGGTTGCTCCACCTCTAGGGGCAGGTCAGGGGCGATGTCATGGCCCGGCTTATCCAGCACTTGGTCGGAACTGCGCACCCGGCCAGCACGAATCAACTGCTGGGCCTGCTGGCGGCTGGCGGCCAGCCCCCGCTCTACCAGCACCAGATCCAAGCGCTGTTTGCGAGCCATGGGCCTGTGAGCCAGCTGGCGTCATAAAACCACAAACGAAACCGAACAAAATCCTTGGAGCCGCCGGCCGGCCCAGCAATCGATTGAACAATGGCCTCCCACCTCGGGCGGACCCAGATGGCGCAAGCAGGTCACGGCACCCCAGAACGGTGTGCCTGGGGCCCAAGGGCCGTTCCCCCTAGCCGGCCGGCCTAGGCACCTGTTGGGAACGGGTTGAAACTGTTGCGGCCCGGCAGCTGCTGGGTGCGGCACCAGGGCTGGGGCCCCTACGGGCACTGGCAAGTCGCCCATCGCCGCCTGAGCCGGATTAGCTGAGGCCCCCTGGCCCAATTGAGCCAGGATCGCAGCAAGGACCCCGGGCGACTGCAGAACAAGCCTGCGCTGCAGCCCGAGCCATACATTGGTCGGGCCGTTGCCAGGCGCTGGCCCTTGATTGAGCGTTACACCCTGCCCGAGATGGGCAGCATCTGGAGCGAGCAGGCCAAGTTCCAGAGCTGGCTGGATGTGGAGATCGCCGCCACGGCGGCCCAGTGCCAACTGGGCCGCGTCCCCGCCGAAGCCCTGGCGGAGATCCGCGCCAAGGCCAACTTCCAGGTGGAGCGCATCCTCGAGATCGAGGCCGAGGTGCGCCACGACGTGATCGCCTTCCTCACCAACGTCAATGAGTTCGTGGGCGATGCGGGCCGGTACATCCACGTGGGCAT